>CAYHKW010000033.1:0-10754 GCA_964357385.1 uncultured Gammaproteobacteria bacterium
AAATATCTACCATCACCATAGCACATTTTTGGTTTTTTGTCAATAGGACGGTGCATTATCCTATGTTCCGGGTAGTACCAGATAGATACCAAAAAAGGTGGCAAATAATGCAATGATGATGCCGCCAACGATTAATATTATTTTAGGGATATTCTCAATACCATTATACTATATCTATTTTCTTTAATTCACTCAACACAAATCCAAAATCCTTGAGTCCTTTGGTCCAGAGATGCTTTTCTGTTTGGAATGCATTGAGTATCTCGTCCTCAGACATCCATTTCACTTCTTGTACTTCGTGGTCTTGAAACCGCAGATGACGAATATCCAGTGAGCCGTTATAAAAAAAGAGATAGTCAAACCGCTTGTCATCACCCTTATCATTTTTGAAAATTGGCCCCGCTATAAGATCAGCAAAATTCACACCCAACCCAATCTCCTCCTTCAACTCTGAAACGGCAGTTTGCTCGACTGTTTCGCCTGTTTTTACATGTCCACCAAAATGAGTATCCCAACTGTTCGGATAGAGATCTTTTGTTTTTGACCTCAGGTGTACCAAAAAATAATAATGGCCGTCTTTTTTATAGAAACAATATATAGGAACATTACGATGCCACAAATCAAGAGCATGTGCGTCGGAACGAAGCCGTACCTCACCCGTCAGATTATTCTCCTCGTCAACAATATCAAAATATTCTTGTATCGCAGGTTGATTCATTGGCTCATTAAAGCATTACTGTGTTTTTTGTTCAATAGGCGGTGTTTTGGCTTGGGGCGTATTTTGTCCTAAATTGATTGACGCAACCTCAACAATCTTATTATCACGAGGGTTATATAAAATCGCTTTTTTAGTCGACGCATATACCAGCACCTTATCTCCTACTGTTGCCTGATTAAAGAATGGCTGATCTTTTAATTTTTCCTTATCAGCAACCGTCATAATGGTAGGTTTTTCGTTATCAGGAAGGACAATCAACTGGGCAACTTTCTTTACCAATGCTGCCACTTGAGCCTCTTCCTGCTGGTGTGAATTCTTTTTAAGTAAATCGAGTTGATAATAAAAATATGCAGCAGAACCAACTGATATAAATACAACCAGAGAAATAATAACACCAAACACCTTGTGCCGCCCACACGAAGAATCATAGGCATTAGTGCCATATATTCATTTGGTTAATCATTTGATCATACCAACACCGCCCATACTGATTGATTAAACAATCGTATAGTTTACAAAAAAAGCATCGTTAATATCATCAATGAACAACCCCGTAGCTTGCTGCGGGGTTGTTCATTTTAAAACACTCGCGCAAGAAAAAAGCCGATCAGATGAACGGCTTATTGTTATTCCATAGAGCGATTGTGCTCATTTAACTCTTCCAGGGTATATATCCTTGATATCCAAAGACATACCTGTATAAAATGAATACCACTAAAAATAGTACCCTCCGTTCTTCCTGCTTCTACCAACACTCCTATTCTGTCTATAAGCCCCAGACAATGATTCAGAGCATCATGAAGCGAGCGGAGCATTTTTCCACAAGGATATTCTACGGATATAGCTCCTTGCCCCTTTAGTTTATCTCGGTATATTTCAAGCGTGCTAATAATTTTCTCCGTATTCATCGAGTACCTCCTGCTATTGCCGTATATATTCGTTGTTGGGGAATTTTTGCAATGACCGTATCACCTTTTCGAATAAATCCCGTTGTATACACGATACCTACTACACCACGAAGACCCATTGCTGCTTTTACGAACGTACCTGCTACCTTGCCGAGCTCAGCGAAATCTTTTTCAATCTCTTTGCCTGGCTCAATACAAGGGCCATTTTCTTCCATAATGAGAAGTACCGCAGTTTCCAAAGCCTTCGCTCCACGAGTAAAAAACAGTTTGGTGCCAGGAGGCAACAGGCTAAAGTGAGGTATCCCCTTTACTACGATATTTTCTCCTAAAGCACCGTAACGAATATCTCTTGGTAGCTCCATCTTTAACTTGATCTGTTCATATTCCTCAACAGAAACAGCAGAAAATTGCCGAATATTTGCCACTTCAGTGCCTTTGCCAAAATCCATCTCCAAAAGATCGTGTTCACGAGCATCGAGCAAGCGTTTGCCACCATGGACATCCCACTTGATACCTTCATTACAGATCACCTGTATTTTTTCAACTTCGACTGAACCCTTCTTTGTAAAATCACCTGAAACCAATACCGCTTCAACCTTACCGCGCAATGTCTGCGGGCCTATGATCGATGAAATATGTTCTTGATCCAACTTCCTGCCTCCTATAAAGAACTAAATATATTCTAAAGAATAAGGAAATATAACCATGGCAAACGACTTTTGTCAATGTAAAAAACTTAAAGACTTCTCGTTGAAGAAGCCTTCGCAACTAAACTTAGGGCATGATCTCCCACACTTCTTGAGGATCTTTTACAATCAAACTATCTCTTCTCAACAACAATAGTGCAATTAGTCACCAGTGCCGCAATGGTACCAACGGCCGCAAGGGCAGGTGCAAGCACTGCACCGATTGCTCCGATAGTAAGCGGTATTTCTATAAGGGTCTTACCTTCCTCATTCTTAATGATAATGCGGCGAACATTGCCTTCGTGGATGAGTTGTTTTACCTTAGCAAGCAGTCCATCTCCATTGATTTTGAACTCCTCTTTTTTAGGCATATTGATTATGATAAAAGTCGAATACTATTGATACTATCCTAGCAAATAGAGATATTGGAAGCAATGATAAATAAAAAAGCCGTCAATTAAACGGCATGATCCTTCACTTTTGTGCCACGACCTGGATCCAATTCTTTTTCCCCGATACGGTGATGGTTTCATATATCACCTCTAGACCTGCATTTGACAAATACCCCCTCAATTCATCCATCGTGAAGTAGCTAAAAAAACGTTCATACTCATAACCGTAATCATTCTCTGTTGCAATTTCCTCTTCCTTGTCTCCTGGTCGCGTTTCTTTGACGGCGACATACAGATAGCCTCCCTGCTTCAACACTGTCAAGAGATTTTCTAAAATCGCATTAATATCCTTTTTGGCAACATGCAACAGTACTGCTTGAGCAAACACTGCATCAAATGATTTCTCAAATCCCAACGGTTCATGGACGTCTTTTACAAAAAATATCCCCTCAAGAAGATGCTCTGATGATATCTTCACCATTTCTTCAGAAAAATCAATCCCGACTACACCAAATCCCCTATCAGCAAAGTATTTTGATTTATGACCAGCGCCGCATCCAACATCCAGAATTGAGTTGCCCTTCTGCAAGAAAGAAAGGAATTTGTCAGTTCCTTCAATCCACCAAACATCCGATTCATGATCCTTTGCCCAGTCCTTCGCAATCCGATTATATGTTTCCTTTGTCGTGTCTTTCACTGTGCCCTCCTTTAAGGTACGAAATATGTTTTGGCTTCATCAAGCCTAACAAGCAATTTTTCTAAAATCAAGTAGCTTATTTTGCTTCATTTATAACAAGCCATTTCCCCTCGCCTACCACTTCAATAGTTCCATCAACCACCTTTAATGCTGAGTTATCATCAAGAGCATATACAGGACTTTCAAGTCCGCTTACTGCTTCTTTTATTATCGTTTCATTTCGCAAATTAAAGTGCGGAGAATTCAAATGCGGTAAAAAGTAAAAAAATTCACCAAATTAAGGCAGGGAATGTTTTCTATGCCAGAGATGTCCTCACCATACAGCCCCATCTCAATTTTTGGAGTGATGTCTTTACACATCACCATACTCCCTGCGCTTGATCCTACATACACCTTATTTTTTAACAAATCTGGCAGCATTGAAATCAGTCCCGATTTGTTAATCCATTGCATAAGGTGATACGTATTGCCCCCTTCAAAAAAGAGTACGTCAGCCTCTTCAAATTGCGGTCTCCAGATATCTTCCTCAACTGCCGAGATATCTGCAATAGCAATCGACTTAAAATGACAGTTTTTTAAATTGATCAGATCATTAATAAACCAACTCTTGTCGCCTTGTTCGGTGTTTGAAGCCGTCGGGATAAAAACAAGCGAAATGTCTTCGGCTTTTTTGCCAACTAAATCAAATAGAGAGTTGGCGATTGATGAGTTGGTTATACCCCCAGAAGTCAGTAATAATTTCATAAAATTTTATTAAGCCGCCCATGTGCGTAACATCCTTAATACAAGTTCGTCTTCAAGAACTGAAGTGTCTTTTCCCAAGCATCTATTGTTTCCTGTGGAGCATAGTTCATACCGGAAGGATTGGCAAATGCGTGACCAACGCCGGGATAGATATATATTTCGTTTTTGATGCCCAAGGTATTTAATGAAGCCTCAAATGTTTTCACCATATCAACAGGAATTGCTTGGTCTTTATCACCAAAGATACCCAATACCGGCCACTTGATCGGCGTAAGCTTTTCAACTGATGTAGCCATGCCTCCTCCGTAATATACTACGGTCGCATCAAGCTGTTCACCCGAAATTGCAAGTTCCACCGACTGCCGTCCTCCAAAGCACCATCCCAGCGAGGCAATTTTTTGAGCCCCTTGTGCACGAAGATAGTCAACAGCCGCACGCATGTTCGCGGTGCCTGTTTCTTGTTTAAATTCTGCGGTGAGAGCTCGAGCACCATCCTGGTCTTCTGCAACGCCACCCAAAAGATCAACCGCAAGTACCAGGTACCCTTCTTTGGCCAGTGTTTGAGCAGTGTCACGGATTTCTGAACGCAAACCGCGGTTTTCATGAATCATAACAACGCCAGGATAATTGCCGGGTGCTTCAGGTCGCACAAAATATCCCTTTGCGCCAGCAAAATATTCAACATTATCAGTTGAGACAATCGCGACCGTATTTCCATTTTTAAGCATTTCGCTGTTTTTCTGTTCAGGTGCTATAGCCGTCTTGTCTGTCATATACTGAGTTATCGCGCAGGCACCGACAGTAACCACAATCAACCCAATCGCTGCAATAATCATAGTATTGCGCTTCATTGGGTGGCTTTTAATGTGTCCGACCAGCGTTGTAGCACCCAAGACTAATGCGATAATAACCCAAAATCTTGGATCGCTATAATACGCAAGGAGATCAACATTTGCCCCACCAGCGTTACCCAATGAAAAAAGAGCAAGGTCAAGAAAAAATGAAAGGATAACCGTCGTCAATCCAAACAGCAAACCGCTTTTTGTAGAAGCGGAAATGGCGCGATTTTTGAAATACCAAAAGGCAAAAAGAACAGAAAGCACTGTTGCCGCGCCCATTCCCACACACCAAAACGAATCAGAGACCGTATTTAACGAAGCCATGTCTTGCTGTGAGAGTACTCCCGCAAGAATCCCTACTACAAATGTTGCCGCATATAATACGAACGAGATCCCGAGCGCACGCTTGAATAGATAGATCATAAATTATAAAAAAAGAAAGTTTTTATAATTATATGATTTTCCTCTATGGTTGTGCAAGTGGGGTCATACAATTAAAGTTTGCTTAAATACAATATCAGCAATATCACACCGCACCTGATTGATATCAGTCCCGTCGGGTGGTCTTTTGGGATACGTACGATTTGAAAGCATAACACATGCGATTCCTTTTTCTTGATCACAAAGAATAACACAGCCCGTAAAGCCTGTTTTGCCAAACATATGTTCATTTGCACATGTTCCCATAAATCGCGGTTGGTTTAATTCCCATCCCAAACCCATTGATTCATCAAGAATCGATAACTGATTTGTCTGTACTGCGTTCATCATTTCTTTTGAAAAATACTGTTTGCCTTTGTATGACCCCTCATTGAGCATCATTTCCATAAATATCAAAAGATCAGGAACAGTGCTAAATAACCCTGCGCATCCAGGCATCATCTTCTTTTGGAGTGTATAACTTGCTTCATCATGCACTACACCCCTGACCTCTCCTCGCCAATCATCAATTTCGGTGGGAACAATTTCTTCTTTTGAAAATTTATTGGGATGAAATGTTGTACGAGACATCCCCAAAGAGAGAAAAAATCGTTCATCCGCAAGAACATCAAGCGTCTTGCCTGTTATTCGTTCCAAAATAATACCCAAAAGCAGTGCGGGCGTATTTGAATAGTGAAATTTTGTACCAGGTATATATGCCAAATCGGTGGTCATAATGACATTAAGAAGCTCTTCAGGAAGCAAATCTTTGTATGATGATAACGGACGCTTGAGGTCAAGAAGCATGGAATACGTCAGAAGATGTTTAACAAGAACTTGCTCACAATATGAATTATTGAATTCAGGAATATACTTGACCACCTGATCTTGCAGAGAAAGCATGCCCTCCTCAATGAGTTGGAGCGCTAAGGAACCAGTCGGGATTGCTTTTGTTAAAGAAGCGACATCAAAAATAGAATCGCTCTGAATCGGTACCGCATCCTGATCATACGTAAATCGACCACAAGAAACGACCCCACGTGTACCGTCACGTTTTACCCAACCCACAACGGCGCCAGGGAATATATGGGATTCTTTTGCTTCAACAAGACGTTTTTGTATTTGCTCGTTCATACATCAAAAAATTTAAACTTTTTCTCTAGCCAGTACTAACGCTTCCTTAGAATAAAACTTAACCCTCTCTGAGAGATTATACTCTGGCTGTTCAAGTTCATCTTCGGTTAACCATTTCATATCGAGATGTTCGTCAGACCTTGCTGCCATATTGCTTTTAGCAACAGCAAAATACGTAAATGCAATATGCTTATGGGGCGGATTTGCATCATGCGCATCGATAAAATTCGGTTTGAGTATAAATCGAAATTCGGAAGAGCTAATTGTTGGCTTACTCGTCAAAAATTCAACCTCTAACCCTGTTTCTTCTTGCACCTCTCTAAATAATGCTTCTTCTGGATCTTCATCCAGTTCAATATGTCCCCCAACTGGCATCCACTGACTATACTGAGGATGATTCACCAGCAGTACCTTATTATCATGAACGATTATGATCAAAACAACGAAATCGTACTTTTCGTGGATATGGGGCATAGTATTGAAAAAGTTTTAGCTAAAACAATGCTATCAGAAACACCGAAAACCTGCCAATTATGTACTGAAAAGTAAAAATAGGAACCATTACATAATGCTATTCATCACAGTACATTTCCACTTTTGCTACTTCTTTTTTCAAAAACGTAACTTTATCAAACAAATCAGGAAATTCCTTATGCTGAATGATATTATCCATTACCTTGTCCATGTATCCAATGCCTGGGTATGGAAACAACGTATATTCCTTGCCACCAAAATCAATACCGCAAAGAAGAATAGGAAACTCTTCAAGGATATAGTTGGAAAGCAATTCCTTCTTTTCATTGCTTAAATCGCGCGCCCTTTGGCCCAAACTATCATCTATCATGGTGAAAATTGCATCATGAAAATCGGTGTTTGATGCAAATTGCTCTTTTATGATGGCGATATTATTTGAGTATGCTGAAGTATTCACAACCTCTTCCCAACCAATTATATGCATTCTCTTTCTTTGAGATTCAGGAAACTCCTCAATCACTTTTTCTATTTCATCATGCTTGTCCTTGCCTATTCGTAGTGCCCGCGAAATAGCCCGCGCTTCTTTGTAGTTATTAAATACTTGGTAGTTGATTGCGTGAATACGGTCGGCAATGAGTACTAACACATCATCTTTTGTGTATTTCAAAGCCCACAGTAAATATTCTTTAATGTGTTCGGGCGAAAAGAATTTATTCCCCAAACTGATGCCAATATAGATATTATGCTCTTTAGCTTCAATTTCTTCGGGGGTTACGTTGAGGTACTCTTTGATGGTTACTGACATAGACTCTAAGCATCGTTATCAAGTTTTTTTAATGCTCCTGGGATATCTCCTGAAAAAATTGTCCATTTGGTAATTTCCCGAAACCCAAGCTTTTTATACCAGTTCATTGGAAAATCAGAACCATTATACGTAAACGCAGAAAATGTTTTGGCATTATACTTTTCTAGCGCTTCTTTAAACATTCGTTTAAAAAGTGCTTTACCAATCCCTTTGTGTTGGTAATCGGGGTGAATAAAGGCATCTCCATCAAATAAGTGATTGCCATCATAGAGAGGTTTAATGCCTGAGAAAAATCCTCCTACAATCGTTCCTTCCCATTCTGCAAGAAATGCGAGGTCTGGCTGTTTATGTAAATAGGACTCTAACATGTTCTCAGCAGCTTTGGCAGTCCATTTTTCTCCTATCCTAACAACGTCATAGACCTTTGTGTATATGGCTGCAAGTATAGGAAGGTCTTCTTTTTTTGCGAGACGAATAGTAACCATATATTGTAGGATTAATTTGAAAATTCTTGAATCTTTTGAATTTCTCCATTCAACGTAATCCCTCCTAGTATTTCAACATCAGTTGCATAGCGTTCGGTAGGATCAATTCTATTGAGAATAAAGATCTTCTTTTTAAGATAATGCGCAAGGCCGATTTCCATAAGGCAAGCCACACCAATATATCCACGAATACCGTTTTGATTCATATTGAGGGCTAAAATTGCATCGCTATCGGCCAATAGGTCAAAACAACGTCGAAAAACATCGTTTTTGGTTGCGTGTTCCTTATTTTTTATTTCGTCACTGCGTAGGGTTGAATCAGCAATATGATCATAGGTATCACAGGGTACCTCCACTGAATGTCCCATTGTCTCAAGTTTCTGTTTTGTTTCGTCCATTTCTTTGGCAAATGCCATACTTCCGACGATCATGATTTTCATAAAATTGTTGTAATTACTCATCCACTCGGCCCGTCTTGAATCCGGGCACTGGTTCATACGTGGCGAGGATCACACCGGTGCTGGAAATTTTTGACTCAATAAGTGAAAACTTTTGGGCTTGCGTCCCATCTGCAAAAAGTCGCTTGCCACTACCGATAGTCAAAGGGTAAATCCATACTTGCATCTGATCGATAAGATTGTGTTTAAGCAATGTCTGGATGAGATTTCCGCTACCCCAGACCCACAAATTCGAACCGTCCTCTTCTTTGAGTTTCTGAATTTGCGCCACAACATCGCCCGTGATACACGTCGAATTATTCCAAGCTGGCTCGAAGGATTCGTGCGACACCACATATTTTTTCGTGCTATTAAACGGTATCGCTACTTCGCTGTCTGTCTTTGCGTGAGGCCAGTATGAAGCAAAAATGTTATAGGTAGTCTTGCCAAGCAGCAGTTCGAACGGAGCGGCCATTGCTGCTGAAAGGGTAGAGCCCATCATCTCGTCCATGGGTACCGATACTTGCCAACCGCCATACTTAAAACCATTAGAAGTATCCTCTTCTGGTCCGCCCGGTGCCTGCATAACGCCATCGAGAGTAATAAAAGTGGTGGTGATTATTTTTCGCATAGTGTAGTGATAGCTCTTATGCGGCAATTGTAGCAATGATGTGCTCATTTGAGCAAATTTCCTATTTTTATAAAAGGGTAGTCAATAATATATTGACTACCCTTTACCTTTGAAAAAAATCGTACTTTATTGTACTTTTTTTATGGTGCACTCTAAAGTCGGTCCCGGTCTTTGGAGTGTGTGAACACGTAGTTCAAATCTATACCCATCCACATCCCTAGAGATACGATCTTCTTCTTCTGTCTTATTATATCTTTCATTGGTATACAAGGCAAGTACTAAAAGTTCTCTGTTTTCGATGAATTCATGAATTTTTTTGCTTTTCATAAAGCCCTTTGGAAAGCCATTCAAAATAATATCCTGTCCCAATCGAACATTACTCGTTTCTTGGATATACACCATAAATTCGTGCTCTTTCCATCGTTCTATACCCCTAGCGTACTCTTTTACCAGTTTTTCCATTGATTCATCGGTGATATCTATACGCGCCATGCTCCTTACCTCCAATTTGATTTTAAATTTTAATATACATCGCTTCGAGACTACCACTTTAAAGTATTTTTGTCAAGATCCTGTGAAGAGGTAGACCTAATGGATCCCAAAACAAAAAAACACGCCTGAAGGGCGCATTTTGTATGATATCTACTCACAGCTGCGAGACTTGGATTTGAACCAAGATAACGACCTCCAGAGGGTCGCGTCCTACCGTTAGACGATCTCGCAGCTCTAAGTACATATTGCTACTCTCCTCGCGTGCACCCTTTCACCACCGCAATCTCAAGTGGCAGCTGCGGCAAGGAAAACCAGCGCGCATCCTTTTGCGCCATCATCCAATGACCAATCAAGGTGAGAATTTCCCCCATTGAAAGTGTTGATGAAAGCTCAATAAGCTTTAAATTTGCCACCTCGTCAGCATCCACCAGGCTTGCTACATTATTCTTATACAGCATGACGTTGCGCAGGTACTCTATCATATCACCCACGAATACATCAAGATCTACGCCATTTTCAATCAATTGCTCCACCAACATGAGTCCTTTTTGAGAATCTTTCGTAGATACGGCATCCGCCATGGCAAGTACCAGTGCATGATCAGTACGAGGCAATATTGCTGCCGCGTCTTTGTGGGTTATATCTGCTCCCAACGACAATACCTGCCCCAAAAGGCTTTCTGCATCGCGCTGGCATCCTTGAGAAAGGCGGACAATGTCCTGCAACACTTCCTTTTCGATCGTTTTCTTTTCCGCTTTGGTAATAAACGCCAAACGAGCAAACATTTCCTTTGCAGGAATCTTTTTGAAATCAAATCGCTCGAATCTAGAAATAATGCTTGCGGGAACTTTATGCAATTCAGTGGTAGCAAAAATGAACACCACGTGGCTCG
>CAYHKW010000034.1:0-10508 GCA_964357385.1 uncultured Gammaproteobacteria bacterium
AAAGGAACACTCAATACTGCGATTCTTGAAGTGATCGCCAATGCTGACATAATCTTGATCGTTCCAGGAAATTTATTTTCATCCCTCATACCGACCCTGCTGGTTGATAATTTTGGTCAAATTATAAAAGCATCTAAGGCAAAGAAAATATATATCTGTAATCTTGTTACCAAACCAGGACAAACCGACGGTTTCAAGGTGCATGATTTTGTAAATAAGATAGCGGAATATATTGGTGAGAATTGGTGCGATTTTGTCCTTTATAATACTGAACGACCTCCCGTGGAGTTGCTTGAAAAGTATGCTAAAAAAGATGAACAATGGGTTGAGTACGATGAAAATATATTAAACACAATGAGATATACTTCACTGGGAATAAAACTCATTTCAGAGCATATTCACATTCAAGATCCTAATGACAAACTCATTACCCGAACGCTTATTCGCCATAATGCATACAAAGTAAGTAGGGCAATCATGCGTGTACATTACTTTGACGAAGAGTAAATTAAAAGGAAGCAGAATTGTGCTTCCTTTTTTAATATTCTAATACAAATCAAATTGTTTTATCAGCTCTTGAGGTACAAAAAAGTTCTTTGATAGTTTTTTTGCGCAACCGTTTTACGGTATTCTCGTACTCAATATCGGAGTCAGGTAGATCTGATCATTCCTTACAACATCTTTTTCAGAACGCCATACCGAAAAGCAATTTTGTGTTTTTGGATCAATTGCTAGAGGAACGACTTTTATTAAATGACACCTTGGGATAAATTCCTTAGTAATGTTATGAAGTGACGCGACCACTGTTTCTGACAAACACTTTAACACTATTGGTGTACGGGTAAGTTTTCTAAAAAGAGTGATAACAATTAATAACTCATCGCCCGAATCCGAAGACACTGGCAAGAGCACAGATATCTCTCTAGGGTTTACAACCCCCAATTCCTTAATCGAAATGATAGCATTCTTAATATCGCCGACTATCTTTTTATCTAATTCTTCTCCCATGAAACTTGGAAGACCATTCACTACAACCGTGACCATTATAAATACCTCTCTTTTCAAACATAACAATACTGCAAGTATATACGGCATATGTTAAAAGTCAAGACAACCGCCCGGATTTTTTACCAACGCTCCCTTGTTTTGTAAAAGAAGGCGATGTAATTCGTATCAACACTGAAAGCGGTGAATACGTTGAACGAGTAAACTCGAGTTTATTGTTGGGTATGTAAAAGGAACCGTTTTGGGTTCCTTTTTTGTATTTTCATGTTTGCTTCTGCGCACAGAAATAATATCGTTTGATACCTACTTTATTACAATAATCCACCGAATTAATCGTATCGAATCCTTCGTCTGAGAACATCTTAAACAATAATTCTTTACGAGGGATATAGACGACATGCTCCGATAATTGACTAGGTACGATCATCAGACCGTATTCGTGCTCGTCCAATGAATATCTCTGCGAAAACTCCTTCATCAAACTATCATATGCTTCAGGATAGGGCATGTCACCGATCAGAATCATTGAAGAATGGTACGATGATATCTGCTTGATAAACCGCTCAAGATTAGTTCTCGAACCCAGCTCAGCAAGTGTTGCCCACTGAAAGGTTACTACACAAATACGATCTGCAGAGATTGAAGGGATAAACACCTTCATGTCTTCCATTATCACTCGCAGTCTCGAAAATCGAAGTGTATCTGAATACTTCAGGTCAGCAAGTAGTATGATAAAATTTCGTGCAATTTCAATCGCGGTAAAATGAGAATCAGAGTAACAATCAATCATCTCTGACAACAATCTTCCATACCCTGCGCCCATGATGAAAAAATCAGGTGTTTTCTCTTTTATGAACGGCTGAAGGAGCGTATTAAATAATGCGAAATCATTTTCATCATCAATACTTTCATCGGCCCATTTCTTTAAAAATTCACCAGTACCATAGAATGCCGATGCTATATCCGCCTGTTTGCTATAATCAATCATCTTCACCTCCTTTAAATGAACTATTACGCCAATAATACTAAAGAGGCTATATCTAGTCAACCTCATACCAAAAACGCCCGAAGGCGGATTTATTACCAACGCTCCCCTGTTTGTAAAAGAAGGCGACGTGATTCAACACCGAAAGCGGTGAATATGTTGAACGAGTGAACTAGATATTATTGGGTATGTAAAAAGGAACCGTTTTGGGTTCCTTTTTTGGTCTCTTAATACAAACCAAATTGGTTTATCAGCTCCTGAGGTACAAAAAAGTTCTTTGATAATTTTTTGCGCAAGCGTTTTGCTTTTGCACGATTGCGCTCAATCGTGAGTTTCACTTTTTTCTTTTCAATACCAATTTTTTGTAAACGAGCTTCTAGTTCTAAAAGGGTTGGGCTTGATTCATAACAAACCTCTATCTTAGAGGCTACACTTTTTGATAAACGGGTAGTAATAATATAATCATTAAAAATTGCAGGATAGTCTGTTTTTGGAAAAAACTCTGTCCCAGTGGCAACCTGCATATATTCATTCTGTAATTCTTTTTTCAAAGCGCGATCATGAACCGTATCTCCTCCTAATTGGCAAAATGCATATATTTTCTTCTCAAGAAATGAAGAAAAATATGCGTACTCACTTGCCTTTCGTGTTTCATCAAGATGGATCCAAATTTCATGTAATTCATAGAGAAAAATGGGATCATCGGGATGGGCTTTGTGTAATGGTAAAACAAGATTTTTCCATTGCTGGTCAAGATGAATCAGGGATGCAAGGTCAAAGCTAACCTTTTCTCCTTCTGCAAGTGTAATCCCCTGCACTGTTTTGCTTAATTTGTCCACTACATGACTCCTCCATTCTTCACTTAATGAGTATAAAATGCCTCGTTTTATAATAATCTCCTCAGACAAAAGAATACCCAGACTTTTATAGATACCTTGGATAGTTACCTCAGCATGCTCCTTATGAAGGAGGCTCTGAAGGTCTTTGACCTTACATGTATTGTCGAGAAGAAGCCGGACAATGCTGTCTTCAAGAGACTCTTTTGTTGAAAAAATCATATATTTACAGTATAGCATACTTTAAACTTTTTGTTTAATTTTTTGTCATTATGGCTTCTTTTTTTGTAATATTGATCATTTACGTCATAATTAGTTTATAAGTAAAAGTTAAACAAAAATATGACAAATTTATCAAAACAATATAACAATTTTAGTGAGTCATTTTCTCATTATGTCTCTAAAACAGATGACGTAATTCGAAGACCATTTTATGATTCTCTTACCTTTGATTTTAAAGGAAAAAAACTACTTGATATGGCATGCGGAGATGGTCAAGATATCCCCAATTATGAACAACGGGGTGCTCAGTGCTTTGGCCTTGATGCATCTGAAAAACTCATTGAGGAAGCAAAAAAGGTGCATCCCACTACAGAATTCAAGGTTGGCGATATGCGCGCTCTCCCCTATCAAGACAGCTCCTTTGATATCGTCGTTTCAAAGTATGCCGTTGGAACCGTCGAAGAGGTAGACACAATATTCTCTGAAGTCGCACGGATATTAAAGCCAGGAGGCATGTTTGCCTATTTGACGACTCACCCCTTAAGACTATTCATGGAACAGCCTGATTCAAAGAAGGACTATTTCACACAGAAAAATGTCGACCTCTTAGTATTCGGGGGTGCATTTACCATTGTGGAACCGAGCCATACATTCAACGAATTCTTCAGCCCCGAATATCTAAATCACTTCGACATGCTTTCCTTTTCGGAACACCATGACCCAGAGTCTGCTAACTTTCCTGGACGAGATATCTATCCCGACTTCTTTATCGTCGTTGGTAAAAAGAAATAAATATATGATTAATCAATTAACAAAACAATACAACAAGCTCGCCGTGTTATTCTCGCGTATTCATGACGAAGGAAATAAATATAGCAATCGAGTATTCTATAACGTACTGCGTGCAAACAACCTTCAAGGGAAAAAAATTCTGGATCTTGGATGTGGAAACGGTGCTGATATAGAATATTATAAATATCGCTTTGGTGACGCTGTTACTGGTGTTGATGCATCCGAAAAGCTTCTTGAAGAAGCAAAAGCAAAATCACTTGATGTTTGTTTAGGCTATTTTGATCATATTCCTTTCGGGGATAGTGCATTTGACACTGTGATCTCAAAATATGCATTCCAAACTTCAGACAACATGAGCCAAATATATGAGGAAGTTTCTCGTGTATTACAGCCATCGGGAACGTTTATCTTCCTTGTGGTTCATCCCTTCCGACAGTTCTTTGAGAAGAAATCAGATCATAAAAATTTCTTTGAAAAAACGATCGTCCAATCAGTGTTATTTGACGGTGAAGTGACAGTCGAAGAACCAACACACACCATGCAAGAATACTTGTCGCCTGAATTTTTCAAGCGCTTCTCCTTGCAGTCATATGTTGAAAAAGCAGATTTTCATTCAGCGGAAAGGATTGATGGTAATGAATATCCGACCTACATGATTATATCAGCAACCAAACGCTAATATGAACATCGCAATTATTTCATCAGCACATCCCGAGCTGCCAAATTTTCTTGGACCAACACTTGATGTTCTGATCGCACAATTAAAAACAATACCAAACATAAAAATTCTTACCGGTGGATCTCTTGGTATACCTGGCGAAATCGTAAAAAAAGCCAATAAAGCAGGTATTCACACTGTCGCCTACTCTCCTGATGAAGATAAAGAAAAACACCACAAACGACACGACAATCTTAGGTTGCACCACTTCAATGAAGTAAAGCATTTCCCCGGTTTCACCATGCGAAGCCTTGAAATGATTAAGGACGCAGATTGTGTTATTGCCCTTAATGGGCGCATGGGCACTCTCTCTGAAATCACCATCGCGCTTGAAGAAGGGAAGAGAGTGGGCATTATCACAGGAACAGGAGGTATCGCTGATCATTTTGAAGATATCAGCGTATTCACTCAAAAAGATTTTTCGCAGAACTTATTCTTTTCTGATGATCCAAAAGAAGTGGTCAAGTGGGTTACCGGTAAACAACGTTAGGTTCTACTGAGGGGCGTTATGGATTATGGTCATAACGCCTACCAGTGGCAAACGTAATGTCACTATATATTAGTTCCTTAAAGGAGGAGAAAAAATGAAAAGAATTATTTTGATTGGGTTTTGGTTGTGTATTACTGCATGTAATTCAAGTGAAGGTAAACAAGAGCTGGTTCGTGAAAGAGGTGCTTCTATTAAAGTATCCGAGGAAGCAAAAAAGAGATTCAAAAAAACAAAATGCGAACCTCTTAGTCCGGATATTGAACAAGCAAAACAAACAGCTGATATACTATTGAGAGGAGAGGAGGTCGAGTATTGGTGCTATACAAATCTCATTGAAATTTGGAGACTTGTAAAACAAAAGTATGATATTGACGAGAATACTTTGAAACTTATCATGAATGATAATGCGGAAGTGACACTTAGAAAACTCCCACAAAAGCAAAAAAAGTAATCACAAAAACGAGCCCTTAATGAGCTCGTTTTTTCTTTAACAAATACAAGAGCGTGGATTAGTATTTTTAAGTAAGTGACTGCCTTTCTTGATGCTCATTTGATGAAATAGATTCTGCACATTCAGTTTGACAAATTATTACAGGTGTATTAATATTACCGCACATTCGATACTCATTATACCGTAGCACTATGCGCCAAGTCTTAAGTCTTTCGTTGGATCCTACCGTGCTTGCAGAGACAAAATTGCTGAGCAAAAAACGGGGGTATACGTCACTGAGTGCCTATATCCAGTATTTGATTTCCTTAGACAAGAATCTTATCTCTGAAGAAGCACTGCTTAAAAAAGCAAAAAAAGCGCGTGCTGATTACGCAAAAGGAGATGTCATGAAAATCAACTCTTTAGCAGACCTCCTATGATCGTCGTCTCGATCTTATCCACCAAAGACTTCCAAAAAGAATTTAGAGGACTGCCTGACCAAATCAAACACCTTGCGATAGAAAAGGAACAACTATTTCGAGACAACCCCCTTCACCCTTCCCTGCGACTTCACCCACTCAAAGGTAAATTGGATGGACTATGGTCAATTTCAATTACTCTAAAATACCGTATTATCTTTGAACGACAAGATAACGGAGATATTCTGCTTATTTCCATTGGAGCCCACGATGTGTATAAAAGCACATAAGATTTACTCGTAACCACCATCCACTATGTCCGATACTAATGCGTCTCGTCACGCACAAAAAGAGATGAAAGACTTTCTTGAAACGCGTTCATCGCATGGGTATTCATTAAACCATGATGACTCACTGATATCATTTCTTAATAATGACTCTGGGGTATCACAATTATATCTATATTCATTCAAAGATAACACCAAAAAACAATTGACATCCTACGACAACGCCATATCATTCGGTGAATTTTCTCCTAAAGAAAACAAACTCATATTTGGCATGGCGGAGGGTGGAAATGAGAATACCCAACTTTATCTTCTTGACATGGACACTGATACGACAATACTGCTTACGGACAAAAAAGCAGTGCAATATAAATTCGGGGGATGGTCGTATGACGGTGTCTCTATCATGTATGCCCACAATGAACGAAATGGCACTGATTTTGATATTGTAATCATGAATGTAAAAACTGGTGAGGTGCGTACTGTATTTGATCAGGGCGGATTTTGTAACCCTGCTGGGTTTTCACCTGATGATCGTTACGCAGTCATTGTAAAAAGTTATGCGTCATATAATCGCGATCTCTATTTGGTAGATCTCAATGATGACACAACAACACTGTTGACCAAACATGAAGGAAATGCGAAATACAGCATGCCGCATTGGCTTACTGACTCGAGTGGATTCTTTGTGCGCACTAATGAAAATCAGGATATGGTAGGAGTGGCGTTTCATGATCTGAAAACCAATGAGCGCACCTATAGACTTAATCTCAAATGGGAATGCGACGAACTTTCACTTTCAGAAGACGGAACACAATTAGCGGTGGTCATGAATGAAGATGGCTATGGCACGGTTGAACTCTATAATGTCTCTAATTTTCAAATACTCCCCCATTGTGAATTTCCTAAAGGTATCATGCATGGCGTGCAATGGTCGCATGATGGGAAGCGCTTGATGTTTGAATATAACAATGCGAAACACAACAACGATATTTACTCATGGTCACAAGAGAACAATGAAATTACCCGTATTACTCATAGTTTGTGCGCATTGAATCCCGAGGATCTCATTGAACCTGAGCTCATCCATTTTCCATCGTTTGATGGATTGGAAATTCCTGCATTCCTTTATCTTCCTCCGATTAATGGCGATCAAAAAATCCCTGTCATTGTTAATGTACACGGCGGCCCTGAAGGACAAGACCGGCCGACATTTATCGCCCTGACACAATACTTCCTTCATCAAGGATACGCAGTAGTACGACCAAATGTACGAGGAAGCTCTGGGTATGGTGAAAAATATATGGCACTTGATGATCGTGAAAAACGAATGGACTCTGTTAAAGACCTTGAGTATTTGCATAAATATCTTTCAAATAGATCGGAGATCGACAGCACCAAAATCGCGCTCATGGGTGCAAGCTACGGCGGGTATATGGTACTTGCGGGATTAGCATTCCAACCTAACTTATGGGCCGCAGGAATCGACATCGTTGGGATCTCTCACTTAGGAAACTTTCTCCGAAATACCTCTTCCTATCGTCGTGCCATGCGCGAAGCAGAGTATGGGTACTTGGATACCGACAATGAATTTCTGGAACGCTTTTCGCCTTTGAATTCCGTCGACAAGATTAAAGCACCTCTGATGGTAATTCATGGAGCCAATGATCCTCGTGTGCCACTATCGGAAGCACAGCAAATCGTTGATAGCCTGAAAGCGCGCCATGTTGATGTGCAATTTCTGGTCTATGATGATGAAGGACATGGGCTTGCGAAGCTAAAAAATAGATTAGACGCATACCCAAAAGTTGCTGCCTTTCTTGATGAACATTTGAAGGGGTAAGATTTACATTTTATTACCCAGAAAAAACGAGCCTTTAATGAGCTCGTTTTTTCTTTGGTAAATACTTACCTTACACCACCTCTTCAACTGTTCCCATATCTATCGCTTCTCTAAAATATATACAAATGCTAGTGGTAAATTTTTCTTATAATAGCGGGGGTATTCTTTTTTATAACGGTCAATAATTGGAATACACTTAATTTTCTTTCTGATAATAAAATATTGCTTAAATAAAACTTCATACGTTTTTATATCTTTCCAATAATGATAAAAGGTGCCGTGCTCGCCATGTGCTCCATGAGTAAACGAATATTTTTCGTTAGTTACAAGACGGTGCTTACTACCCTGCTGTTTCAGAAATTTATCCTGCTCATAATCGGGATTCAGAAAAGCCGTAATATAGCGACCTTCCGATCGTAGAACCTTGTATACCTCACCTAGATGGTATTCCAACTCTTGTGCTTCCAGATGCATAAGAAAATTTCGAGAGATTGTCAAGGCAACTGATCCCGCTTTAAATGGTGTTATCTTCCCCTTTGCAATTTCAAATTGCTGAGCCTTTATATTGGGGGGATAACCAAGATCTCGCAAGTATCGTTGTGCTTGAGTCACTAGTTCTCTCGAACCTTCTAGCCCCATGAAGACACTTACATGATCACGTGCTTTCTGAATATCCTTAATTGTTTTTAGTCCAGGAACAACAGCTTGATATCCATACATAAACTGAATAGCGAGAATATTCGTCCCTGCTCCAAAATCAACAACCTTTGATGAGGGATGCTTGATAAGAAATTTTGCAATTTCAGAATATAGATATGGATTTATAACATAGTCAATACCAATGTTCCCCTCTTGTTCGAGTTTTTGCCAAAGCCTTGACCAATTTTTTCCTCCATAGGCAGCCATGTCGCTCATACCTATTTCTTTTTAGATTCAGGAAGTGTATCCCACAAAAGATCAAAGATATCTTTAAAGATATCGAGAATTGATTCAATTTCAACAACTAGACCCAACACATTAAGGTCAGGGTTCATTATCAAAATCTTGTCTTCCAAAATATCAATAGAACTTTGAAAATCATAGGAGGGAGGGATGACTTTTACTTGTCGATATTTTAATCCTTTTGGTTCGAACCTTAGTCCACTCTCTTTAAAAATAACTTTTGTCTTTACCTTATTTTTATCAAGTTCCTTACGAAAATCCTGAAGAAATTTTGCATCAACCGGGAGCCAATCCTCGATACTCGCAATGGCGTTCCATGTCTTATATTTTCTGAGCCCATCAAGATAAAACTCTTTAAGTTCTTGTTTGGTATTTAAAAAATACACACCGTGCGGTTGTGATGCTGCAAACGTGGCAATTTTTTTGATAGTTTTTTCCATAATTATAAATATAACATAATACCCCCTCTGCTACGAGGGGTATTATGTTATTATAGACGAACTTTTTTTAACTTCTCCTACACCACCTCCTCAACCGAGGAGATCATATTCTCATCATCAAGAGGCATTTCTTCGTCAATGGCATCTTGAATAGGATCGATCTCACCATCTTCAATACCACGGATCTTCTTCCAGACCATGTCGCGGATTCGTTGGGTCAGTTCTGGGTTTGCCTTCAGGAACGACTTTACATTTTCTCGCCCTACCCCCAATTTTTCTTCTTCGAACGTATATGAATTACCACTCTTCTTGATAATCCCATACGTCACTCCGGTATCTAATACATCACCGGGGACCGAGATACCTTCGTTATACATGATATCAAACTCAGTAAAGGTAAACGGAGGTGCAACTTTATTCTTCACGATCTTTACTTTCAC
The DNA here is from genome assembly GCA_964357385.1 of uncultured Gammaproteobacteria bacterium. GTDB lineage: Bacteria > Patescibacteriota > Patescibacteriia > JACQRZ01 > JACQRZ01 > JAHFJA01. Next base: position 9,850 of record CAYHKW010000034.1, read on the forward strand.
CCGATTCCCCACCACTTGCTCACCGGACTTAATCTGTGCGGCGCGGCGTACTTCAACACGAATTGAACAATAGAACTTCAATGCATTACCGCCGGTCGTTGTTTCTGGGTTACCAAACACCACACCAATCTTCATACGAGTCTGGTTGATGAAGATAACTACTGTCTTTGTTTTTGAAATGATAGCCGTGAGCTTTCGGAGCGCTTGGCTCATCAGGCGAGCTTGAAGACCCATGTGCGAATCACCCATATCCCCTTCAATTTCTGCCTTTGGGGTAAGCGCTGCCACTGAGTCAACAACAATAATATCAACGGCATTGGAGCGTACTAACGTTTCAACAATTTCAAGAGCCTGCTCACCATTGTCTGGTTGAGAAATAAGAAGTTCATCGATGTTGATACCAATCTTTTTTGCATACTCAGGATCCAAGGCATGCTCTGCGTCAACGAATGCAGCGAGTCCTCCTTCTTTTTGAACTTCAGCAATCACATGCTGAGACAATGTCGTCTTACCTGAGCTTTCCGGACCATAGATTTCGATAATACGGCCACGAGGAAACCCACCCACCCCCAACGCAATGTCCAGAGAGAGACAACCAGAGGTAATAGCATCGACATTCATGCGCTTGGATTCTCCCAACAACATGATCGATCCTTCAC
>CAYHKW010000035.1:0-10255 GCA_964357385.1 uncultured Gammaproteobacteria bacterium
CTACTGTTTGGACGACTAGGACTCGTAACATTTTTTACGTATTCAAAACATATCATGGTCGCCGCGTGGAGTTTGGTAGTATTTGCTGCGTACAGTGAAATCATCCAGTCATATATCCCCTCTCGCACCACTGATATACGTGATCTCTTCAACGACTGTATTGGTATTACGATCGCACTCCTCATATTCGCCCTTCTCCATAAGAACAAAACGATTGAAGCAACACCTGCGGCTCCCACAAAAAAGATGCCTGTGAAGGCATCAAGAAAAAAGAAAGCAATCCGAAAGAAACTTGTCGCTATACCTTCCTAACAATGCACAATGGTGTTTGTTCTTTTGATTGACCTAATGGATTGTCGCGAAAAATAGCCTCACACAATGAGTCGGTGATTTTTTTATCGGATCGTCCCAAAACATTAACTCCCAAGTCATTGGCGTCGATAATTACCACTTCGCATTTCAGAACATCTTTGATGCGACGCGCTACCCTATCAGGATCTTTCGGTCCTAACTTTGCATACTCGTTATACGGCGGCAAGGTATAGGAACACGGCCCGTCAATAGCATTGATATTGTTCCCCACTACCTTGTAAAACACACCCTTCATGCCTAATGGTTTTGTGACAGCAGATGCGAGTGCTGCAAACAATATCCGAACAAACCCTGCTTCACGAATAGCCAGCTCCATTGTCCATGGACTTCCTAAACCAATGCCGTATGGTGATTTGTGAACATACTTCACTAAAAAATTTGCCATGCGCGATGGCTTGATGTCTTTGATGGGAAATGCGCGACCCTGACTGATCGCGACAATACGTTCGCTAATAAAGAGCATATCGCCTTGCTGCAAATGCGGCATCACATATTGTTTTGCCATCTGGACGATATCATCTTTGTCAGTAACGATGTGTGTCTTAATAGGATACCGCGCATACCGCGCGCCATCGACATCGATCTCAAGTTTTTTTCCTTCGTTAGGGACTAAGGTAGACATAGCTAATCTTTTTTTAAATCCAGATATTCAATAAATTCCCGTGTTGATTTTGAAATTCTAATATTATATCTCGGTTGGTGGGAAGTTTTAAGTAAATAGATCTTCGGAAGGAAACCTGCACCATTAATCATTTGAAGCACATCTTCCGCGAGAGATTTTGTTATCGTAACAAAATTTACCATGTCATACCCTCTGTCATTATAAATAGAACCGTCAGTTTCTATTAAACCTCTTAGACAATGTCGACTAAATTCTTTATCAACTTTAATCCAAATGGGTACCGAAACTTGTTGAATATTTTTTGAACCACCTTGCGCAGTCCACCCAAGATACGTCTCCCATTTATTTGAATAGCAGCTGATATCAAAACAAGTCGTCGACTTTCTATGCACTCTACTGACTTTATTGTGTGGACTGATGACTTGGATAGCATCTTCAATTCTTTGTGCAATCCCAGGATATTTTGCATCGCATGATATGCGCAAACGAACAGCGCGACCATTGGGGTTTGATAAATTACCATCACCAAGTGCCGCACCAATAATATATGCAAGATTATTTTGAAAAAACGTTGTCATTATTTTTAATATGGTGCCGGAGGAGGGACTCGAACCCTCATGACCTTGCGATCGGCAGATTTTGAGTCTGCTATGACTACCAATTCCATCACCCCGGCATAACGCGATTATGCACCTTTATAATATCAAAACATAGCTCAATGTCAAACCCTTTGATATCATGTATGTATATGGAAAAACGACCACTTATCTTAATCGTGCTTGATGGCTGGGGAATTTCGCCTATCGAGAAAGACAACCCCATCAAGATGGCAAAAACGCCGGTAATGAGCAGTCTGCCCATGCAATATCCCTACGGAGTGCTTGATGCCTCCGGATCGGCAGTAGGTCTACCCTGGGGAGAAGTCGGAAACTCCGAAGTAGGCCACCTCAATCTTGGTGCTGGTTTTGTGCGCTATCAAGACCTCCCTCGTGTTACAATGTCGATCACCGAAGGCAGCTTTCCCCACAATGAAGTCCTTGCAAACGCACTTGAACATGTAAAACGCAATGACAGCGCGTTGCACCTCCTCGGCATTGCCAGCCCGGGCGGCGTCCACGGTCATATCGAACATCTTTACGCACTCCTTCGTGCCGCCCGCAAAGAACGAATAAAAAAAGTATACATCCACGCGATCACTGACGGCCGCGATTCCCCACCTCGCGCCAGCGCCGATTACTTCAAAGAGCTCGCTCACATGATCAAAAAAATAAAAGTGGGTACTATCGCCACCATCTCCGGTCGCTACTTTTCCATGGATCGCAATAACAAGTGGGATCGCATACAAAAAGCCTATGATGCAATGACCTTGGGTAAAGGCGTATTTGCCACCGACCCACAACAAGCATTGCAAGATTGGTACAAAAAAAATATTGACGATGAAATGATCGAACCGACAGTGATCACTGATAAAAAAGGTGTCCCGCTTGCTACTGTCCAAAACAATGACGCGATCGTCTTTTACAACTTCCGTCCTGACCGCGCACGCCAGCTTACCCGCGCATTTGTGATGCCTGATTTCAAAGGCTTCACGCGAGAACGGATGATCAAAAATTTGAAATTCGTTACCATGTCTGAATATGAAAAAAACCTCCCTGTTGATGTAATGTTTCCCCCCGAATATGTCTCCAATCCGTTTGGAAAAATAATTGCTGAGGCGGGTCTTTCTCAACTTCGTATTGCAGAAACAGAAAAATACGCGCACGTAACGTATTTTTTCAACGGCGGAAATGAAGAAATATATAAAAAAGAAGATCGCGTATTGATCCCTTCTCCCAAAGTAAAAACCTATGACGAAAAACCAGAAATGAGCGCGCGAGAAATCACCAAGCGCGTCTGTGCTGAAATCAAGTCAAAGCAATATAATTTTATCCTTGCAAACTTTGCCAACGCCGACATGGTAGGTCATACCGGAAATCTCAAAGCCACTATCAAAGGTGTCGAAACAATCGACCAGTGCATTGGCACCATACTCAAAGAACAAGAATTACTCAATGGTATTACCGTCATCACTGCTGATCATGGTAATGCAGAGGGTGTCATAGATCCCATCACCGGCCTTGTCGACAAAGAACATTCCACCAGCCCTGTTCCGTTTATCATTGTTGACAACGAACGAAAGGTAATAAAAGACGAATCACTGCGTGTGGTTATCGACGCCAACATCAACCCTATCGGCATCCTTGCCGACGTAGCGCCCACCATGTGCGATCTTCTCGATATCGCGCCATCACCAGACATGACCGGCAAGAGCCTCCTTGCCGACCTTATATAAAAACAGACCGTTGATATAATCGCAGGCCTGTTTTTTGTTACCAATTCTACAATGCTCCCAATGCTTTTTCAAAAATTGTATTTTCTTTGTATGGCCCGATGACGGCTAAGCTGGCATTCTTCTTTTGAAATATATCGCGGCTAACACGCAACACATCTTCACGGGTTACCGCAAATATCTTTTCCAATTTTTCATCCGGCGTCATGGTTTGACCTGCCAATAATTCTTGATTGACGTACCATGAAACAATACTATCTGATCCTTCCAAACGTAACGCAATCTGCCCTTTGAGGTAATCTTTTGCACGAGTGAGTTCAGCGGCGGTAACTCCCTTTTCTTTGATCTTGTTGATTTCAAGTCCGATTACTTGGAGTGCTTTTGCCACTCGCGTCTTATCAAGCCCTGACTGGATAGAAAAAATACCCGTGTCAGAAAACGACTGTGATGATGCACGGATACTGTAGGCAAGACCAAGGCGTTCACGCACCGAGATAAACAAGCGAGAACTCATAGGCCCCCCCAAAATCACTGACAACAACGACGCTGCATAGGCATCTTTATCAGTATACGAATACCCATAAAACCCGAGCGCGACCTGTGCCTGTTCGGTTTCCTTGTAATGCACCTCCAGTTTAGGAGTACGACGAGGAATTATTTCAAACTTCGGGAATCCTTTTTGTTTTTTGCCTTCTCCCCACGTATGGCCAAAATAATGCTCAAGTCGACCTAATGCATTATCTTCAAGTCGTCCCGCGATACCCACCACCGTGTTTGATGGCAAATAATGAGCGTGTTTGTAATCGACTATTTCTTCGCGAGTGGTTGCCATAACGGTCTCGTCTTCTCCCCCGATATCCCACCCTAGACTGTTGGGCAAAAACATCGCACCCTCAAGCAGGGTATCGATATACATCGTTGGGTTGTCTTTGTACATGTGGAGCTCCTCACAAATCACTTTTTTCTCGCGCTGGATTTCCTTATCCATATACAGCGAATGAAACAGCATATCCGACAAAATATCTAACGCCATCTCGGTGTGTTCCGAAGCGATCTTGATGTAGTATCCGGTGTAATCTTTGGATGTATATGCGTTGTATTCTGCACCCACCCCATCCAGCTCTTTGCTGATGGAAAGCGTGCTCGGACGACGCTTGGTGCCTTTGAACATCATGTGTTCAAGGAAGTGTGAAATACCGTTGATCTTCTTGGTCTCATGACGCGATCCGACACCGTGAAGTACAAGAACGGTAACCGACTTTGTGTCATACATTGGCGCAACGATCGTGCGCAGGCCATTAGGGAATGTGTGCTTGGTATACATAGGAAAATAGGGAGGTTAAATCAGTACTCTTATCCTAGCGTGTTTTGAAGGTTTTGCAAAAGCAGCTTATGGGTATTGCCGTGTTTGAGCAGGCCTCGGTAGGAAGCAATCGACTCTTTTGAAGGAAATTCTTTGAGACGCCTGACCATTCGACATTTCGTTGATGTCCTCAAAACACGATGACGAGGAAAGTGCACCCACCCAAGAAAATCGACCCCAGACGCAAGCGTCTTAATAAAGACCTTGTCCGGATGGAGCGAAAGATGCAAATGCTCATCTAAAAATTGTTTAAACAAAAGAAGCAATGTCTCAACATATTCCTTACACTTGTCAATAACTACGAAATCGTCAGCATAGCGGATATAGTTGCGTACCTGCAAACGACGTTTCACATATTGATCAAACTCGTTCATATAGACATTGACCAGTAGTTGACTAGTCAAATTGCCCAAAGGCAACCCAACCTTTGGGCGGCCATCGGTATGGAAACTATCAATCACCTGGCTCAACAGCCAAAGGATATCACTATCTTGGACATATCGTGCGAGTATGGATTTCAATATTCCATGATCGATACTGGCAAAAAACTTCCGAATGTCGCACTTCAACACGTAGCATGTTCGACTATTGTTTCGCGATACCTGACGGCCGTATGTCGCAAACTGATATATCGCCCGATGAGTACCTTTGGCCACGCGGCATGAGTACGAATCGTAGATATATTGTCGATCAAAATACCAATACAGTTCCTGATATAACAAGTGATGCAACAAGCGGTCCCTGACCGTCGCCTTGTGAATCTGTCGCGGCTTGGGATCTGAAATGGTGAACGCGTGATACGCGCCATGGATATACGTTTTCTCAGCAAGCGACATTTGAAGATCCATAACATTATCCATCAGATGTGCCTGGAATAGTGCAACATCCTCTCGCTTCTTCTTGTCCTGCACAAACACCTCCCATGCCCGCAGAAGATTATCGATAATTATGATATTGTTATAGTACTCGTGAAATTTTTTCATGTTATCAAATCTAATATGTCCCTGTATGTCTGCCCCCCCCCTCAGCGCCGTCCCGTCGTGGTAAAGCAAAAACTGCGTATAGCATCTGGCTTCCTATCTTCAATGATTTTCCAAAAGTCTATCGGCACACGTTTGCAAAGAGGATAGATTATTATTTTCTCGAGTTGTTGGAACATATCTTCACCGCGCTCCATCTTCCTGTCCAACATAAAATCACGCGCTTGGGCGCTGCTATCGGCAAGTTGGACAGCATAAAGTTCTTCCTCCAGCTTGCATGGGAAAACAAATGCATCTCGACAGAAAAATATTCTGCACTATCAGAGTCATTAAATGAAATTGGACGTATGCTCGGTGGATGGAAGAAGGGATTGGAAAGTAAAACTCCCGCGAAGTAGCGGGAGAATATTCCAGTTTCTGAACAACAACACGATTACGATTCTCGGCATTCCACACATTGTCGTTCTCGAAGCGGTTCACGTTCACGTTGAGCGTGCCATCGTCATTGACGTTGACATTCGCAACGAAGAATTATGCCACATGTCATCCGAATCACTGCGAGTGAAACATGTCCACTTGCTGTATAGTCTATTGGACATCAAAGTCCACCAACATGAGGCACCAACTGAGAATAGTTTTGTTTGGAAACCATACCCACCCTCTTGCAAGCCGTACAATATCTAATATTCGCACCGACAAGATCTCAAGTGTAACTCCCAACAACCTTGGCTGTGAAGCCGTAACTCCACCGCAAAGCAAAGCTGCATATTCAGTATATAAAAAAAGGTTCTAAGATACAAAGTATCAAAGAACCAAAAATATAAATTCCAAATTTTCACAGTTGCTGAACAACAACACGATCACGACGCCCGGCATCCCACACACGGTCGTACTCGAAGCGGCGCACGATCACGCGGAGCGTGCCAACGTCATCGACGTCGACATACGCAACGAAGCGCTCATCATTGACCTTAAACGGGAATAGAGTTGCATAGCCATCTTGTCTAAGCCATTCTCTGCTTCCTTTGTTAAGGCAAAACTCACGGATCTGATGCTGAGTCAGACAGTACGAATCGAAATCTTCAGATAGCGATCCAAACATCCGCTTGAATGTGGCATCTTTCTGAATTTCGAATACTGAAACGTTGATTTCTGGCGTTGCGTTCCCTGGCACATCCAAACCCCACCCCTTAAAGTCAGAATCAATGCCCCACTTGAAAACATCATCTGCCTTGGCGAGGGTTTTTGTCCCGTCGCAGTCCGTAATGAGGATTGTTTTGTCTTCATTGAGTAGCTTCAAGATAACTTCTGTTCCTTTCGCCTTTTCCTTCTTGGCTGCTATCTGGCCATTAATAATCTCCAAAATCATTGTTTGTTTATCTTTTGAAAGACCAACAAGCTTTTTGAGTATATCACTGGTAAAACCCTGTGCCTGTAATGAAGCCAATACCTCGTTATCAAGAGTGTTTATAACACCATTTTCCATGATTTTTCTCCTTTTTTAAAGTACTTACAATATGCTTTCTTGTATCGGAGCATAGCATATTTTACCATTTTTGTCAAGTAGGTTTGGGCATTAAAAGCAAAGAAACCCTATAAATATAGGGTTTCTTTGGTCAAGAACGACTCACTACTTAACCTGCCCTCGAATATACTCCGCCAACTCTGCAATAGCCACGCGCTCCTGTTTCATAGAATCTCGATAACGAACGGTTACGGTATTATCTTCAGGGGTTTCGAAATCAACCGTTATACAAAACGGGGTACCGATCTCGTCCTGGCGGCGATAGCGCTTGCCGATGCTTTGGGTTTCGTCATATTGAACCATCCATTCATTTCTTAACGTCTGTGCAATCGTTCGAGACAAGTCAGTTAATGGTTCTTTTTTACTGAGCGGTAAAACAGCGACCTTGAATGGTGCAAGTGAAAAAGGAAATTTAAGAACTACACGCTTGTCAGTTTCTCCTTCTTCTGAAGTAGGTGCTTCTTCCTCATGGTAAGCATCAGTAAGCACAGCAAGCATTGTGCGTCCGACCCCCACCGATGATTCAATAATATGAGGAATAAATTTTTCATTCGTTGTAGGATCCGTGTAGGTAAGTTCTTGACCTGAAAATTTCGAATGTTGAGTCAAGTCATAATTTCCACGCGCATGGATCCCTTCAAGCTCCTTAAAACCAAATGGAAAACGATATTCAATATCGTATGCTTCTTTTGCATAAAATACGAGATTCTCATGTTTATGCCACTGCAAATTTTCTTCCTTAATACCGAGATCAAGATAATACTGCCAGCGAGCTTGACGAAGCTTTTCGTATTCTTCCATCTCTTTATCAGGAGTAATAAAATACTGCATCTCCATTTGCTCAAATTCTCGTGTGCGAAAAATAAACTGCCGAGCGGTGATTTCATTTCGGAACGCTTTACCAATCTGAGCAATTCCAAATGGTAATTTTTTGCGGGATGTATTCAGTACATTTTCAAAATTAACGTATATACCCTGACATGTCTCACCGCGCAAATATACAGGCTCCTTTGTCCAATCTCCGGTGAAGTTCCCAAGATTGGATTTCACCAACAGGTTGAATTTTTTTACCTCTGAAAAATCAGTATTGCCACACTTGGGACATTTGATCTTTTTCATGTTTTCCAAAAACAGAGTGTTGATTTCTTCTTCACTCATTTTTTCATCAGCAAAGACGTCTACTGCCTCCAAAAGATGATCGACACGGGAACGAGTATGGCAACTTTTACACTCAGTAAGCGGGTCAGAAAAACCGCCAACATGGCCGCTCGCTTCCCAAATCTTGGGATGCATAAAAATAGCAGAATCAAGTCCAACAATATCATCACGTTGTTGTACCATAGTCTTCCACCATGCTCGTTTGATATTATTTGCAAGCTCTACGCCAAGCTGACCATAATCATAGACGGCCGAGAACCCCCCATAAATCTCCGAACTGGGAAAAATAAACCCGCGGCGTTTGCACAGCGAAATAATCTGTTCCATGTCGTTAATCATAATCTAGGTATTCAATTCAAAAGTTTCTGCATGAAGGGCTTTGGCATCGGTGTCAGATAATTCACGATACGTTACACGAATCGTGTATCGAACCCCTGCTTCCAGAGGGTATCGATCGACAATTACGACTGACCATGCCTGTTCCCCCAAGGTCTTATAGAGACCCGCTATATATTCCCCTGCTTCTTCATCGCCTGAACATACCACATTGACATCCAAAGAGACAAGTTTTGTTGTTAGTTCAGCGACCGCAACCTGATCGGGCATGTTCATAGCCTGCATCGCCGCATCCATGTTTATCTCTGCGATTACCGCATCAGGATAGGCCTCGTCATTGAGCACACCGCAAATCCCCAGAGCATTCCCTTCTACGATAATATCCCAACATGAATAGGGGTTCATGCACGATGGCACGATGGACGATTTTTTAAATGTTGGCATCAAGCCCATACGCCCTAATACTGAGAGTACATCTTGATGTATGCGGGACATCCCTTGAGTATCACTGTTTGAAATATATGCCAACGCAAGCATATCGTACTCAACATAATTGCTGCTGTTCATACCAAATGCTTTGCCATACTCAAATAGTTGCATTGGGTTTACATTGCGTTTTTGATATTGCTCTTTTTGTAACAACATTCCCGCTAAGACACTTTGACGCAGCTCAGGATATTCTTCGTTGACCGCATTTTGCGTCATGATTGGTTTTTCATCACGATAGCGCACTGATGCATTTAATTCAGAGGATACCAAAGGAAGCGAACGAATTTCATCATATCCTCGACTCACCAGCATGTCGGCAATCATCTCTGCCCAGGAAAGTCGCGGTGGGGTTATATCGGTGGTAATGGGCAACACAGGAACGTCTTCAATATTGATTTTGTCATATCCCACCATGCGAATTACTTCTTCAGCGAGATCTTCACCGCACGATACATCCGTACGAAATACCGGTACCGTCACATGCCACATTGAGTCTTTATCATCCACACCGAATGACAATCGCTCTAATATTGTTTTTGATTGTTCAGCAGAGATAGCAATACCTGCGATCATTGATGGCAACGTAGGGTCAAAATCGACAACAACAGGTGATGGCGGTTTCGGGAAATATTCAAACAGCGATGAAGAAATTGTGCCTCCTGCATGTTCTTGAAGCAACGAAACAAGCAAGCAAAACGCATCATACGCAGACATTGAATCAAGATCTTTGCTTAATCGATTCCCTGCTTCGGTAACAATATGAAGTGAGCGCATGTTGTCTCGAATCACCGCAGGGTCGTAGACGGCCATCTCTACAATGACGGAATTAGTTGATTCGCTAATCGCCCCATATCGCGAACCCACAATGCCCGCTAATGCAATTGGCGATTGTTCGTCTTGGATCAGAAGATAGCGACTATCATTTGAAAGCGGATAGGTGCTGCCGTCTAGCGTTTCAACAGAATCAAATACCGTATTCATCTTCCAAGAAAGAGTTCCTTGTGTCGCTCCAGCATCGATCAAATGTGATGGATACCCCGTCATGATCATGACGTAATTCGAAATATCAACCAAAAGACTA
>CAYHKW010000036.1:0-9875 GCA_964357385.1 uncultured Gammaproteobacteria bacterium
ATTGCATGCTATTCCCTTTGAGAGTGAAAAAGGAAAACCTGTTAAGGTTGCGTGCGTCGATCCTTTGAATGTAAAAACAATACAGGCCATCAAGCGTAAACTTAAAAAGCCCATAGAGATATATCTTACCGGTAAAGAGGGGATCATTTTCGCCGCACGCCATTATCAAAATGATGTCGCGCTTAAAATTAAAAAAGAAGTCCAAAAACTTGCTGCCGCTAAAGGGAAAAATGCAGTGTTGATAGGAACGCTTTTAGCAGAATATGTGTATTACACTCGCCCGTCCGATATTCACCTTGAACATTTGAGCGATGGGGGAGTGATAAAATTTCGCGTTGATGGTTTTTTGTATGATGAATTTTTTGTCCCCACAAAGGCGTTGGACGAATTAATTAATGTGATGGCAGGCAATGCCCACTTAACAACTAATGGAACAACAATCAGTTCTGATGGCAGGCTCGCCGCACAAGTCTTTGATGAGCTTATTGCATTTCGCGTTTCAATCGTTCCTGCGTATTATGGGAAAACAGTGGTCTTGCGGGTAATTAATGAGTCTTCGCAAAAAATGAGCCTTCGTGATCATGGGTTTCAGGAATCGGCGATCGAGTTGGTGAAAAAAGAAATAAAAAAACCGTATGGATTGATTCTGGTCTCAGGTCCCACGGGATCAGGAAAATCATCAACCCTCTATGGTTTGGTAAAAATGCTTAACCGGCAAGGAGTCAGTATTGCCAGCATTGAAGACCCTATTGAGTATAGCATCCGGCATGCCAATCAAACGCAAGTGAATATTGAGCATGGTTATACGTTCGTACAAGGGTTACGTCATCTTTTACGTCAGGATCCCAATATCATTATGGTGGGTGAAATTCGTGATAATGAAACCGCGTCGATTACAGCGGAAGCAGCATTGACGGGTCATATAGTATTATCAACCATTCATGCCAATACTGCGGTGGGAACGATTACTCGTTTGCGCAATATGGAAGTAAAACCCTATTTGATTGCTTCTGCGCTCAATTTAGCCATTTCACAACGTTTGATTAAACGCATTTGTCCGTATTGTCGTGAGAGTTATGAGGTGATGAAATCGCTCCTGGATAGTCTTGAGGCCGATACCCATATATATGCCTCGTTAGAAAAATTGCGAAAAGCGGGGTATATCGCCAGCAGTGATTTTACTGACCTCCGTTTTTTTCACGGAAAGGGCTGTCTTAAATGTGCGGGAACGGGATATCGTGGTCGTGTGGGGATCTATGAAATTTTAAATGTCGATGAAGATATCCAGCGTATGATTTTAGAAGAAAAAGCTGAGTCGTTTATCCAAAAAGAAGCGGAAGGAAAGGGCATGTTGACATTGTTTGAAGATGGTTTGCTCAAAGTTATGACCGGCGACACGACGATCGAAGAAATAATGCACATAATTAACTAGGTGGTTATTGTGATCTCAGTTCTTTCATGAGATCAAGGTAGAACGCAAGATTGTGCAATGTGGCAAGACGAAGTGCAAGACCCTCGTCAATAGAAAAGAGATGACGCAAATAGGCGCGTGAATGATGGGTACATGTATAGCATGGACATCGAGGGTCTACTGGTTTTGTGTCAAATTTATATTTCTCGTTCCCGATTTTTACCGTTTCGTAAAAGTCTTTTTTTGTAATAAGCCCTTTTCGTACATAGAGCTGTCCGTGGCGCGCTTCACGGGTGGGGATGACGCAGTCAAACATATCAACGCCATGGCGTACTGCAAATACGATCTCTTCGGGTTTGCCAAGACCCATAAGATAACGTGGCTTGTCAGTGGGCAGCAAGGGCGCGATTGCTTTGATGATCGTTTGCTTGTCGGTAGCACCTTCACCAACGGCAACACCGCCAATTGCGTATCCGTCAAAATCCAATTTTACAAGTTCTTCAAGGCAGTGTTTCCGCAAATCAAGAAATGTTGAACCCTGGACAATACCAAAGATAAGGGGGCGTTTTGAGGCAGGAACCCGCTTTTGTTTCATCCGTTTGTCAAAATATACTTTGCTGCGTATTGCCCATGCGATCGTGCGCTTAACCGCCTTTTCTGCCTCCTCACGCGTGCAGGGCCACGGCGGGCATTCATCTAGAATCATGAGAACATCCGACCCTATTGCAAGCTGGATGTCGATAACGATCTCGGGAGTAAGGAAAATTTCACGTCCATCAATTTCAGATTGGAAGCGCACGCCCTCATCAGTGATTTTTCTCATTTTTGAAAGCGAAAAGACTTGATACCCGCCGCTGTCAGTCAGGATAGGACCATTCCACCCCATGAATGAGTGCAAGCCGTTGAATTTCTTGAGTATCTCAAGACCAGGGCGCTGGAAGAGGTGATAGGTGTTAGAAAGGATGATCGATGCACCTAGGTTTTTTAGTTCATCAATCGTGACCTGCTTCACCGCCCCGCGCGTAGCGATCGGCATGAAAAATGGCGTCTTGATATCCCCATGAGGGGTCTTTAGTACACCGCGTCGCTGCAAGTCTTTTTTATTTGTTTTGTACGAAAAATGGGACATAAATAGTCTTCCCAGACTACCATGTGGTCTTGACAAAATCAACACCAGGTGCTATTGTGTGGTGAGTTATTATGTTATTTGAAAGGAACATACCATGCCCGAAGTTATTACGGCGGTACCGCTTGATACCATTCATGAAATGGTAAAAAAGAGACTTAAATCTCACCGTCTCGACACCAATACCACGACATATTACATACACTATGAAATGTCTGAGGCGGTGAAGAAGTTTTCTATCCCGCAAGTTGCAGTGCCTACAAGCCTCAAGGTTGCTCAGGATGCACAGTACTCTAAACCAGTAATAGAAAAAGTCTCCCAGCTTAGTGTTCAAGTTACTGGTGCCAAGAAAAGCAGTGAAATATATACCAACCTGCTTACGGTGGGAATAAAAATCAGGAATAGTGATGGAGAAATAGTGAAAGAGGTTGAGAATCAAATGAAGGCATATAAAACGCTTCCCACGGTGTTTATTATTACTTTGTTTGAAAAAGAATATGTGGTTACATTCTTTCAAAAGCCTATTATGAGACCCCAAACCACTGAAGAAAGGGTGGTGTCGCTTGAAAAAGACAAACTGTTTGGTATTAAAGGGGATCCCGAACGACCAATGTTATCTTTTCTCGCGCCGGGTGATCCTATCCCTGATGCATGGGAGTTGCTTTGGTTCACCCTTTCGCCAAAAGAATATTTTATCTTGGAATAAGATGATCCTCTGACATTAACGTTACAATCACCAAATCGGTGATTTTTTATTTCCGTAGCGCAACACATCAATTAGGCATATAATAAATGAATACCCTTAAAGATATCTGATATGAAATATCTTTTTGTAATAGGATTTTTTATAGCCTCCTTGTTGTGGCTACCAGGCGCAATATTCGCAGAAACAGCTCCAACCTCGTATGGAATCTTTTGGCAGGAAAATACTGACCATATTTTGTGGTACATAGACCCTCGGTCTCATGAACGGGCATATATCGGTTCGCAGCTGGATTTGAGAGATGTAATTAATCGATTTGGAAAGACAGTGGACAGTGCGACATTGAAACAAAATCCCAACCCGTTGATCGCTTCTATTCTTGTTGAAAAAGGCGTGCGCGGTTCCATTTGGTATATCAACGAAACAGGACAGCGAGTATATTTAGGCAATCACGTGTCTGGCTGGGAGGTATTTAAAACAATTGCTCCACTCAAATCAAGTGAAGAGCTCAAGACATACAATGTTTCAGTGCGCTCTCCTTCGTGGCTGCAAGCTCCAGAAGGGTATGCTTCGGATATCGTCGCTCAACGGTTGCCATACGCACGCGTGCTCGCACTCGATCCCGCGGGGCACCTTGTTGTCTCTAACACGACCCGTACGGGAAGTATTATCGCTTTAGTGGATGCCGACCATAATGGCAGTTTTGAAACACACAAAACTATTATTGCCGATCTTGTTTATCCTCATGGAGTGTTATTTACTAACGGGAGAATATATGTCGCGACTGAGCGCGCTATTTATTACTGGCCGTATGATCCGGTAAAAATGGAAACAGTTGGCCGTTCAAAAACAATCGCACAGTTGCCATCTAGCACTGGTCTGGGATTTGCGAGCGAGCAGGGTCATCGTACGCGAACACTGGCGTTGGGGAGTGATGGAATGATCTATGTCTCGATTGGATCTTCTTGTGACCACTGCGAAGGGTTCACCGCAGAACATGCACTTATACGGCGCATGGATTTGGAAGGAAAACAGAATGAAATCGTCGCGCGCGGTTTGCGCAACACCGTCTTTTTTACCCAGCAACCCGCTACGGGGGTGTGGTGGGGCAATGATATGGGCCAAGACAATCTCGGCGACAATATGCCCCCTGATGAACTGAACCGTTTGGAATGGGGGAGTAATTTTGGCTGGCCGTATTGTTATGCCGACAAGCAGCCGACGCCGCTGAATGCACATCCTGAACTCTGTACAACCACCCTATCGCCAGCTGGCAGATATGGTGCACACAATGCACCGTTAGGGATGCGTTTCATTCCTCCTGAATTTTCGTTTGAAAATCAAGGAGAGTTGCTTTCTTCGCTTCATGGTTCGACGGTACGCAGTAGTCGGGTGGGATACAAGATCGTTCGATTTTCCTTTGATAAGGATAATAATCCTCTCGGTCCCGCAGATTTTATTACCGGGTTTCTTCATGGACAAACGATCATAGGTCGTCCGGTCGACCTTATTTTTGATACTAATGGAAATCTCTATATTTCAGACGATTGGAACAATGTGGTGTATCGGGTAAAAAAGAGGTAGGGTGTTATAGTCTGTTAATCCCAAGCACCCATGCAAGAAACAATTCACGAGCTTCTCAAAGAATACTTTGGCTATGACGATTTTCGTCCCCAGCAGGAGGATATTATTCATACTGTCCTTTCGGGCAATGATACGGTGGTACTGATGCCTACGGGAGGGGGCAAATCGTTGTGTTTCCAGATTCCCGCTATGGCCATGGAAGGCATCACCTTGGTGGTGTCTCCGCTTATCGCGTTGATGAAAGACCAGGTCGATGCGCTGCTGGCAAATGGCATCCCCGCTGCGTTTATAAACAGCAGCCTTTCAAACGCCGAGATAGAGGAGATCAAGGATGAGCTGACGAGAGGTGAAATCAAGCTGTTATATATCGCACCCGAGCGCTTGGCGCTGTTAGATTTCAAATTGTTTCTTAAAGAACTCCCCATTGCCCTGATCGCCATAGACGAAGCGCACTGTATCTCGGAATGGGGCCACGAATTCCGCCCCGATTACCGCAATCTTCAGCATTGCAAACAAATACTCTTTCCCGATGTGCCGATCATCGCACTGACCGCCACCGCGACGCCGAAAGTAAAAGAGGACATCATTTCACAGCTCCATCTCCCGTCTCCGAAAGTATTTCTTTCCAGTTTTGACCGACCCAATCTTTTTATCAATGTCCGACCAAAACAGCAGGCGGCAAAAGAAATATTGAGTTTGCTTGAAAAGCATAAAGGTGAATCAGTCATCATCTATTGTCTTTCTCGAAAAGAAACGGAAACTCTTGCGTCCTCACTCAAAAAAGAAGGGCACAAGGCAGCTGCATATCATGCCGGCATGAACAGCGAGGAGCGAAGGATCGCACAGGATCGTTTTAAAAAAGATCAGATATCCATCATTGTTGCTACGGTAGCGTTTGGCATGGGTATCGACAAGCCTGACGTAAGGCTGGTGATTCATTACAGTCTTCCCAAGAGCATTGAAGGATATTACCAGGAAATCGGCCGCGCCGGACGGGATGGCCTGCCTAGCGAATGCGTGCTGTTTTATACCTATGGCGACACCCGGACATTGGATTATTTCATCAACGCCATGGAAGATCCGGATGAACAAAAACGGGCAAAAGCAAAACTTCAGGATATTGTCGATTACTGCGAAGGGGATACCTGCCGGAGAACCGTGCTCCTGCAGTATTTTGGAGAAACCAGTGAGGGGAAAAACTGCGAGAGCTGTGACGCATGTACCACGACGAAAGAATCCTTTGACGGTACGATCATCGCGCAAAAAATCCTTTCGGCGGTAGTCAAGACAGGAAACAAATTTGGCGCACAACATGTCATCAATGTCCTGCGGGGATCCAAAAGCAAGGCAGTGCTCGATCGGGGGCACGATAGTCTCTCGGTCTATGGCATCGTAAAAGACTACGATGATTCGGCGCTGCGCCTGTTCTTTAAGGAACTGGTGGCCAAAGGGTATGTGCTCAAAGAAGAAATCAATCCCGATATCTTCGTGTTTAGGGTATCCCCGAAAGGGATGGAAGCATTAAAGGAACGGACAGCATTTGAACTCGCAAAACCTCCCGCGTCTTCTGGTAAAGAAAAATCGAGTAGTCGCAAACCGTCTAGTGCTCCAACAAATAGTGATCTCTTCCAAGAACTCCGCAGTCTTCGCAAGAAACTCGCCGAAGAACGAAATGTTCCTCCATTTGTGATTTTCAACGATAAGTCACTCCTTGAAATGACCGAACATATGCCGCAAGACAAAGATAGTTTTTCAAAGATATCCGGGGTTGGCGCACAAAAGCTTGAAAGTTTTGGAACGGAGTTTATGAAGGTGATCAAGCGGTATGCGAAAGGAGAATCATAGTATCATCATCGCATCACCAAAGCTATAAAACATATACCCTTTGTCGATCGCTTCTTGATACGCGGCCAACATGCGTTCTCGACCACCATTCTTTTTATACTCCGCAAACGCGCACACCAAGAGAAGTAAGGTAGATTGTGGTAAATGAAAGTTGGTAATAAGACCATCGATGATACGAAACTGGTACCCCGGATAGATAAATATATCGACTTCTTTGGATCCTGCTGCGATATGGCCCTGTTCATCGGCAAACGCTTCGAGCGTGCGGGTCGATGTTGTACCGACGCTGATCACGCGTCGGCTTTCTTTTTTGGCAGTATTGATGATATCTGCCGTCTCTGGTGATATTGTCGCAAACTCCGGATGCATGCGATGCTCTTGAAAATTCTCAACGCGAATAGGCGAAAACGTGCCTGGTCCGACGTGGAGCGTGACTTCGGTGATGATCACGCCTTTTTGTTTGAGTGTTTGGAGTAGCTCGGGTGTGAAATGAAACCCTGCTGTAGGCGCCGCTACCGACCCTTCTTGGGAGGCAAAGACAGTCTGATATTCGTTTCCCTTTGTGGTGCGGGTGATATACGGGGGAGTGGGAAGGTTGCCATGCTGTTCGATGAGGGATTTCAACTCCTCTCCTTGTTTGTTAAAAACGATATGCCACACTGTGTCATCCAATTTTTCCTGTGCGATCGCGTGCCATTCGGGGGTAATGGAAAGTACTTTTCCCGCTTCCTGCGCCGTGAGGTTTTTTATCATGGCTTGCCATTGTCCATCCTCGATCTCGCGTACCAGCAATATTTCAACACCACCACCCGTTGGTTTGGTGGCAGAAAGCCGTGCCGGGATCACTTTTGAATTATTCAGCACCAAGATATCCCCGGCCTGGAGATAATCCGTAATGTCATAAAAATGCCGATGCGCGGGCGTAGTTCCGTTTTGGAGCACCATAAGGCGGCAATGATCGCGGGGTGTTACAGGCTCTTGGGCGATCAAGCGTTCAGGAAGGGTAAAATTGAAATCAGAGAGTTTCATATGGCAAGGATGGTAGCAGGTTTTTAAGAATTATCAAAGGGTTTGTAAATAAAAAAGCCGGTAATTATACCGACTCAGAACATTGCTATCATTAAGGTTCGCATTCTTCACAAAACAGGCGTCCGTCGGAGCTTTTCTTTAGGTCGCCTTTATGGGAATTATCAGTTCGGGATTTCTGCTTCCATTTAACCCAACACATATCGTCGGGTGGTTCTTCGAGAGGTGATGTTTGTTTTTGTGAGGCACTGGGTACCCAAAGTGAACCTTTTGTTGCGGAGTTTGGAATGAACGAATTGTTGACCATGTCTTCCTCCTCTTAGGGAACTATAATTACCCTTAATAAACTACAAAATGAGGGGTATGTCAATTTTTTGGTACATGATTTGACATGGTATACGATCGTTCACTATACTGTGGACATACTCTAACAGAACATTGCCGTATGAATACTTCTCATCGTACAAAGATTTCCCGTTTTTTTAGAACCCATAAGCGCATGCCCAGCTTTTCTGAAATGGCAGAGTTATTTGGGTTTGCTTCAAAAAATGCTGTTGCAAAGGTAGTACAACGATTAGTGGAAGAAGGGGTGGTGCAAAAAGATGACACAGGCAGACTCGTTCCCGGTACATTGCTCAACGGGTTGGCGCTACGAGGCACGGTGGGGGCTAGCTTTCCTTCGCATGTCGAAGAAGAAGAAGCCGATGTTATCACTCTTGATGAATACTTGATACACAATCATGATGCGACGTTCATGCTCAATGTATCGGGCGACTCAATGATCGATGCGGGTATCCATCCGGGCGATATCGTACTCTTGGAACGCGGAAGGCAGCCAAGGCAAGGTGATATCGTAGTTGCGAACGTCGATAATGCATGGACCATGAAATATTATGAGAAAAAAGGAAAACACGTACGCCTGGTTCCTGCCAATAAGGCGTACCCGGTGATTATTCCGGAGTCTGAATTGGTGATTACGGGGGTGGTAGTGGGGATGGTCAGGCGGTATATAAAATAAGTTTTCTAATTTCAATACCTATGCAGACTATATTTCATGTTGATGGAGATGCGTTCTTCGCTGCCTGTGAGCAATCGATTCATCCTGACTGGAGGGGCCGTGCGGTAGTTACGGGAGCAGAGCGGGGGATTGTATCGGCGGCAAGCTATGAGGCAAAAGCCCGAGGGGTTTCGCGCGCAACGGCGCTGTGGGATGTACATAGAATTATTCCCAATGCGATTATTGTCTCGTCTGATTATGAAACATATTCTTTGTTTTCAAAGCGCATGTTTAACATTATTCGTCGCTTTACTCCCGAAGTAGAAGAATATTCTATTGACGAAGCATTTGCCGATATGACCGGACAAGACCGCCGGCATGGATGCTCATATCGTGAACTTGCGTGTCAGATGCAGGTAGCCGTCATGAATGAGTTGGGAATTTCTATCTCAATAGGGATCGGTCCGTCTAAGGTGTTGGCAAAAGTGGGGTCAAAATGGAAAAAGCCATCGGGTATTACCGAAATCACCATCGAGACGCGTGAACAGTATTTGCAAGCCCTTGAGATAGGGAAAATTTGGGGGATTGGCAGCGCGCATGCAACACGGTTTCGTATGATGGGAGTTCGCACTGCTCAACAATTTGCCGCCATGCCCGCGTCAATCGTAAAACAATCGTTTGATAAGCCGCTCAAAGAGTTGTGGCATGAGATTAATGGCAGCATGATTAATCCCGTTTCAACTTCGATAAAACAGGATTACAAAAGCATCAGCAAGATGGAAACATTCACTCCGCCGTCATCAAATGCTGCCTATTTGAAAGCGCGCATGATGCGCAATGTCGAACACGCCTGCGCCAAGGCGCGTCGCTATGGATTACTGGCATCGGGGGTTAGCTTGTATCTGCGCAAGCAGGATTTTCGCTCTTCATATAGCGAAGCGAAACTATCAGTTGACAGCGCCTATCCAGGAGAGATTTTTTCGGTGATCGAGGAATTATTCGAAAACCTGTTCGAACCCTGGGAATTGTATCGTGCTACGGCCGTAACACTGACGGGCTTGCACAAAATGACAGGGTCACAAAAAGCATTATTTGAAAATTATGAACCCAGCACAAAGCAATCATTGGTATATAAGTCTATTGATATGCTCAGTGCAAAATACTGAAACCATGCGGTCATGAC
>CAYHKW010000037.1:0-9819 GCA_964357385.1 uncultured Gammaproteobacteria bacterium
CGATAGCGATGCGGATGCCGAGAGCGATGCGGTAACATATTCGGTGATTTATTCTGCCGCATGGGAGGCTCACGCCGAGTGCACTGCTGCTCGCCACGCAGGCATCCCGCTGGTGTCCTATGCCCAGGCAATCGCGTATTATTTTAATAATCGTTACGGCGTAGCGGTTTCTGGTACTCATGGTAAGACCACCACCTCTGCCATGCTTGCGTATGTATTTTCTGAGCTTGGCAAAGATCCTACGGCAGTCATTGGTTCTAGAGTAATTCAGTTTGGTACGAATGCGCTCGTCGGGTCATCCGAATATTTTGTTCTCGAAGCAGATGAGTATAAAAACAAACTCGCGTTGTATGAACCCAAAGCAACGATTATTACCAGTATCGATTATGATCATCCTGATTTTTTTAAAACATTTGATGATTATAAACAGGCATTTGTTGATTTTGTAAATAAGAGTGAGCAGGAACACGTTATCGTCTGCTCTGACAATGAGGGCGTTCGAACAGCGATGAATGATTTTACCAATGAGAATATTATTACGTACGGATGGAATACTGAGGCGCGGTATCAGGGAAGCAATTACCAGATTGATCAAGGTCAATCGGTATTCGAAGTATCGCGGGATGGCGTTTCGATGGGTGAGTTTCGCATTGGCCTATTAGGACAGCACAATGCAAGCAACGCTATTTCCATTATTGCTCTCTGTGATCAAATGGGGATTGCGCTGGACGCCGCATTTATGCAAGCGCTTGAAAGTTTTAAAGGTACCGCACGCCGTTTTGAACTTAAGGGAGTGGTGGGCGATACGATCATAATTGATGATTATGCGCATCATCCTGTTGAAGTCCAGGCAACGCTGGAAGCAGCAAAAGCGCGTTATGAAGGAAAGCGTATTTGGTGTGTATTTGTGCCGCATACCTTTTCACGAACCGAAGCGCTTCTTGATGAGTTTGCTGAGAGTTTTAACGATGTAGAAAAGGTTATTGTTCTTGATATCTATGCTTCAGCACGTGAGACAGGAAATGAATCAGAAGTTTCTTCACAAGACTTAGTAGAAAAAATAAATGAATTATCGCGCAATGCAATGCACATTCACACCAATGCGGATGCGGTTGCATTCTTGAAAGACCAT
This sequence comes from uncultured Gammaproteobacteria bacterium, assembly GCA_964357385.1. GTDB lineage: Bacteria > Patescibacteriota > Patescibacteriia > JACQRZ01 > JACQRZ01 > JAHFJA01. The sequence continues at coordinate 1,133 of CAYHKW010000037.1, forward strand.
CTCGATGAGATCGACCTCATTATAACTATGGGTGCTGGTGACGTATGGAAAGTGGGAGCTGATCTTCTGGAAACATAGTATGTCTATCGAAATTCGCGAACATGAACCTCTCGCACCGTTTACCTCATTTAAGATTGGCGGGCCCGCCCGTTATTTTGTTCGCGTTCGTTCGTATGATGAATTAAAAGAAGCACTCAATTGGGTTCATGATAATGATCTTCCTTTGGCGATTTTGGGTGGAGGGAGCAATATACTTGTCCATGATGATGGGTTTGATGGAGTAGTTATAAAAATGGAAGACCGCGATATTCAAATTAAAGGAACGATTGTTGAAGCTTCGGCAGGCGCTAGTCTTGCCATGGTCGCGCATACTGCATCGCAGGCAGGATTATCAGGGCTTGAGTGGGCGTGTGGCATTCCAGGCACCATCGGCGGCGCGGTTCGAGGAAACGCAGGTGCGTTTGGTGCAAGTATTGCCGATATTTTAGTCGATGCAGAAGTTATCGATACCGAAAAGGGCATCATTCTCCATCTCTCTCCTGAAGATTTGGATTATGGTTACCGAACAAGCCGTTTCAAAAAAAATCCTACGTGGCTGGTAACCAGAGCGCTCTTTCAGCTTCAACCTGACGACCCTAGTGTGTGTATGTCTCGCGTACGTGATTTATTGGAACAAAAAAATGCAGCTCAGCCTGCAGGCAAGCCGTGCGCTGGTTCGACATTTCAAAATCCTTTGACCAGTGAACTCTCGCGCATCAGCGAGATGCCTGTTGAGTTTCTTTCCCGAGAGCGACTTCCGGCTGGATGGTTATTAGACCAGTGCAATCTCAAGGGTCATGTGGTTGGGCAAGCAGTCATCTCTCTTAAGCATGCTAATTTTTTTATTAATATGGGAGGCGCGACATACGCCGAAATGCGTAGCCTCATTGAGCTGGCAAAAGATCGCGTTATGGCAAAGTTTGGTATTCTTTTGAAAGAAGAAATACAATATATAGGGAATAAAGGAAAGGTGCCTGCTAATCATTAATATATTACGCGTATGCAGATCAACATTCGTGCGAAGAATTATGAGCTTACCGAGCAGACCAAGGATTATGTTGAGGAAAAAGTAGGGAACATGGAAAAATATATTTCCGGCATGAAAGAGGCGCATGTGATTTTGGAAAAAGATTCGCATCATAACAAAGGTGATGTTGCTCATGTCGAAATTTCATTACATTCCGCGACAGAAGGTGAAGTACTCATGAGCGAGGATACTGCTAGTGATATGCATGAAGCCCTTGATAATGCTGTTGGCAAGTTAAAGCATGTTATTGAGAAGTATAAAGGCACGCGAAATCAGGTTGATAAGGAGGCGGTTCGCCAGTTGCGCGAGACCGAGTAATGTGCTACGGTAGAGCCCTATGAGTATATTCTCAAAACTATTTGGTGATCAGAATGAAAAGGTGGTGGAGGCCATTCGACCTTTGATTTCCCGAATTAATAGCCTGGAAGAGCGGTTTGCAGCACTTTCCAATGATGAACTGAAAGAACAGACAGTACTCTTTCGGGCTCGATTGGCAAAAGGGGAAACGCTTGATGACATTTTACCGGAAGCATTCGCAGTGTGTCGTGAAGCAGCAAAACGTACCATCAAACAGCGTCATTATGATGTGCAGTTGATCGGTGCCACGGTTCTTCATCGTGGACAGATTGCAGAAATGCATACGGGTGAAGGAAAGACATTGACGGGGACATTAGCGGTGTATCTCAATGCTCTTGCAGGCAAAGGAGTTCATGTAGTAACGGTGAACGACTACTTGGCACTGCGTGATGCCGTGTGGATGGGGCAAGTCTATCATTCGTTAGGGTTGGCTGTCGGTTGTATTCAAAACCAAGCAAGCTACGTATATGACCCAAGCTACAAAGTAGAAGCAATGGAGGTTGAGGCAAAAGAAGAAATTGAAATTGAGCTGAGCGTAACGGGAAACTTTAAGGTTGAGCATGAGTTCATGCGCCCCAGCAATCGAAGAGAATCCTATAAGGCAGATATCACCTATGGTACCAATAATGAGTTTGGTTTTGATTATTTGCGCGACAACTTGGTTACTGATGCAAACCAAATGGTACAGCGCGATCTTTCGTATGCGATCGTTGATGAAGTTGACTCGATCTTGATTGATGAAGCACGCACCCCTTTGATTATTTCTGGACCTGCCGAAGAATCAAGCGAAGAGTATTATCGTTTTGCAAAGCTTGTATCACAATTGATCGAAAAAGATGATTACAATGTTGATGAAAAAATGCATTCAGCGACACTTACCGAAGCAGGGCTGAAAAAAATGGAAGAATTTTTGGGTTTGGGGAATGTATACACGGCACAGCATATCAAAGTAGTCCATCATATTGAACAAGCGCTCAAAGCACATGCATTGTTTAAGCGCGATCGTGACTACGTGGTCAAAGATGACGAGGTTATTATTGTCGATGAGTTTACGGGGCGTATGCTCCAAGGCCGCCGCTATTCAGAAGGTCTTCATCAGGCAATTGAAGCAAAAGAAGGGGTAAAGATCCAGCGTGAGACGCAGACATACGCGACGATTACCTTCCAGAATTTGTTTCGTATGTATGACAAACTCGCTGGCATGACCGGTACGGCAGTGACGGAAGCAGAAGAGTTTTCAAAAATTTACAAACTGGAAGTAGTTACCATTCCAACCAATAAGCCTACCTCCCGCAAAGATCTTCCTGATCGTATATATAAAAATAGCCGAGGCAAGTACTACGCAATCGCAAAGGAAATCAAAGCACGCCATGAAAAAGGTCAACCGGTTTTGGTTGGTACGGTTTCAATTGATAAAAATGAACTCTTGAGTGCGTTACTCGAACAAGAAGGCATTCCCCATAAAGTGTTGAATGCAAAAAATCATGAACAAGAAGCAGAAATCATTGCACAGGCAGGTCGTCCCGGCGCCGTAACGGTTGCAACCAACATGGCAGGCCGTGGTGTTGATATTATTCTTGGTGGTAATCCTCCGGATAAGGAAGTGCAAGGTCAGGTTCGTGAGGACGGCGGACTCTTTGTTATCGGAAGCGAGCGTCATGAATCGCGCCGTATCGACAATCAGTTGCGCGGTCGTTCGGGTCGCCAGGGTGATCCGGGAGCAAGCCAGTTTTTTGTATCGATGGATGATGATCTTATGCGTATTTTTGGTTCAGAACGCATGCAGGGTATGATGGAGCGTTTGGGGATTGCCGAAGATCAGCATATTGAAAATAAAATGATCACCCGATCAATTGAAGAAGCCCAACGTAAAGTTGAAGGCCACAATTTTGATACCCGAAAGCACGTTGTTGAATATGACGACGTACTTAACAAACATCGCAATGCCATTTATCGCCGTCGCAGAGAAGTCTTGTTCGGATATGAACATGACATTAGCGAAGTAAAAGAAGAAGGTGATATTGCCGTAGCAACGCCTCAATTAAAACCATTGATTTTGAAAATGGTTGAGGAAGAGATTGAGCATATTGTCATGTTCCATACCCAAAGTGACGACGAAAACAGTTGGGACATCAATCATATCTATGATGCGGTTGCGACAATTTTTCACATTGCCCCTGAGGCACGCATTCAGATCGAATCAATCCAGCACACTGCAGGAGACAAGCTTGCTGATGCGCATGCACGTACTCACATTATTCAATATATTTATGATTTGGCTCTCAAAGCATTTACTTCATTTGAACAAACCGTAACGTCTCAACTGCAGTCATTCAACATGAGCGCCGTTGATGCATGGCGGGCGATTTGCCAAGTGGAACGTGACCTTTGTTTGCGCGCTATCGATGCTCTTTGGATGGAACACTTGGAAGCAATGGATCACATGCGCGCCGGTATCGGGTTGCGTGGCTATGGACAGAAAGATCCGCTGGTTGAATACAAGCGCGAAAGTTATCGACTCTTTACGGAGATGATTGCGCTGGTAAATAAACAAGTGGTATATAATATTTATAAAATCGGATTTGCTCCTCAGCAACCACAAGAACAACCAACGAGTGCATTGCCAGAAAATGCAGTGTACAGCGCTCCTTCAAAAGAAGGGGACCGTGGCACTACCAGTGTATCTTCATCTGATAGTGTGGTGCACAGTGATAAAATTGGACGCAATGATTTGTGCCCCTGCGGTTCAGGAAAGAAGTATAAGAAGTGTCATGGGAAGTAAGGTGTGATACAGTGAGACTAACTTAATAGGTATCAATATCTATATGGAGCAGGACATCAAAGAGATAAAACAAATATTAACCACTGTTGCTGCCAAAATTATTGATATCGATGAGCGTCTCAAAACTGATTACGCAACAAAAAATGAATTAAAAGAAGTTGAAGACCGTATCGTTGCTCATGCGGTAGTGTAAAAACTATAGCAAAGAAAAAAAGCCGAAGCTTGCGTTGAGTGTTTCATTAGAAACGCTCGAGCAAACTCGGCTTTTATGCAAGCGCATGTTAGCGCTTGAAAATTGTATACATTACTATAGCAGGGTTTTTATTTGTCTGATCAACCCCGATATAACATCCTGGTGTCATTGCTGGTGGAATTGGTGTAACCATGGTCGATAGATCAAACATTCCCCATGTTTTTCCTGGCCCGAAGAAGGCGGCACCCTGCTCGCCCCTGAACCATTTTCCACTAAAGTCAAATGTCCATGTGGCGCCTGTCTGGACACCGTATATACTATTTTGATTTACTTCATAACCACGTGGATTAGTTCCGAAGACGGCAACGTCTCCAGAATTAATGACGCCAGCAACCCCATTTGTCCAGCCACTTGCTGGAAGTGATGCAAATGAGTACTTAATTTGGTTATCATTACAACTGATAACCAGTGGTGCTGTCTGTGGTGGTTGATATGGGTAACATCCATATCCGCAATACGGTTGTGGTACGGGAGTTGCTGTTGCTATGGGTACTGGTATTGGCGTTGGCGCAGCTTGCTGCGGTGGTACAACTAGATAGTACGGTTGTGTTTGTGGCTGTCCAACAATTGCCGTTGGCGCTGGTTCACAGCTGGTAGCTGTTATCAGCACACTAACGGCGAGAAGAGAATTTAAACTCTTTTTCATTTTTTATACCTCCTAAAAATATTTTTTAATTGGCATCCATGCCAAGACAGATCATAATCTGTCGTCCAAACCCTATGATTACTATTCACTTTTCTTTGAAGAAAATTGAAAAGTGATTTTTCCTCTGATTTCAGCGCTGTTTACAAGACCTTCAAGTTTTAGCTGGAGAAAATCATCAAAAAAGTTTCCTGTAATGATTGGTCCACCATCAAAGAATCGATATCCTTTGCTGACAGAATAATGCACTGATCCACCAAGGCGAACCGTCGCAGTTTTACTTTCTCCAAAAGGGAGGCGGAGTAAAAGTGCATTGGTACCCTGGATGTTGTTTAACTGAGAAGATATCTCAGTTAATAATGTTGCAGGTACCACTGGGTTGTTAAATGTCCAGCGGTTTTCTAACTCAAGATTGATTGGCATTTCTTTCCATCTCTTGATCCTTTCAGCATAGAGATTTGCTCCAATCATGATTTTCAAAAGAAAATCATCAGTTGTGTACGATCCACCAACCATTGGGATAACTGTTGCCCCAATCATTTTGGCATCGTCCCACATATGGCTGGTGAAGTAGAAAGGGTTTTTATCTCCCGCTGCAACGGCGACTCCTCCGATAAAGTGAATGGTGTCAGTGACGGGAACCCAGAGCTGTCCTCTGAATGTGTTGTTCCATGGGTTGATACTATTTTTCCATATCTTGCGACCATACTCATCTTCTGTAGTAAGTAACCAAGGAGCAATCTCAGAGACGGTAGGCGATTCAGTTGGTTCTTCATCAGATGAAGTGTCTTCTGGTGTTTCCGAAGGTTTCGGTATACCGGTGAATATTGCAACGTCTGATTTTTTTTCACCACGAATTTCAACGGTGACGCTGATTTTCATTGAACCTTCTTTTATTGCGACCATGTGGTCTAGTGTTAGAATTTGATCAACTGGAAAGCGTCCGGGAGCTGATTTTAACACAAGTTTGTTTACAGTGTTTTCAAGCACTATATACATCTTTTTCTTGTCTTTGTTTTCACCAACAGTATCACACTTTTTGACTTGCTCGTTTTGAGCAATTTTCTTTATATCGCAAGGCTTTGCTAACCTCTCTTTATCGAACTCAAGTCCTTCTAAAGATATGGTTATCATTTGTGCCCCAAGCGTATTAAAGAAAAAAGGAACCTTCTCTCCTACCCAAAATGTCATTTTATCAGGTTTAATCCCAATTTTTGCATTTAATGGTACCGCATCTGCTGTATTGTTTGTCGTAATATCAGCGGAAAATGGTAACAGGATCGCCATGACAATGGCGATCATTGATGTTTTTTTCATCATGACGAACCTCCAAAATTTCAATAATTTGTCAAAGGAAAAGAGTTTTTATAGTTTTTTGACGCTATAAATCCCCTTTTTTTAACTAGGCCAATAATAGCAGAAAGATATGGTTTTGTCAAGTATAAGGGAGTAAGTAACCAATTAACCCCTTGACAAAAGGCTTTTTAAGTGCTATTATGCGGACGAAATTCCATTTATAGCTCGAGAAAGGAGAAAAACAATGAATTTCACAAAAGTACTTTTAAAAATCCAAAAAGCAGTGGTGGCTACCTTTCTTGTAGCTAGCACGGCTATTAGTTGTGAAGCCTACACACCAGTAGGGGATACCCCTCCGGTCGTTCAGACGAGTGTTGTACCTACTGTTCCACAAAGTAATGTATCAAGTACAACACCATCTGCTCAGCCGGGAATTGTTGGCGGATCTGTAGCACCGGTGCCGAGCCAAGGACCACTTGTTGTAAAGGATCTATATGCTAGCCCAACTGCAATTCCAATGCCATCCGCAACACCATCATGTGTTTGGGTTGCCAGTGGACAGTGTATTGTTGTGCCAGTCTACAGTCCTACACCTTCAGTGTTGTGCTGTTCATACCCGTCACCGCTTCCCACTGTTACACCCACACCAACGCCAATGCCCACATCAAGTCCCACTGCAACACCCAGCCCCTCAGCATCTCCCACAGTGAGCCCTTCGCCTTCAGCATCTCCGTCTGCAAGTAGTAGCCCTTCACCAAGTCCTAGCGCATCACCAAGTTCAACACCAGGTGAAGCCCAAGCCGTGTTTAGTGGTATGGGGACTGACACTTTGGTATTAGCAAATGTAAGAGCTTCAACTTTTTCGAATACTGGTGAAGTTGATAAACCTTGCTCAGGAGAAGCAACAGGTGAAACAGCAAAAAGCATATTTGATAAGTTGTTGGCAGGAACAGGGCTTACTAGTTTTCCTAATTGGGGTTTACCAGGCAGTCCTGCCACGTTCACCGATAATAAGGATGGAACAATAACTATCACTGTTCTCGCACCTCCAGGAACTACTGAAGGAAACTTGCTTGCATACGATAAAAATGCTCAAACAGAGAAATACTGTTGGGTAAAGAAGATTCAAGCAGTATCCATGGTAGGTGGAAAAATCGATACCGTGGATAGAGTGTATCTCAAAGGAACGGGACATATACAAGTAAAAGATGGGAAGTGGGTTCTCCAACCAAAACCATTTACGACTCAAAGTAAGTGGGAAGTTCAAATAACACAATAAAATTTATATCGCTACATAAAAGGATGTAGAGTCAACCAACACCTTCTCAATTGAGAAGGTGTTTCTATTTGGGTACTACCCTTGACAAAAGGACTTTTTATTGCTATAATGCGCTAGAAACAAGGCCAGAACCTTGAAAATCTATTATTATTTTCATGATTCCATTAGGAGGGAAGAATGAACAAGAAAGAAAAAACACGCTCTAATGGGCGTTTGGTCACATTAATGCTTATTATTGTATTTATTATCAGCAGTTGTGGTGGTGAAATGCCTAATGCAGTTGATTTCTCTAAACCTGATTCTGTGGCTGCCTATTTGGCAAAAACTGATCTCGGTGAACAACAAAAAAAAGATCTGCTGAACCTACTGCAAAAGGGTCAAGCGGTGAGCGGTACTACTACCGTTGATGCCGCCCTTATGCAAAAGATTGCGGATCTAGAAAAGCAAATTGTTGAGACGAAAGAGCAAACTGCTGGCGTTGATAAAAAAATTGCTGATGCGCAAGGTAACGTTAGCGCTCAGATTGCCAATAATAACACTTTATTGGTAACTGATTACACTAACAAAATTAGTGTTGTTGGAGCAGCGCAGGCAACCTTTAATAGTAGATTAGATGAACTCTATCGACAGAAGTTAGTGCTAGAGTCAAAGTTAAATGATCAAGTAAGCAAACTTGCAGACCTTGATACTTTAACGAGAAGCTTTATTCAACAAAACAAAGAAGAAACCAAAACTCTCTTTGCAGGGATGAATCAGCTTAAAGCGAATGGATTATTGCGTGACGACGATGTGAATATTGTTAAAGATTTACAATTAAGGATTGATGGGATGAATGATCTTTTTGCAAAGATTTTTAATTCCACCAAAACCCAGAGCGAAGAATTAGAGGAAAACCGTCAAATATTAGAAAAATTGATGGTAAAAAACTTTTCTCGTTTTGTTATTGTAGATGTTACTAACCCAACACGCCCCAGTGCTGTCGGTGCAGGAAGTGCTAATCTAGTTCTGAAA
>CAYHKW010000038.1:0-9704 GCA_964357385.1 uncultured Gammaproteobacteria bacterium
GTTTGCTCTTCCTATCTTTCATACCATGAAGCATCAAAAAATCTTTGAGCCAGTTTGGAGACGATTGTTGAGTAAGATTCTCAATGCGTACTGCCAGTACGCGACGAGTCTGTTTTTGCGCTTCAATATTGATTTGAAGCGGTGAAGTCCCCCATTGCATATTCGACACAATCGGCTGCTGAAATGCCAAGCCATAATATGCAGCAACTTCCCGGGCAATGCCGATAACAGAAAAACAATCAGCACGATTTTGTCGTACTTCAAGACTGATAAGAAAGTCCGACTTTCCATCATACGTAACCTCTTCAAACCGATCAGCCATATATCCGATCAAGGTAAGCGTATCCGCCACTTCGCGAGCCGATGTTTTGAGGTCAGGGATATATTGTTTGAGACTGCTATAGAGTACCTTCATGTGAGTAGGGTTTATACGCCAGATCGCCGCCTAACAGAGTGCGGATATCCGTGATATTATATTTGGCCATCACCCATCGATCAAGACCAAGGCCAAACGCAAAGCCGCGCCATTTTGTAGGATCAAGCCCTGCCATTTTCATAATGTTAGGGTGGATGATTCCCGCTCCTCCCATTTCGATCCAACCGACATATTTACAAATAGGACACCCAATACCATGACACGAAAAGCACTGCATGTCAGGACCGACACCCGGCTCCACTTCAGGATAGTACTTATTACGAAATCGAATCACCACATCATCTCCATACATTTCACGAAATAGTGCTGTAAACGTTCCAAACAAATCTTTGAGACTTGCATTGGGTAACACTACTACCCCTTGATAATGATGAAATATGAAATGATTACTTTTGTTTACTTTTTCATTGCGATAGACACGCCCCGGAGATACAAATTTAAACGGGGGCTTGTAGGTTGCCAATATGCGCGCTTCAATAGAAGAAGTCTGAGTACGCAGCAAAAGATTAGGTTCTTGGATATACAGAGTGTCTTGCATATCGCGTGCTGGGTGATCTGCGGGTACATTGAGTCGTTGAAAACAAAATTCATCAGTCTCGATTTCCGGACCATCCATCACGCTATACCCCATACGAATAAAAAAGGAATTCAATTCACGAATAGTACGGGAGAGCGGATGAAGGTGTCCCATCTTTGATGGGGTGGTGGGAAGTGGCTGTGCATGTTTTTGCAATAGCGCGTCACGCTCGCCACCCTCAAGGCTCTTTTGACGATCATCAAACATTACCTGTGCACGTTGCAATATCTCAGCAAACACCGGGCCTTGCTCGCGCTTCATTTCAGGAGTCATGTCTTTGAGACTCGCATAGAGTTGTTTGATGCTTCCTTTTGCACCAAGATATGCGCGGTATAAAGTACGTACCTCTTCGAGATTGGTTGCGTTCTGTAGCGAAGTTTCTAAATTTGCTAGCAATGATTCGTGATCTTCGGGCATACGATTACGATGATATCAAGTGTGCCAAAAGCACCTTATCGACGGCAGCGGTCTGTGCAACATCCGGCAGAACTTCTTGATTTTTTACTAAACGAGCAAGTTCGTGTTCCAGGCTCATCATCCCTTCGTCGCGGCTATTTTTCAAAAATACCGCAATCTGGCTCATGCGATTACTCAGCAAAAATGATTGAATCGAGGGCTGCATGCGAAGAATTTCATGCACTGCAACCATTCCTCCACCAATACGAGGTACGAGACGTTGAACAACCACACCCTCAAGGCATTGAGTAAGCAACGAACGAGCATGTTCTTGCTCGGCGGCAGCTACCGTGGAAAGTAATTTTTCCAGCGCATGGGTTGCTGAAGAGCTTTCAATAATGGCATAAACAAGAACACCTGCATTGGCGATATCAAGCACGCGCATAATTTCCGCTTGAGTAGTCATTTCACTTACGAACAACACATCAACATCTTCACGCTGAACATGATCGAGAGCGTCTTCAAATGAAAGTACATCTTCCCCCACTTCACGCTGATCAACGATCGATTTGTTGCTCGCCATATCATACTCTATCGGACGCTCAACTGTCATTATATGTGAGGTATGTGTTCGATTTATTTCTTCCAAAAGTGCCATAGCAAGAGTAGTACGACCTGATCCATAATTGCCGGCGATAAGCACAAGGCCATTACTTAAATGAGCAAATGTCTTGATAGCATCGGGAGCATTCAGCTCTTGAAGTGTGCGAACTTTGACATCTAATAGTCGCATGGTGATGGCAGGACGGCCTTCCTCGTAGTAGATACTTACTTTTGCACGCACTTTATTATCAAATAAATGAGTGAAGCTGAAATCCTTTGTTTGAGCCAGTGTTGTCCTCATGGCCTCAGTGAGAAGGGTTTGCAATATGTCTTCAATAAACTCCTGGGTGATAATGGGTTCATTAGTAAGAGCGCGCAACGTCCCATCAATACGCATCATAGGGGCGGATCCGCCATTTATATGCAAATCAGTAGCCCGCTCGCGAGCAGCAGTCGTTACCATGCGGATAAGAGTGAGTGTTTGTGCGGTATCCATAAAAAACAAAAAAGAGGGCTAATCCCCTTTATAATATCGGTAACCAAACAAAAAGGCAAGCCAAGGTAGTAACTACTCTCTGCTCACTCGCGTTACCTCTTCTATAGAAGTAATACCCGCAAGTGCCTTGAGAATACCGTCCTGTTTTAACGTTGGCACCCCTTGTAAAAACATTTCCTTAGCAATTTCATCTACCGAAAGACCGGTACGGATAATCTCACGGAGCCGCTCGCTCATCGTCAATACCTCAGCAATGACCAATCGCCCTTTGTATCCAGTGTTTCCGCACTGTGCGCATCCCTTTCCATGATAAAATACAATTTCCTTGGCCCCCAGCTCTTTAGTTACTTTTGGCGGTAATGTTTTTAATTCCTTTTTCATTTCCTCTTTCAATTCTTCAGAAACAGTAAAGGGCTCTTTGCAAAACTCACACAGCTTTCTCACCAAGCGTTGGGCCATAATGGTGTTTAAGGCTGCAGAGATCAAAAATGGTTCGACGTGCATATCCAAAAGTCGAGGAATAACCCCCAGCACATCTTTTGCGTGAATGGTAGATAACATGAAATGCCCTGTCAATGCAGCATTGACCGCTAATTCAGCGGTCTCATTATCACGAATTTCACCAACCATGATGACATTGGGATCTTGTCTCAAGACTGAACGAAGACCTGATGCAAACGTCAAACCTACTTCAGGATTTACTTGAACCTGATTGACCCCCTTCAAGAAGTATTCCACGGGATCTTCGAGGGTAATAATATTTCTACTTTCATCATTCAAAATTTGCAGCAGTGAATAGAGTGTCGTGGACTTACCAGAGCCTGTTGGACCACTAATTAACATAACACCCACCGGGCGCGCAGCACTTTGTTTCAATGTATCCAATACTTTTCCCGTAAAACCCAATTCCTCAAGAGTGCTTACCTGGGTACCAGAGGGCAGCAAGCGCATAACGACTTTTTCATTTTCCAAAAGCGGTAATGTTGAAACACGCAAATCAACTCCCCCTCCTTCGTCAAACTCTACTCGGATACGACCGTCTTGAGGGATACGTGTTTCGTCAAGTTTCAGTCGGGCAAGTACTTTGATACGACCCACTAAACTCGCATGGAGATTCACAGGAAGTGATAAAAAATTACGCAAAATACCATCAACACGAAACCGAACACGAATCTCATTAAAACCTGGTTCGATATGGATGTCTGATGCGCCTGCGTCATATGCTTCTTTAATGAGCAATGAAACAATTTTTGCTACTGGTGCTTTTTTTACCACCTCAAACAACGGTCTTTTGTCTTGCTCTACTTTTTTTGGAACCTCGCGCTCTTTAATCACATCAAGAGCCTGTCCCACCTCTTCACCAAATCCCTTATACTGTTTCAATCCCGCACGAAGACCGGTAAGGGTGGTAACATAAATTTGAATTGTGAGACCTTCCTTTTTTGACCAAAAATCCATTGCCTCAATCGCGCGATAGTTCCCTGGTGAGACCATGGCAATCTTTACTTGCTTTCCTTTTCGTTCAAAAGGAACAATTTGATGATTTTGTGCTGCTGCTTCAGGTAAAATGGTCAACGTTTCTCGGGGGATTTCTTTTTGGGTCAAATCAATAAACGGCAAATTATAGAGTTCAGATTTTGCTTTCGCGAGATCCTCTTCAGAAACTTTTTTCTTATCAAGTAGGAGTATCTCTGGATCTTGTTGTGTTAAACGCGCTTCTATTTCAACAATAGACCAATCATGCTCCGAGATTAGCCCTTCATCAATTAAATGTTGTATTACTTTTGGTGCAGACATGAGATATTATCTTCGAGCAGCCGATGGTGCTACTTGAACAAACGGTGTTGGGTTGCCCATAGGTCCGGGCTCTACTCTGCCAGGAATAGGGTTAAACAAATTGGTATATGAAGGGTTATTAAACAAATCCCTTCCCCAATCCCCCCCTGTCTTAATGGGAAGTGCTGCATTTAATTCAGTTTCAATGGAAGGAGTAGAAAATACGTACGTATACAAATAGTAACCACCTGCTAACAATATGACAAATAACAAAAGGTAGTATAGAGGGCTTGTTTTCTTTTTTTGTAGCTTTGGGTCTGGCATGGGAGTGTAAATAAGATCACTTATTTGACCGCAGTTGGGGTGCGGTAATATGATCGGATTGAAATATCAACAAAACGAGAGCGCGGATCAAAGCTAATAGACTGGACATCGGCAACACGGATATTCTTTTCTATCGCATCCAAAAACTGTTTCATGGCGGTATATGAAACATTGGCAACCTTCATATTCACTTGCAAGGACTGTACATCAGAACCGCCTGCTTGGGCAATCGATTTGTCGTTAACCACATCAATTGACTGAACACTGACACCATTTGCCTTTGCTATCGCTTCATAGGAAGCAAATATTTCAGGAATATCTTGCTGGACAGGGATAAGATTAACAATCTGATTTGCAGTATCTTCTTTTGAAGACTGATACAAAGCATCGAGTGCCGTAATAGATTCATAGTATGCCTTTCGATCAACAAGTTCTTGATTTACCGTTTGCGTATGCAAAGTGCCTCCTGGAAGAAATTGTTTTATCTGGTCAGCAAGCAATGTTTCATATCCGACATATCCAAGAATTGCAATAATAACCATCAGAACAATTGGTTCAATTTTTTGCAATGTTGTTTTTGGTTTTTTGTCCATATTTGATGTATTCCTTTGGAAAATAGTCCATTGGGTATTATCGTGTCAAAGCAGTTAATATTGTCGGCTTTAAAATAAGTGAAGCATCAAAATTAACCCCTATTGTTTCTCCTGTTTGACCCAAAACAGCATGACCTGACGGAATCGAAACACTGGCAAATACATCCTTTGCATCTTCAAACGCGCGAAGCTGACGAGCGAGGGTGGTAAAATCTTTTGCAATTCCTGAAATACGAATTTTGCCCTCAGGGGACATTACGACAGAAACATAGGTAATATCAGTTACCGTATTTTTCTCAAGTATGGTAAAAAAATGTGTCCAGTGGATGTGGTTATCAAGAAGAGTTTTTACATTCTCAAGGGTATTTTGAAATTGTACGAGCTGAGCACGATGCAACTCAATCGTTGCAATTGAATTATCTAGGTCTTGGCGTTCTTGGAGTGTTGATGCGAGCTGTTGTTCGGTAAAATACCCGTAAATATATAAACCACCATAGGTCAACGCAACCAGGGCAACACCAACAAACACACTGGCAATCAAATGACTGACAATACTTTTTTCTGCTCCCTGCTTCATCCCCTCCTTATCTTGCAATATCAAGTTGATTCCTTTTCCAAATGAAAAAGCATCAGCATTTTTTTTCACACCATTATTTTTGGGGCGATTTTTTTCAGCAGGTGCTGATTGAGTTTGTGAATTGAGAGTAGCCATATATATAGTATATCACATCTCTATTATACATCACGCATTGCAAGACCAATAGCAACAGAAAAACGCGAACCAATACCTGCAAGCACTGGCCGAAGATCTTCCGGATAGGTAATATGCGACCAAGGATCTGCAACCACAACACGCATGTCAAGAATTTTTGCAAGATAATCGGCGATATTAGGCATCATTGCTGAACCACCGGTAAGAATAATTTTTTCAATGCTTCCTGACGTTGAATCAACGGTAGTAATGCCTCCCTCTTTATATAACCCCATGGTATAGCGTATCTCGTGAACGATCGGCTCAAGTGCGCGTTCAATAATTTGTGGTATACCACCTCCCCCTGTACTGGTATCAAGGGTGGTAATACCGATATCGCGTTTGAGTTGCTCTGCTCGCTTGTCGCTAATATTCAAGCTATTAACAATAGCGCGAGTAATGGCATTGCCGCCCTGTTCAATGCTCCGTGCTAAAAACGGTACGCCTTTTTGTACAATAATAAGATCAGTGGTTGCTGCACCCAACTCGACAATCATCATTTCCCCTGGATCCTCACCCACCAACGCACGGGAAAGCGCAAATGTTTCCGTTTCGAGACCTGCCAATATCAAACCTGCTTCTTGAAAAATTTGAGTGTAGCGTCGCACCAGATCTTTTGGTGCACCTGTGATGAGTACTTTTAATGGCTCTCCCGCATCCACTTCTCCTTTTTTGTGTTTAATGTTGGGATCCGGCGGATTCAATACTTCAGAGTCAAGCACAATATCCTCAAGTGGAAGAGGGATTATTTTTTTTGCCTCCCACTGAATCGCTGATGCAAGCTCATCTTTTGACATAGCGGGAACGCTAATCACTGAGGTGAAAACCGCATAAGTTGGCAATGCAGCAACTGCAGTGCGTGTTGTAAATTTGGTTGCTTCCTTGATACGCATGATCTGCTTTGCAATATACGACTCCTCTTCTTTAGACACCAGTGTTGCTGAGTGTCCTAATCCTTCGACAAAACCATACGTCGATAATGCATGTCGGCCATTTCGCACAGCAAGCTCAATCATTTTTATACTTGAAGTACCAATATCAACGCCAATAATACTTTGTTGTTTTTTTTGAAATAAAGGCATGAGAGTTCGTATTGAAGTGTAATCAGTATACCATGAAATAATAGTTCATCTTAGAGTGGATATCTTCACCACTGCTACTTTCGCGATAACAATGATTTATGGTACATAGCGATTTGATTTCCAAAGCGGTAATTTTTTTGCCATATCTTCAAGTCCAGGAAGAACGTTCGCAAACAATCGTCCATCATCACGTATTGACTCGCCACCCGTATCATTACCGACGTATATACGCTGAAAATTAAAATCGTGTGCCATCATAATGCCATTCACTTGAAGTGGAATATCATCGTTGGGAAACGTTCCACCATTTTTTATGGATGAACACTGATTCCCTTCAAAACCAACCCCACGATCACCGCTACTACTTGCTCCATATCCTGTTGTTATTGTTCCCTCTGCAATAAATGCACCAGAAAGAATAACGGGTCCTGCTGGATTAGTGTCAAATGGTGGCACAATACAGGGGTCTATAATAATATTACCTCCGTTTCCATTGTCGTCTTTAATAACAATCCATGCCACTGATGGAGTACGAACAACAGAAGAGACGGCGCTCTTTTCATATACAATCGGTGCGTGAATACGAAGATCACCTTTTACTATCACCGTACCCGCACCTGATGTTGCTGGCCCCCCTGCATACACAGTAAAATAATTCGGATTGCTTACCGGGCCTATATCAAGATCGCCTGTCCTAACAAATACAGTATTGTTCAGCGGGGCTGTTGAGCGAACAAAGTTATTTGTTGATATTGTTTGAATACTATAGCCATATCTGTTTTTACCATCACTTCCTGCAGGGTCGGTTAAAGCAGCGATATTAATAAATCCCAAATTGTTTCGATAACGATTTGGGTTACTAGGCGAATCAAAATCACCAACGAGGGTTTTTGGTGTTTGTGATGGTGTTGGGGGATTTCCGGTTCGTACCCCACACGAGTCACCAGGACATTCTGAAACCCATTTTGCAGTAATTGCACCGTTAGAATGGATCAAGTAGGAGGAGTTATATTTCCCATTTTGAAGCGGGGGTTTAAGTCCCGCTCCTGATACCCCCCCATTTCCATATATATTCCCCCCTTGCGATTCAAGCCATGGCCCAATAAACTCTGTATACCATTTACTGTCTTTATTTGCGGTTGCGGCATCATAACTATACAGAGCACACGTCAAATTTGGCGCTCCTGTTATGGGGTCAGAAGGACATGCTTCATTCACATTTGAAAGGGTGGGGTCAACCAATGTCTTTCCACTAAATACAATCCAACCAATACTACGATCATCATTGCACCCACTAGGATCAGTGCCCGGCACACAACTCCATGCCCATCCGTTGAATTGAGCAGTTATTGAATCATAATACGTAAAATATTGAGAACCACTCACCGATTGTCCATCCAGTTTAATCCAGCCATCATCTTTCAACGTAATCACCTTTGCCCATCCTGATACCGTGTTATCTTTCGCTATTAAACTAAACGTCCCCGATGTTAATTTCACTATTGCTTTTGGTGCCGACCCGTCCGGTGCAACAGAAGATCCGTATTTACTACTATCACTCAGTGATGCATCCGCGCATGCTTTACCCCAACAAATCCATCCATAAATTTCAGACCATGACCAGCCTTCGATTTCACCGCTACTCTTTTTAATCTTCACTCCATAGTTGCCGATCTTACTTGCAGTATCCCCCACCAACCCACGTTGTTTTATCCATCCGACTTTTTGATTCCATGCCCATCCGTTAATAATGTAAAAATCTTCTACCGCGGCGCCTGCACTGGGTGCATGCTTTTGCTGTGGGGTATAACCCAATCCAATTACCAAAAGAAACACCGCAACAAAAGCGATGCCAACAATCACCGTTCGATTGTGTGACGCAAGTTTCTTCACGGTAGCTTGTTTACTTAATTAAAAGTATACTATAGGTAGCTATTTTTTACGATATTGATTCCACAACCATGGCGATAGACCTTCGACGCAAACACGGGATACGACCCGCTACCTACAACAAAAGATTGGCAACACTTGAAGCACAAGCACAAGAAGCACAGGATCAGGCTGATAAGCATAATGACAGCGTATTTATCATCTTATTAATTTGTACCCTTACCATAGATCTTTTGGGTTTTTTAGGATTGGCGATATTAGCGATACTGCTTTCACCAGCGGTATGGCTAATTAACCTCTATCTCTGGTTCAATAATCGAGAATTATGGAAAACAGAAGACTATGCGGTTGCGTTAGGAACTAGTATAATGGAAACGATTCCGCTTCTGGGAATCCTTCCTGCAGCAACAGCAAACGCAATCCAAAAATGGGTAAGATCAGCTATCCGTGCACAAGAAAATAGAGATAAAGCACAAGACCTTAATAAACAAATAGAAACGCTCAAAAGAAAACAACGCGCGCAAGAATTATATTCAATCTTGCCAGAGTCGTTTGCTCCTGAAGAACCTACTGTTTCACAAGCAATGTTGAAAAAAATGTCGACAGACAATGAGCGTGCAGCGAAAAAACTTTCAGCTCTTCCTCAACTAGCACAAACAAACACTGGCAAACAAAATAAACTCCCTGATCAACACGCTGGTTAACCAATCACTATGAATATAAAACGCATCGCCCTTATTATCGGCTTCATTCTCTTTGTTCTTGGCATGGGGACACTCT
>CAYHKW010000039.1:0-9555 GCA_964357385.1 uncultured Gammaproteobacteria bacterium
GTAGTTCAATGGATAGAACAGATCCGTCCTAAGGATACGATGGGGGTCCGATTCCCTCCGAGGGCACCAGCAGTACATCATTCGTAATTCGTTTAATCCCCTTCTTCCTGTATAATAGTTACATCCCCTTGTAACTATTTTTAGTTATCGTATGACCACAAAAAAGAAGAATGGTTTTACCCTCATTGAGCTCCTCGTGGTTATTTCTATTATTGGTATTTTATCAACGATAGCATCAGTGAGTTTGACCAGTTCGGTAAGTAAAGCCCGGGATGCAAAACGTGCCAGTGAAATATTTGCTCTTAAAACTGCTTTAATTTTATACTTCAACGAACACGATACATGGCCTGTGTCTGATCCAGGAGGAAGATTGAGTGCACTTGCACTATTGGTACCTGATTTTTTACCGGTTCTACCGACCGATCCACTGAATACCGGTACCGATGATACAACCAAGTGGCCTTCCTATCAGTCCAACCCCCTTAACTCTCGAGGATATTACTATTATTCAGATGCAAGTGTTGCTTGTGGATCTGCCGTCTATCCTTCTACCAACCCTATTCTGGTATATCACACTGAAGCAAACGCCAATGGAAATGCGGGCCTAGTGTGTCCCATTCTTGATCAAGGCTTTGACGGCCATACCTTTGTAATCGGTTTTTAACGTGTCTTTCCCAAAGAAGTTATATTATTTTGTTTTCCGGCTTCATCTTTAGGATCTTGTGCACAATCCGCTCAAACATCGTCGTCGCGGTAACAACAATGATAGAACCAAAAGTAATAAGGATACCCATAAAAATCCCGCCTGCTGCATCATCATTACCATGATTCAATATAATAATAACTTCTTCCACAACAACAAAACCAATGATGGTGAATGCGCAATATTTTATAGTCCGCAAAGCATTCACGGTCGCTTGCGAGAATAGCATATTTTGCCCGGCATAACCCAAAACCTTAAAAGCCTTATATAGTACCGCAAAAAAAGGAATAGACCCTACATAGACAAGCGCCAGGAAAGGGTCTTTGAAGTATATTTCAAAGAGTGTGGCATGGGCATTCCTTCCTTCAAGGTGAGGCTCCCACAACAGGAGAGCAAGAGCGCCGATGCCGATAAGTACAATGAGCACCTTAAACAATAGTATTACACTTCTTTTCATATTATTTGATGTAATTATGCGATTTAGTCTTATAGTTTATATTTCTATCTTAATTTAGTACTTATCGTTTGTCAATATATATTTATTGTTATATTTCCTATATGCACACCAAACATCGTGTTACTTTCAGAAAAAATGCTTGCCTTTTGGTTAGAAAATAGGGAGAATGAACGTATAAAAATAGAATGAAAAAATATGGATCTAAAGGTGTTATCGTGGAATATTTTGATAGATGGCGACCTTGAAAAATGGAAGGAATTTTTACAGCAACAAAATGCCGATATTATCGGCTTGCAAGAAGTCAAAGATGACGATTTGGAACGTGATGTTATTGGATTTTTAAATAAACTTGGATACGAGCATACCTTTGCGCGTACAGAACAAATATGGGATGGCAAAACATACCGACATGGTTCTGCTATATTTAGCAAATTTCCCATTATACATTCTGAAAAAATCCAACTTGAAAAAGGAGATGATGAACGTGCGGCTGCCTACGCGCAGATCGATATTAATGGGGACGTACTGCATGTTTTTAGTGCTCACTTGACCCACACCCACCAACAACCTTCGCTCGAGCAAGAGGAAGAGGTGCGTAAGCTCATTAATCGTCTCCCATCAAAGCATGTCGTTGTGGTTGGTGACTTTAATGCGATCCCCCACAGTTCATCAATACAAATGATGAAAAAAATACTCGTAGATACTGATCCTATTTCAGTACCTACCTGGAGTGTGCATCCAGAAGGGTGTATCAGCTGTAACCCACAAGAGATTGATATAAAGCTCGATTATATTTTTGTAAGCAGCGATCTAAAAACACATTCTTTATCGTTGGCCAGTCCGACGCATCAGACCACCTACCAATATTAGTTAGTGTTTCTTTGTAAGAAAGAAATATATTTATTCCTATGACCATCACAAAGTTTGGACACAGCTGTTTATTGATTGAACAAAACGGTACACGGATTCTTACCGATCCTGGCGTATGGACGTCCCAGCAAAATGACCTCACCGATGTCGATATCATTATTATCACCCATCAACACCCCGACCATTTCAGTATTAACTCAGTCAAAGCACTTATTGCCAATAATCCCAGAGCGCAAATTATCACCAACTCAAGCGTCGGTGAATTGTTAAAAACAGAAGGTATCGCATTTCAAATTCTTGAGAATACCCAAACGAATGAGATCAATGGAATCACTATCGAAGCAATAGGCAATGACCACGCAGTACTTCACTCTTCAATCCCTTGTATACAAAATACAGGTTACCTCATCGCTGATCGACTGTTCTTTCCCGGCGACTCTTACACTATTCCATCACACCCAGTAGAGCTACTTGCACTGCCCGTTGCTGGTCCATGGCTTAAACTACAAGATTGCATCGACTATGCTCTCGCGGTAAAACCGAATGTCTGCTTCCCGATTCATGATGGCATTTTAAAATCCCCCGGCGGAGCGCATCTCATTCCTCCGCAAGTGCTGGAACCTGCAGGAATCAAATTTCAAATTTTAGAAATTGATAAAGAATATGAGTTCTAGGCTTAAAGTATAAAATAGGGCTTGACATAATTATACCCGATCAGGTATAATTATTTTTATCGTCCATTATATCGTAATAATCCTCATTTATGGAGGCAGTCTACTACTATGACAAAGCCACTAGTTCATGCCCTGTAAAACTATATCTAGAACAGTATCGGATCAAAAATAGTGATACAGAAAAAGCTAAGCAAAAAAAGTTACACCTATTGGCAAGCATCGCGCAAAAAATAGAGTACATAGCTCAAAAAAATGGTCTACCGATACCCCCAATTGCAGCACCATTACATGGATACAGCTTTTTTGAAATTAAAACACGTAAAGATAAAAATATTCTTATACGAATCCATTATTTTAGGAGCAGTGATAAAATAGTGCTCCTCAACGCATTTGAAAAATCTGACAGCTACAGCACAGAGAAAGAAAGACGAGCAATCAATCATGAACAAGAAATGACCCAACGATATCAACGACTATTCATAAATGATTCTACTTTATATGAAAAATATCAATAAAATAACTGCGCCGGATCCTATTTCTGAAGTACGAGACAATAAAGACTTTCAGCAATATTCTCGGGATGCTGCCATACGAATCCGTCTGGCAGTAGAAATACATAGCACACGAGAAGCGCAGGGTCTCAGTCAGCAAGAATTAGCAAAAGAAATACATACAACACAACGAGTTATATCAAATATTGAAAATGGTGATATCAATATCGGCCTTGATCTCCTTAATCGACTTGTTACTCAACTTAATTTTAGCGCTGATCAACTATCAACCGTTTTTGGAATTACATTTGACTCTCCGTATACAACAAAAACACAAAGTAGTGGAAGTAGTGTTGTTGGCACGACTTCTCGCTATGTATTGACAGGCACGCCCTTTGATTATTCACTAAACGTATAACTATATGCAGCACATTTGGTCAGTATTATGCCAAAAATCAATCATAGATCGTGAAAGTAATTTGTTGAGTATTATTGATTGCCTAGAAGAAATCAATTTTACAACAGAAAAAAATATTATTGATAGTGTTGTTATTCCTATCGAATTTCAGATAATTAACTTTTGGATCATTGATAATAATCTATCCTCGCTAACCTTAAAAATTGATTTACTCGATCCTGATAAGTCAATAATCAGTAATTATGAGAATTCATTTGCAATCAATAAAGGCGCACTACGTTTTAGAAGTATAACTAAAATTCAAGGAATCACCGCTACAAAAAGCGGCAGATATACTTTCCGCATATCAACAAAAGATAATGAAAAAAATCTCTACAACATCATGAGCGAACTGCCGCTTGATATTAAAATCACTACCGCTAAATCGCTTCCTATCCCTTCAAACTAACTATCTTTCATGAAACTCATCGTCCAAAATCTCGCCACTGAATATCAAGATGAAGGCACTGGTCCTGTAATACTGTTTTTGCATGGCTGGAAAGACACATTACATTCCTTTGATGCGTTAGTGCCCCTACTGTCAAAATCCCATAGGCTCATTCGTCTCGACCTACCTGGCTTTGGAAACACTGAAATAACAAAGCAACCCTGGACTCTTGATGACTATATTACATTCGTCGTTGATTTTATCCAAAAACTCAACCTTGATGTTGAGGTGCTCGTGGGTCATTCATTTGGCGGACGCATTGCCATCAAAGGACTCGCCACAAAACAATTGCATCCTAAAAAATGTATCTTGATTGCCGCAGCAGGCATTGCAAAAAAACAAACAGGACGAAACGTCATGTTGTCAGGCGTAGCAAAAATAGGGAAAGTAATCACCTCCCTGCCGATATTGCGGGCACAACAGCATGCCTTGCGAAAAAAACTATACCAATCAATCGGCAGTGATTATTTCGCAGCAGGAAGTCTCAAAGAGACGTTTTTAAATGTCGTTAAAGATGATCTGAGCGGCTACGCGCAACAACTCTCTCTTCCCACTTTGCTTATCTGGGGAACCGATGATGATCAAACACCACTGCACGACGGCAAACGGCTTGCTGATATGATTGCTGGTTCAGAATTCAAAATCCTCGACCATACCGGACACTTTGTTCATCGAGAAAAAGCCCAAGAAGTCGCTCAACTCATACAACACTTCCTATGATTCACAACTGGCTCTCCCGATATAGTCCGCGCTACCCACGCGCTTTGGTATACATGCTTCAAGCAAGCGAATATCATGTTCGCGAGTACGTTGCATGGCTTGAACGTACAAAGAATTTTTCTCATATTGAAAAACGAAAAACGCTCGTAAAAAATCCGAAAGTATTACTACTCCTTGCTATCACATGGCTTATATTACTTTCCTTGTATGGTGTCGGAATAATGATTTTTTGGCACGCAATGTCAGTACGGCATTACATTGAAGGAATCTTTCTTATTGTCTTTGCACCATACATCACGTCATATTGGATTATTATTCCTCTGGTCATATTAAAATCGCTCATCCAATCCCCCATCGAATATTTCACTATTCGCACAGCGCGCAAAACACTCGCCCAACACAACGCAGTAAAAATCGCTATCGCAGGAAGCTTTGGAAAAACCAGTATGCGCGAGATTCTAAAGACCGTGTTGTCTGAAGGAAAAAAAGTAGCCGCCCCGCCGCACAGCTACAATACCCCGCTTGGCATCAGTGCATTTGTAAAAACCCTCAAAGGCGATGAGGAAATTTTAATTTTTGAATTGGGAGAATACTATCCCGGCGATGTAAAAAAACTCTGTGAACTTGTCAAACCCGACAAGGGAATTATCACCGGTATCAACGAGGCGCATCTTGAAAAGTTTAAAACGATTGAAAAAACGGTTGGCACTATTTTTGAATTAGCCGACTGGTTCAAAGAAAAACCAATATATGTAAATGGTGAAAATAGACTAGCAAAAGAGCGCGCAAACAACAAACATATCCTCTACACGCGCGGAGGCTCGGGAAACTGGAATGTGAGCACGCCGATAAGCAATTTGAATGGCACCTCGTTTGTTCTTCGTAACGGCGATAAACAGATATCAATACACTCCCACCTTCTCGGCCTTCACCAAATTGGTCCCCTTGCCTGCGCAGCAGCTATCGCATTAGAACTCGGACTCTCTGATGACCAAATTCAAAATGGCATCAACAATACAAAACCATTTGACCATCGTCTTGAGCCAAAAAAGGATAGTAGTGGTGTTATAACTCTTGATGATAGTTACAATGGCAATCCGGATGGGGTGAAGGCGGTGATTGATTTTTTGGCATCACTATCATACCATCGCCGATGGTATGTAACACCGGGCCTTGTTGAAATGGGAACAAAAACAGAAACAGTGCATCATGAAATCGGCCGCCAGCTTGCTGTCGCACATATCGAAAAAATCATTCTTATAAAAAACTCAGTTACGCCCTTCATCGAACAAGGCTTGAAAGAATCGAGATTTAATGGTGAGATTATATGGTTCGATGATGCTCTCGCTGCATTTGCCGCACTCCCCGCCCTTACTCTTCCGGGCGATGTCGTGTTACTTCAAAACGACTGGCCTGACCAATATAATTAATATGAAAAAAACTATTGCCGTATTTTTCGGCGGACAGAGTGTTGAGCATGATGTATCCATCATTACCGCCCATACTCCTATTATCTCTTCACTCCTTGCGACGGGACAATTTGATGTATGGCCTGTTTACATAGCAAAAAATGGATCATGGTATTGCGACAAAACCATGAATGATCTTTCATTTTTTAAAACCGACAATCTTGACGAGACACTTTCAAAACTCAAACCAATACATCTTTCACTTAATAACGGTCTTACTATCGTATGGCCTGGCTTTCGCTCAAGACAAGTTGCTGTCGATATGGCATTTCCATCAATGCATGGAACGTTTGGTGAAGACGGTAGTTTGATGGGACTATTGCGAATGGCCAACATTCCATTTGTCGGATGTGATCTTTTCGCCTCATCTGTCGCAATGGATAAAGTTCTTACTAAGCAAATACTAGAAAGCGAGGGCCTCCCTATTGTCCCCTATGTCTGGTGTACGAAATACGACGGGGAACAAAACAAGGCACTGTGGAATAAAAAAATAGGAGAATTGACCTACCCGCTCTTTGTAAAACCTGTCCATCTCGGTTCCAGTATTGGCATCACAAAAATCAATGATAGTTTCCAACTCGAAAACGCTCTTGAAGTTGCATTCCACTATGATGACAAAGTACTTATCGAGCAAAGCATTGAAAATCTCATCGAGGTTACTCTCCCGATCATGGGAAATGAAACCTTGACCTGTGCCGCCATTGAACGACCACTGAACAAAACGGAATTTTTTGATTTCAATGACAAATATATGTCAGGCGGAAAGAAAAGTAGTAGTACTCCCTACAGTGAGCTGCCCGCACACATCCCTGAGACTCTCGCAACACAGGTCAGAGATTTAGGAAAAGAAGCCTACCACATTCTTGGATGCACCGGTATCGCACGCATTGATTTTTTGATCGACAGTGTTACATCAAAAATATACATAAACGAAGTAAATACCCTTCCTGGCAGCCTGTACCACCACAACTGGAAAACAGTTGGTGTTTCAAATGTTGATCTTGTTTCGCGCCTAGTAGCACTTGCACAGGAACGCTTTGACGCACAGAAAAATACGACGTACACATTCCACTCTGATGTGCTCAAACAATCGGGTGGTGGAAAAGCATAACCCTACATCCCCCGCATGACTTCTATATGAGCGCCGATACTATTCAAACGCTCGGCGATTTCTGCATATCCGCGTGAAATAGAATACACATTGCGCAATACTGACGTCCCTTCCGCTGCAAGCATGGCAATAAAAATAATGGCCGAAGGACGAAGCGCAGGAGGACATACGATTTGTGCGCCTTTTAGTTTTGTTGGCCCTTCAATGAATGCTCGATGAGGGTCAGTTAATGTTACCGAGGCACCAAGCCTGTTGAGTTCGGTGAAATAAATCGCGCGGTTCTCCCATGTCCAATCATGCACCAGTGTCCTTCCTTCCGCTTGTGTAGCAATCGGTACAAAAAACGGCAAGTTGTCATTTTGAAGACCCGGAAACGGCTGAGTATGCAGCTTGTCATGCAGAGCAGTCAGCGCTGAAGGAGAAACCGTCAAATCAACCAGTCTTGTCCGTCCATTATTTGAAACATATTCTTTTGAAAGAGAGTATTTGAGTCCCATGTGTTTGAGTTTTTCGAGTTCAAGTTCCATAAACTCAATCGGAACGCGGGCGATCGTTAGTGTCGATTTGGTAACAATGGCGGCAGAAAGAAAAAACATTGCCTCAATCGGATCTTCACTGTTTTCATGCTCAACACTTGTGTTAATATCTTCCAACCCATGTACACGTAAAGTAGTCGTACCAATACCCTCGATCTTCACCCCCATTTTTTCAAGCAAAAAACAGACATCCTGCACTTGATAATTCGGTGGCGCAAACTTGATCGTCGTAACCCCTGGAATACGTGCTGCCGCAATGAGTAGTGCAATCGCGCCCGTGTCGCTGGATTCATACAATGCGACCGTCTGGTTTTGTTTGAATTGTTTGGGTGATGTTACTTCGTAATCATCTTCTGTTGTTTTTATAGTTACCCCCAGCGTCTCAAGTCCATATCGATACGCGGCCGTCGTACGCGCACCCATCTTGCATCCGCCCGAATGCGGAAAAAGGAAAAAATCGGCATGATGAATCAATGCTCCCACAAACGTAAACGAGCGCGTCTTTGCCGCCACTTCGCGATTGATGGCTTTAATATCGAGTTGTTTTGGCGGCGTTATTTCTATGGTCGATTGATCCAGCCAGCGCACCACTACGCCCATACTTTCAATAATCTCAATATATCGATACACCTCTTCGATGCGGGGCATGCCATGCAAGATCGTTTTGCCGCGATTGACCAGTGATGCGCAGATCATATTGATCGCGCCATTTTTTGATGTGTTAGTAACAATCGTACCGGAAAGCTGGCGACCTCCTTCAATTTTGAAATCAATCGAGTCTGATGAAAGCGAAACAATCTTTCGTCCCAAAATAGTGCTGATCTTACCCAACTGCTCAAGCGTAAGATTCTGTCCCCCGCTCTCCATACGTGCCACCGCACTCTGAGAAGTGGAAAGCGCCTGCGCAAACGCCTCCTGTGTCATTCCTTTTTCCTCGCGAAGTTTTTTTATGAGATACCCGACTTTTTCCTGCTCTGTTGGTTGTGTCACCGACATATGCCATTATGGGGATTTATGAGCTAATGAATGATTATATCATATGTGATATAATGGACAAAAAGAAACTGAGAGTGGTAATCTTGTTGGAACGATCCAACATTATTAGATTCACTGCTATACTATAAAGAGTTATTATCACCTATGAATGATACTAAAAATAACCAACGCAACGGCTTCACCCTCATCGAACTTCTGGTGGTCATTGCCATCATTGGTATTATCGGCACAATTATGCTTGTCAGCCTCCAAAGCGCCCGTAAAAAAGCACGCGACAGTAGGCGGAAAACAGATATCAACAGCATCGTCCTCGCACTCCAACTATACAATTTTGATACAAACTCATTCCCTCCGTATGCCGATACGCAGAGTGGTGATTGGCCAGTAAGTTACAAAGTATCGCTTGCTCCGTACGCTGCAAGCCTTCCAAAAGACCCGCTGGCAAACAATACTACCCACTTCTACTCATCATTTAAAATGGCATGGGCTCCTAATCCTCGCTGTGTGGGGAAACAAGTGGTATTTACCTACACAGAGCAATGGTACAACGATTCCGAACGGTGTGGATTTTCCGGTAACCATTATTACCGCATTGTGGATTGATAGATATGATCAAAAACCAC
>CAYHKW010000040.1:0-9504 GCA_964357385.1 uncultured Gammaproteobacteria bacterium
AATGGCAGCTTCTAATTTACTTTAGATCTTGACGGTCATTGTTAATCCGTGTATGGTATTGCACATATTGAACCTCGTTTCATGCAGGTTATAGCCAGGCCCATCATTGCTGGGGGGTTTTCTTTATACTTTGAAAGCATGGTACGAATCTCCGTCTTATTGTTTGTCACATTGCACCGCCCACCACCCGTAATCAAAAGCTTCTTACCCAACCCCTGATTCTTTTCAAGTAACAAAACAGAACGGCCTCGCTCTGCCGCTCTCCCTGCCGCCATCATCCCAGCCGGCCCACCACCAATAACTACTACGTCATACATATTATTTAAAGAAAAACCGCA
The DNA here is from genome assembly GCA_964357385.1 of uncultured Gammaproteobacteria bacterium. Classification (GTDB taxonomy): domain Bacteria; phylum Patescibacteriota; class Patescibacteriia; order JACQRZ01; family JACQRZ01; genus JAHFJA01. Next base: position 339 of record CAYHKW010000040.1, read on the forward strand.
ACAATGTGCGGATCAAAAAAATTACTTCAGAGTGACAGATGGGCGATCCCTCTTACCCTCGTGAAACTGTACAATATTCCACCCGACTCCACGATATCGCCTAATAATCTCCTGTCGTACCCTTAAACTCGGATACGTATCGAGATAAATCACTGTCGAAGATCCCCAGCAGCCAGAACGGATCCCTTCATCAATCTTACGTTCGGTAGCAAGAAACTCGAGATGACATTCCTCTGTAAAAGTCCTTGTAGCCCCCGGCTTTGGTAGAGCCACAGAAACCACTCCTTTCATTTTACTGATATTAAATTAACACGTTTAGTATTGTTTGTCCAACATTCAATGAATTAACTATCTTTTCTATCCTGCTTTTTTGCAGCTTCGATAAACTCTTTAAACAATGGGTGTGGAGCAAGCGGGCGCGATATTAATTCCGGATGAAACTGCGTTCCTATAAAAAATGGGTGTACACTCCGTGGAAGCTCCAATATCTCCATAAGTCGACGATTTGGAGATTGTCCAGAAAACACAATCCCTGCATGTTCCAAACGTTTCACATAAAGTGGGTTCACCTCATAGCGATGGCGATGACGCTCCGAAATCTGTTCTTTTTTATAGGCATCTCGCGCAATGGTTTCCGGTTTCAAAATAGTTAGGTAGGCACCCAAACGCATCGTCCCTCCGTAGCTCTTCTCTGCCATAAGTTTCTTCTGCTCAGGCAAAATATCAATAACAGGATATACGGTCTTAGGATTAATCTCTGTTGTATTTGCATTCTTAAGTCCAAGCATATTACGAGCATATTCTACTACTGCAAGCTGCATACCATAACAAAGACCGAAATAAGGTATTTTTTGTTCGCGACAATAACGAATAACGCTCAACTTCCCTTCAATACCACGCCCACCGAAACCACCCGGTACAATGATACCACCATATCCATCAAGCTGTTGTAGCGCATTTTTATCGCTCTCAAACTGTTCAGAATCAAGCCACTCAATCTGCGGTATTACCTTCCAAAAGGCCGCCGCATGCCGAATCGCTTCAATTACGGAGATGTATGAGTCAGCGAGAATGAATTTTCCACTCAAAAAATATTTACCAACAATACCAATCTTAACGGTTTCCTTTGCCTCATGAATACGCCCAGCAAGCTTGCCCCAATCACGCATATCTTGTTTTTTAGCGCGCAAAGAAAGTTTTTCTAAAATAATGTTACCCAGATCATCTTTCTCAAAATTAATAGGAATATCATACAAACTTGAAACATCAGGCGCCGAAATAATATCCTTTTCACGCAAATTACAATTAAAAGCAATTTTTTCTTTTCTTTTTGCATCAAGAGAGTGTTTCGCGCGAGCAAGGATGATGTCAGGCTGGAGACCCGTCGATTGTAATGTACGCACCGCATACTGTGTCGGTTTCGTTTTTAATTCATTATCCTCACCCAAGATAGGAAGATAACTTACCAAAACAACGAGCACGTCTCCTGGGTGCTCAATGCGTAACATACGAATACTCTCTAGGAAAAGTACATTTTGATATTCACCAACAGTACCCCCAATCTCTATGGTAACAATATCGGCTTTTGCCTTGCCCGCAGCACGATTTATCCGACTAATTACTTCAAGAGGAATATGGGGTACTACCTCAACACATTTTCCTCCATACTCCATCCTCCTCTCACGCTCAATCACCGCCTGGTAGACGCTTCCCGTAGTCATATAGTTGATACCTGGAAGATCGCGATTTAAGAAACGCTCATAATTTCCCATATCTTGATCACACTCAGTGCCATCATTTAAAACAAAAACCTCACCATGTTCGGTGGGATTCATCGTACCTGCATCAACGTTCACATAGGGATCGATCTTTATAGAAGTCACCTCGAATCCACGTGACTGCAAAATTTTTCCAATAGAGGCCGAGGCGATACCCTTACCAACACTCGACATAACTCCGCCCACAATAAAAATATATTTTGGCGTTTTCATTTTTTGATTCTCTCTTTTTTTCTGCCACAACACAAGCTATAAAAAATAAAAAACCGCAACGATGTGCGGATCTAAAAAAATTATCTCAAAGTGACGGATGATCCTTCCTGCTGATCATTACAAAACATTACAAGATCCCAACCCACATGACGGTATCGTCTAACAATCTCCCTACGCACCTTTAAACTTGGATATGCCCTAAGGAGAACTGTTATTGGAAATCTAAAAGAACAACGAATCTTTTCATCAATCTTATGTTCCGTAAAAAGAATCTCGAGTCGATGCTCTTCTGAAAAAGTCCTTATGGTCCTCGGTTTTGGCAGAGCCATCAAAATTACCTCCTTCCTTATACTACACAAATACTAACATGAGCAACAATTATTGTCAACAAAAAATTAATAAACTAAGCTTACCGAAATATTAGTCGTGTCTTACCTTGCCGTTATTTATCATCCCAACCGCTTTAGAGAGACGCCTATAGTGGGCATCTAATTCAGCAAATTTTTCTGCTGTTATGTCTGTTTCTTTTCCTAAGGTATTTATCAAATCTACAATAGGGATAAGAGCTTTCTTGGCTGATTCTCTTACGGGATATTTCGGAGCATCCTGTGGCGTAAGATCGACAATAGCATGAAGCTCGGCAAGAGAATGTTCTGCTTCAAATGCTGCAAGCAAACCCTGAAGCTCGGTTACTTCTTGAGTACTCTCCCTTCTCTCCTTCTTTGGAATCTCCTTTTTTGCATATTGAGACAACCAATAATCAGCAGCCTCACGTTGCTCTGGAGTCAACCCATCCTTGTCCTCAGGTGACTCGTTTTGTTGTGCTCCTCTATTTTCATTCATAAATATAGTATATCAAAAATGTAATTCCTTATCAAGATAATAATCGCTCAGCCCATACTTGCTCTTTGTATCTTTTATTCTTTCAAGTACTTCAGGCTTCTTTTTTGTTGAATTTCTTACTGCTGTGATAAGTATGTTCTTGCTTGTGTATTCAGAAGAGATAAACTCGATAACTTGTGTTTTATACCCAAAGTATTCTAATGTCATTGCCCGCAACCCATCAGTAACTATCTCCGATTGTCTCTGCTCGAGTATGCCATGTTTTAGCAGATCGTTATGCTTATCAGATTTCTTCATTACCTGGCGGACATAGTGGTGACAGCAGGGGGCAAATATTATCACTTCAGCATTCAGTTCGATACCCTTTACGATTGCATCGTCTGTAGCGGTATCACAAGCATGGAGCGCCACTACAATATCCGCACTATCGGCAGAGAAATCTTTGATGGCACTGCCGATAAACTCCAAATCGCCGTAGTCACACTTTTCGGCTAGATCGTTTGATACATCTACTAATCCACTTCGCAATTCGATGCCTTTTATCGTTACTTCTTTTTTTACAAGGTCATTAAAATAATGATAAAGAGTAAAAGTAAGATAGCTTTTACCGCTTCCCAAATCCAAAATATCAAGATGTTGTTTGCCTACCAAAGATGAGGATGTATAGAGTTTGTCTACGATCTCTACAAACTTATCAATCTGCTTATACTTGTCGTACTTATCGGCTTTTACCTGCCCCTCTTTCGTAGTTATTCCAAGCTGGTGTAAAAATTCAGATTGCGGACTGATCATTCTGTGTTTTTCTTTGTCGTGTGATTTGTTCGCAGGCTCTGTAAAAGTCGATTGGGTTATTTTTATTTTATTGTTATCAAAAACAACGTCTTCTTTTGTAGTAAAAATGCGGACTGATTGAAATTCATCAAAATACTTCTCTACCAAAAGAACTGCTTCGTCAGAATTAAAATTCTTTGTTATATCTTTCGTTGTGTACTTAAAAACAAAGGACAGCATTTCCTCGTCTCGTATTAGGACAGGCTTGATGTAAATGTTTTTCAAATCCTGTTTTTGCCCAGAATAACTACTTAACGTCAGTTTAACGAATGTATTTTCTGACAAAGCCTCCTTTAGTTTTCCAATCAAATTTTGTTTATATATATCAATCATTTTTGTCGGGCAATGTACTCGAAATTGGCTCGCACTGAGCTCGCCGAAGTGCTGGGCTTCTTGAACGACGTTAGAACCGTTTTGCTACGAGGAGAGAGCGAGTTTTTCTATCGCTGTCCTGCATTTGCTATGAACTCATAGTATCATAATTTACCCCACCTTGCGTTCCACTATATCGCATAACAGCGATTTTTTTATTCCCAAAACCAGAGCATATTCCTCAGCTCTTCAGAAATCGCATGACTATCTGCATGAGAAAGAACGCCGAGATAGGACTGTAGCGACTGTTCAAGAGTCTGCCTCGTGATTATTCCATCGTTATACTCCCCCACCCGCAGTTTTAGTTTTCTCACTATCCGCCTCCTTGTTTTCGTGCGTAACACCCTATGATGCGGCAACAACACATAGCCCAAGAAATCAACTCCTCGGAAGGTTTTATTCAAGGTAACTTTTCGTGGGTGAAGAGTAAGTTTTAGTCTTGTCTCCAAAAATTCCTTTATCTTCGGGAGGAGGTTCTTGAGTTCTTCTTCACTCTGATGCACAATTACAAAATCATCGGTATACCGTATATAATGTTTCACTTTCAAGCTATGTTTTATAAACTGGTCAAGCTCGTTCAGGTAGATATTGGCAAACAGTTGCGAGGTGAGATTGCCTATCGGCAAACCCTTCTTGTAAGCCCCCCCCCCAACGGGTTTGTGGCAAAGCTGTCGATAATCTCGTTACACAGATTCAGTGCCTGAACATCCTTGATTCTTTTGGCGATGATAGATTTCAGAGTTTCATGGTCGACAGAACCAAAGAACTTCTGGACATCGCATTTCAGAGCAAACGCTGTTTGAACCCCATTGCGGGTTGTTTTTTGTATTATGTTTTTTAGTGTTTCTATACCTTTGTGTGTTCCCTTGTTTACACGACACGAAAATGAATGGGGAATGAAGGTAGGTTCAAAGATGGGATTCAGTACTGTAAAAAGAGCGTGATGCAATACCCTATCCCGTACCAATGCTTTGTGGATATGACGTTGCTTCGGGTCTTGAATGAAGAACGAGGTATAGGAGCCGTGGCGGTACCGTCCTGATTTCAAATCCCTGTGGAGCTGGAATACATTGTGTTCAAGATTCCATTCAAATGTCTGCACATCCCGTTTCTTCTGCTTGTCGCTCTTGAATGTATCCCACGCAAAAAACAAGTTTTCTAACGAAATTATTTCTTCAAAAACATTATTATATATCTTCATATTTTATGGACGAATTTGATATCCCTATCTTTAAGAAAACGTACGAGCTCTACAAGACGTTGTACAGCTATAGAACCACGGTTGCAAAACAAGACCGTTATACGGTGTGGCAACGCTGTGAAACGGTGACATTAGATATTGTGGAACATCTCCTCGCTGCCAGTCAAAGTGTAAAAAGTGAGAAACTTCCGTCGCTAGAAAAAACGAGCGTGAAATTAAATCTTTTGCGGGTATTGGTACGCTTATCCAAAGAAGTAAAAGCCATTGATGCCAAAAAATATATTGTGCTTCAGGAACGCATTGATGAGATTGGAAAGATGCTCGGTGGCTGGATTAAAGCGACAAAGAGTTACTAAAACACCCCGAAAGGGGTGTTGTTGCGATAGAGAAAAGAGTGCCGAGCAGAGGCGAGACCGATGTTAGAGTTGCGGTTACCATCGTCCCAGTTGTTGACGTTCAGCCCATTGGCATCGAAGTTACCGACGTTGACACGGTTGCCGTCCGAATCGAGAATTTGCCCACTTTCATCCTTATCACTGAAAATCGAGGGTTACTACTCACTGTGAGTTTATATCCTCTCCTTTCTGTATTTTATTCGGGAGCAGGTTATGAAACCACCTCCACCAAAGGTGAGCAAGAAGTCCAATCTCCATCTTTATTCGCACGCTAGCGGTATCCGTAGACACTCGCTATTCTGGCGAAGTCTCAAAGAAGAGACATCTGCGAGATGAAACCGTAGCCTCACCTTCAAAAGCAGAACAAGTGTATTGTATCAAAAGAATTCAAAAAGAAAAAACCCCAAGAATCTCACGCAAATTTTTTGCGGGAAACTCAAGGGGTCGAGGAAGCTCAAGGCTTCAAGTTCGAGGTTCAGTTGTTGGACTTCCGAGCAGAGGCGAGACCGAAGTAAGAGACGCGGCCACCATCGCCCCAGCCGCTGACGCTCAGCCCAAAGGCACCGAACTCACCGACGAGGACACGGAAGCCGTCCGAATCGAGGTCGGAACACCGCACGTAGCCATTCTCGAGAAGCCGCTCGTTGGTGTTCAAGTAGTGACCCACGATGGTATAGACCATCACTTGGGCAGTAGGCGTCTCGTCCTTGTCGGAGAGAAGAGCCTGTTGCTCTTGATAGGTCTTGTTGGTCGAGTTGTCGACAGGCGTTTTCTTGATGAGATACCATCCCACGTCTCCACGATTCTTGGCGAAGTCCTGGTTGTTATACCAGTCCTGGTTGTAGAAGACCTCGGCGGTCATCTTGCCACGAACGTCGATGATGGAGAGTGGGAAGACGGCGACGAGAATGTGGGTGTCCTTCTTCCCTTTGAGCTCCGCTTTGGTGAACGGAATCTCGGCGAGGAGGACGAGTTGAGCTCTCGTGGGATTGACCCCGAAGTGCTTCACCGCCTCTTCGACACCGAAGAAGTTCTTTCCCATGATGCCCCTTGCCACTTTCTGGCTCGTGCTCGGCTCGAAACCTCCGTTTTCGATGAACCGCACCACCTTCATGGCGAGGTCATTTCCTTTGGAGTCGACGAGCTTCTGGGCGAGAGTGTCGTCCAGACCTGCTGCTTCGAGCTTGAGGAGCACCTCGTGTTGTTTGTGTACCGACAGTTTGTTTTGGCTTACGATGTTAGACATCGCACACCTCCTTCGTGAAATCAGGATTGCTCCTGGCTCTCCCTCACGAGACGAGCGGTCTGGAAACCACGTATTTGTTGGCATCCACAACGCTCGTCTCATACTGAATCTTCATTGTTAAAGAACACGCTAATTATATAGTATTTTCTAGGAAAAGTCAAGATGCCTGTTTTTACAAGAAATAACTACCCTACCCCACGTTTCACTGTTATTCTGGGAACCAAAAATAGCACAGAGTGTGCTATTGTGGCGGATTCAATACAACGAAACTTATTTTAACATCTTGAGAGCTCTCCAAATATCATCCTCATTATATCCATTGTCCAGTATTTTTTTAAAAACTATTTGGCTAATATCTTTGCGTATAGGGTCATACACATTAGAGATATGACCTTTTATATCCCAATTTTCATAACCAGGAAGACGAATGGCATAATGCGAAGAACCTCCCTTGGGCTGTGTAACCTTTAATCCAAGTTTTTCAGCAGCCCTAATCCAAACCTCTTTTTTCTTTATATTGCCGATTCCTTGCCACAAGTCTTTCCGTTTAATCTTGTCTCCAGCCATAAAGAAAAACGCCTTAACAGAATTGAAACTCCCTTACAATCTTAATAGCTGGAAATTTTTGAGTTTGCTCGCTTTTAATTTCTAACTCGTTTATAGGTATGTGAAAAGCTGTTTTAATCGCATCAATAAGCGACTGCATGATTTCTTCTTCTCGTGGATTCTTACTTGCTCCACCAGTAACAATTCCATCAAACTCTTTACATCGTGCTACCCAGCCCTCACCATCAATTTTGAAATCAAAAGTAAACTGCCCGCCAACAGCATTTATCTGCCTCTGCATTTTTCCAAGAGCCTCAAATAACTCTTTACTATTTACTTTTTCACGGGCTAAAAAACTTTTGATAGGCATATTGTTGTTTATAATTCCATTATTTCAGATTTCTGTCTTATTCACAAGAATTATCCACAAAAGCTACTTTATAACATTTTAACACACTTTACAAGTTTATTTACACTATTGCGTACTATCCTCATCATAACCGAATTCCTTAAGCCACTCCCTTTTGATTGGTCTGTAGATGGCATTCATCATCGTCAAAAGACTTGTAGCCTGTTCCATTGCTTCTTCATCGGTAATGTCAGTGCCAAACTCATCCTTGTATATCTTTTTGTATTCCTCAAGTGCTTCTTCGGAAATCATATTAAGGATTCGTCGAACACGCCTCGGGATTAGCGTGAATTAACTGTTTAAGGTAATCGTGCACCGCATCCGTACCCCCTATTTCATCAATCAAACCATCCTTCAAAGCCATATCAGCAACGATGGGTGCACCATCAGCTAGGCTACGTACTTTTTCAACATCCAGTTTTCTATTGTGAGCTATATCGGTTATCAGGATTTCATAAATATGAGATAAATTCTTCATTATCAATGCTTTCTCATCAAACGTGAGGGATTTGTCTGTGTTAAACATATCCTTATACTTCCCCACAGAGAGTTGATTGAACGTAATCCCATTCTGTTCATTCTGTATCGCATTGTCGGTATAGGATTGTTTCACTCCAATATCCCCAAGACTTGAGGTTTCAAGAGCAATAATCCAATTGGCAGCACTCGCAACCCAATATGCTGCCGAAAGACCACTACCTCTGATATATGCCACGATAGGCTTATGCGTGTGCCGAAGGGCACGAACAATCTCTTCAGCTGCAGCACCATCACCTCCACGAGAATCTATTTCTAGAAGAATGGCTTTGATGTGATTATCTTGGTCTGCGTTCTGAATTGCATCAACAATATCTCTTGAACTCACGGAAGAAGCCGTTTGGTCTCCCACGTACGCCATACTGGTAGCAAGTTCGCCTTCAATGCGTATTGAGGCAATGTTACTTGAATTAGGGCATTTTGGATTGGAATGTACTATAAGACGAAACAAAACGAAACACCCGAGAAGTGCTAAAAAAATAATTCCTACTGCTATGTACTTTTTAGAATTCATCTTTTAATTCTATCGCTTCATCTTCATCAAGACCCTCGCTATCCATGATGTCTTTGACTTTCTCGGCATCTTCTTGGTCTAAATCGTGGTTTTTCATAAGCTCTCTTACTTCCCTGTCTGGTGCTTGATGATAACGACCCTCGGGGTGATAGTCATATGTTTGAACGACATCAGAAGAGCTAATTTCCTTGGGCTCCGCTTCTTTTTGCTGTTTTTTGGTACCTGAAAATAATGCTCCAAAAAATGAAAGGAACCCTCCTAAAATAGCACCGACAATGTAT
>CAYHKW010000041.1:0-9301 GCA_964357385.1 uncultured Gammaproteobacteria bacterium
CATATCTACGATATCATTCCTCTTTCAGGTCGTCAATCCCGAACGAAACCCCTCGGGATGATGCGCTCTGAACGCCTGTTCTGGTGGTGTGCCATGAGCAAATACCAAGGCATATACACTCTGAACTCCCGCATTGCGCAACACTGACACTGCTTCACGTAATGTTGCACCCGTGGTGGTCACATCATCTATAAGCAGTACGCTTCGAGGAATGTTACCCTTCATATCAATGGCATATACACCATGTATATTTGTTGCACGAGCATGGGCATCAAGTGTTGCTTGTGGAGCGCGAGAAACCGTGCGAATAAGGGTGTGAGTATCGACTATTAGATCGTGGTGTAGCGCTATTTGTTTTGCCAAACAAAATGCTTGATTAAACCCTCTTTCTTTGGCGCGATACGAATCAAGCGGGATAGGAATAATCACCTCAATATCTGAGGGCAATACCGCAATATGTGAAGCAAGTGCTCGTCCCATGTCTGCTCCGAGACTTTCTCGATACCCAAATTTTAATGCATGAATCAAAGACGCAATGGACGTATCATCATAACGGTAACCAATCCATAAGTCCTGCACATCTAAAAGAGGTGCACATGTATCACAAATATTTGATTGCGCATCTGTCCTATTACACCAGGCACATAGATGTTTTGGCCACACCAATAAGCCACCAGTACAATCAATACATAAAAATGAACCTTCTTTTGCACACAAGGCACACAAGCGAGGAAATATGATATCAAGCAAATAATCTCCGCCCTGCTTTAACTCATTGAATAATGAGCGTGCACGCATTATTTCCAATTCACGACATCCACCAACCATACCCCCCCTTCTTTGACCATTCTCACTTCAACTTCTTGATTATATACTTTTGAATTTGTTGTTGTACCGACCGATTCCTTGCGTTGGGTTGTCATTTGTAATTGTGCGTCATTGGTATTCAAAGAGGTAACGTGGTAAGAAAGTACTGAGGTGGTGATTCCGCTATAAATCGGCTGATAACTGGCATCATTTGATTCTTTAATTTTTTCCTCCGCCCACTGCTTGAATGATGCCGTCATAAATGGCAACAACACCTCGAGGTTACTGTAACTTCCTTGATTGGAATAACTCCCCATTCGCTCTACAAATGGCAGTGCGATCGCAATCAGCGCTGACTCTGCTGGTTTCAAAGCAGGAGCAGGAGTTCTGGCTACTTGTTCACCTTGAGTGATGGTGGTATTTTGCTCTGCTGGTGTTGTAGAAGTGGTGTCTGCAGTATTAACAGATGGCGTTTCAGAAACAGGAGGTGTCGATGTATCACGTGCGGTAAAAAACTGAATGCCATACGCAGCAGCCGCAATAACAATCACCGCTCCCCCTGCAATAAGAATCAATTTGAGACGATTAGACAAATACATATATCATTATTTTACTCTAGTCCCTTTTCTTCAGCAAATTCCTCTTTTGCCGCTTCAATTTCAAGAAGTTGGCGTGGGTCAGTCGTAATGAGCTGATCTTCTGCGTAGGATGCCACCACCTTGATTGCGGCATGCTTTTGCCCTGCAAAGAAAATTCCTTCTCCGGGTGCTGATTCTAACAATAAATATTTTTCACCTTCCGTAAGTAAGAATGTTTTTTGGATCAAGTCAATCGATGCAGGAGACTGTTTCAAAAGCAACTGCAGGGAAGAGTTGGTCAAAATCGCCTGACCATATTGAGATCCCAGAAAGTCATTTACATCCTGAGTAATCGTGGTTAACCCTAAATAATACTTTCGACATCGTTTTGCCAGTGCATAAATAAACTTTGCGGAATCCTCATGCTGCATCAACCACCACGCCTCGTCAATGACCAAAATACGCTTTTTTAATTCTGAACGCACTACATTCCATATATAGTTCACTACGGCATAAATTGCCATAGGACGCAGCTCATCTTCCAAATCGCGAACAGAGAACACTACGAGCTGATTTTTCATGTCAACGTTTGTCGGCTTATTTAACAAACCCGCAAATGTACCTTCTGTGTATTTTTTTAATTTTTCTACCAATGTCGCTCCCCCTTCCATACCTTCCAAAATATCCTGAAAATCACTCATCGTCGGGGACTCTACCCCTTTGCGCAAATCCGTATCAGCAGTAATATCTTTCTTTGCATAGGTTTCAATCAGAGCACGGTCAACGATCGAATCTTCTTCTTGGGTAAACGTCCCCAGCATCAAACGAAATAACCCTTTCAACGTAATCACGGCACTGCGAATAATATCAGCAGCAGAAATTGAATCACCAACCGGACGAGGTAAATCAAAAGGGTTAATACGAGCAGTAGATGAAAGTGATATGTTGATGTAGGTACCCCCCACTGCTTCGCACAAATGCTGATATTCTCTTTCAGGGTCGATAACGATCACGTCAGTACCAATCATCATTGAGCGCAATACTTCCAACTTAATGGCATATGATTTTCCCGCTCCCGATGTAGCAAACACCACACTGTTGGCATTAGGCATCGAAAAACGATCAAAAATAATCAAACTGTTATTGTGCCGATTAATGCCGTACATAATCCCTGTATCTGATGTAAGGTCTGACGAAACAAAAGGGAAACTCGCGGCGGCAGGCGATGTATTCATGTTAAACGGTATCGAAAGCTCATCATCGCCAAGGGGAATAGTTGAATTAAATCCTTGTTCCGCCTGATACAAAACACGCTTGGTATACACCAACTTCGAAGCGTATAACCCTTCCATGTCTTCAGTAAGCTTATTCAGCTCATCGAGCGTTGACCCATACAGAGTCATATACATTCCTACCGAAAAAAAATGCTCAGTGCCTTGTGTCAAATCATCACGAAGCTTCTCCACATCAGCAATCGCCGTCTCAGCCATCGGGTCGCGCGCTTTTCCTTTTTCTTGACCCATCGCAATTTCTGCCTCAATACGTCCCACTTTGTCTTTTAATTGTTTTAAAATAAACTGCGCGGGCATCGGTGAAAAATGCAGGGCAATATCAAATGTCGCACTAAAATTTATAATAGATGAAAACCATCCTACGCTCAGATACCGAGGATATCCTACAACAAATATAGTACGAGCATAGGCACTCCCTACCCGCACATAATTTGATTGCACCTCAAAAGCAGCCGGCGCAATGAGATCCCATATATTTCGCAATCCTTTACGATATCGCAACTCTTCCGCAATGGCAGTTTTTTCATCTTGAATTTGCGCAGCAGCAATTCTTTGCTTCTCTAATTCAGAAGGGGTGAGACCATGAGTCGTTGTAGGACGTATGGGTTGAAATGCCATAAACAAGTATTATGAGGTAACTTGAACTTGAGAAACATCCACCATTTTTTCTCGAGCAGCGATATCGGGATTGTAAGTATTGTAATACAACTCAATCAAATCCTGAGTCTCCAGACGTGCAGCATTAAGTCCCATGCTCAAAAGCCCATTCAAAACGTTACCAATCCGCTGATCCAAAATATGTTTACGGTCAGCAAATTCCTGCTGGCTCAATGTTAATGATGAACCAACTGAAAATAATGATTTCACTTGATGAAAAAATCCCCTCTTTGCATCAGCAACTGGATCATAGGGAACGGTTATAAAAAACTTCTTGCTGGTAATCTCTGCAAGTTCAACCAGTTCTCCAACAAATGCTCGATAATCGCGCATTTGGAGACGCAACAAATCATTGGTTTGTTCTTTTTCTTTTAACTCAAACTCGGACAAATATTTAGAAATATCCAATTTACGCGACTGGATAACAATTTGAAGAGGGAAATCTACCGAATTAAGAAAAGACATGTACCCTTGTATCGTTGCGTCCTGTTCATCTTCAGATTTCAACGCGAAATTCATGGAAGACACCAACAAAACACCTCGAAGAGTCCCGTCCCTCATAATAATCGTTCCATCACGAATTTCTGCCATCGGCAGATATTTCTGAGTCGAGGGAGTTTTTGGGTTTGCATGGGGTGATTTTTCGCCGCTCGTTTTTTTGGTTGCCATAGTGGTTAAAACAATTCTTTTCCTTCTGCGGTATCACCTTGATACGCACCTCCTGTGTCAACAATTAAAGAAAGTTCTGATAAGCGTCGTGCTGACGGCTCATGTTTTTCAGGCAATATTCCTGCCTGCCGTTGCTGGGCTTCCCGCTCCATTTTGTCAGCCATTGCCTGCTCTTGCGCTTCCCATTCTTTTTTTGAAACCTCTTTTTTCCAAACTCGTAGGCCAGGACGACGATTGGTTTGAAAAACATTGAGGAGAAAAAAATGAAATGGCTGGCCATTAACCTTGTAAAATGCCAGTATGCCAGCAGCGACGCCTACGATGGTCGCAGAAAGCACAAAGGCAATAGTTCCCAGCAGCTTGTAGAGGACAAAAATGATTGCAAACGCTACACCGATAATGAGAAACTGCCGTACACTCAAAAATGCGACAATTTTATCTTCATTTTCAATAAATTGTGGAACCGTAAACTTGTCCATAAGTACTACTGTATTGTATCACAGATAGTATACTATCTGTAAAATTGAGTGGCTATCTTATTTGTTATTATCACTAATCAAGGGTATATCTTTAGCAATCTTCAAGATTTTCGCATTCTTGGGGGTTATCACACTTTCACCCGTCTGCTTCTCAATTTCAATCCGGGCTTTTTTTGCGGCACGCCCTCCTGCTCGAGCAACTTGTTTGTTGTGTTCTAACCCTTGTGGTTTTTTCTTCTTAGAAATTTCGACCGTTGATGCTTCAGCAAGCATATTTAATACCAATTCGAGATTGGTCATATTATCCCTCAAATTTTCTTTTTTTAACCCTTTGAACTTTTTATAATCTTTCACGCTTCTATCCGCCCACGCCTTTGTAATTTCGTCAGTAAGTATGGCGTATTCGAGCCCTTCTTTCATTTCCCTCTCTTGCCACTCATCGGTTAATTCTTTACGTACTTCAATACTTTTCAATCGTTGATTGATCCATTCTTTTGAATATCCTTTCCGCAAGTACGTTTTCATTGCTCTATCAAACGCAAGTTCAGGATCTTCTGTTTCTTCTATGCGCTCATAGCCAACCTGTGCAAGCCACAACTTAAAAGGCTCTGCTTTTGGGGAAGGAATGGATTGGATTAGACGCAACAAATCCTCGGTAGAAAAACAATCCGTTGCGTACTTTTTTCCATCAGAGGCAGCAAATTTCAGTTGTACGATTTTCTCGTACACCTCGCTCCCTTCATTATCCAACTTACTTTTTAAATCACTCCAGTATCGTTTTGGTATAGTAGATTCTGTTAACACTTCAATAACATCAATGACCGAAAAATACCAAAGCTCTTCATCTTCGTTATAAAAACGCCGAACTTGCTTTCCATTGAATAAAACTATCAAATTTGATTTTTTCATAGTAGTCTATCAGACTAAACTCCTTAAACTTACCTTATTGTATTAAAACCGCATCATCTCATTGAGCTCCATAAGCGCATCGAACTCCTGCTCCGAAAGCACAGGTCTTCCTTGTTGGGTACGCAAAGCAATAATGTCTTGTATCTTTTTTCCTGCACCAAAACTCTCCTGCCCAATAGCAGTATATAAAGCGCTCACTTCATTGGTTTTCCACGCATTAATACCTGCTACCTTCCTGCTCGCTGAATCTTTTTCGAGAAGCTTTACCTTTTGATAAATAGTCTTGATAGCAGCCAGAGGGTCTGCCGACAAGCGGCGAAAATCTTTGATGGTAAATGCACGCAACTCATCGACGGGATCCATAAGTCGTGGCGACGGCATTTTTACATCAGTAAATGCAACTTTGTGCGGCGAAGGGGCTCCTCCTTGACGGACAATGATTGGACGTGTTTGATTGGCAGTCGTCGGAGCAAGAGGAAGATTGGCAGGAACCGATCCTGTGTTTGTGGGCACGACTCGTTGTATTGGTGTGGATGTAATCGGTGGTGTTGATCTTGGCTGAACCATTGGCAGTGAAGCTGCTGATTTCTCAACAATCATGGGTACTCCTTCCACCTCTTCGATAGCAAAACGCGTCTGAGACGATTGGGGCTGAGACACACTGACGGGGGTAGTTTGTTGTCCTGAAACACCAAATCGCGGATGATGTTGTGTACGAGAACGCCCTCGTATGGGACTTGATATTGATGATGCTGATTGACCACCTTTTGTCTCAGAATTGGTATGCACTGAGTCAATCACTGACTTTTCAACTTGATCAGGAGTAGAAAATTCGGGGATCGTACCCACGGCAATCATGTCAGCATATTTATTTGCTTCCTTGACCAAATGAAGCGCTGCTTGGGTATCAAGACCGCTTTCTGATTTTGCAAATAATTCATTCAACGATTCACGAGTATCGATGGCATCTCGAATACCACGAATACGCGTCAACAAAATAGTACAAACCTTAGACAACAAAGCAGGATCATTAATCATTGTTTGTGACTCAGTAATAACATGATCAACAATGAGATCGTAGTCTACATTGGGGGTAGTAGATTTTTGCGATATAGCCACTTGAGGAAGTTTCCCCTCACTCGTATTGCTTATCGCTGGAGTGGTGAGTGTGTTTTGAACAAGGGCGATTACAGAAGGGGGGATGCCCACGCTAGATACTTGTGAGCTTGTGATGCTTTCCTCTGATAATTCTTGTTCTGCTTTTTTTCTATCAAATGGTATAAACATTATTTCATCACCGAACATTGAAGCTAGACTTTCTGGATATTCGTTAAAAATACGATAGAGATCGAAGATAGTTTTCAAAATAACCTTATCTTCTGCTAAAAGTACTGCAACGTTCTTTGATTCGCTTAAATATCTTGGCACACCCATAGTATTTTTAGCTCCACCCGAAAATGCAATAAAATCCCGAATCCAGTTTCCTATTGTAGGATCCTGTTGTTGCCCATCTCTCAATAGAGCACTGTTCCCTAACAGTTCATTATTTGCAAGCATTCGATCCGCCAGACGAACATTATATCCATCAATATTTGCCAGACATATATATAAGCTATTATTAATATCGTCCTTAAACTCCTGAAGCGGTGAACGCAGGATATTCAAAAGCTCTTTTGAAAAAATTGTTTCAAGGGCTTGACTTTCACCTAAAAAATCAAAATCTTTCGTGATTTCTTCAAGATGATGTAAATCATCTTGAATCTTCTCTGAAAGATACATCGATACAGGACTGGTTACTATTTCTTCCATATCACCTCCTAAAGATATAACAAGCGGGTTCACATCACTAAAGTACTCAGGAAGTGGAGCACAGAGATTTATTACGAGATCCTTCATGGCTTCTCTCCCTAATTCAGGTGTTAAATTTAACTCTGCCTGCAAGGTTGATCCAATATTATTCAAAGATATCTCCTTAATAAAAATACGTCGGATAACACTCAAAAATGTCTCTCTTTGAGAGAGGCTAATGGAATATCGTTTTTGAAAATTAATCAGATAATCAACAATCTCAGGAGACATAAACATCTCTTGGATATCATTTGGAAGTGACTGAAATTTCTCTATACTTTTATCGGTCATGGAAGTAGGTAGTTACTGGTAATATTCTTTAAACTTTCCGCCGGTATCATTATCCATAAAATCATATATTGCTTGAAAGTTGGGGTTGGAGGCTCGCAAAGCAGGTTTAGTCATTATATCTTTTAAAAGAAGTCCTAGTGCCGTCTTACTACCTGCTCTATTTTTATCAATATTAAGATCCTTAAATTTTGTTTTATCATTTTTCAATACATCAAAAATGATCTTGGCGTAGTCAGAATCGTAATTACCAGTTCCTTTCAATCGACCTTCATCAATCTTTTGCAATATCTCCCAACCATGTTCATCTTCGAGTACTTTCCTAAATGAATTCATGTGAATGTCTTTCTCAGCCTGTGTTGCCCCAGCGCTGCCAAACGTACCATCATCATTAATACTGAAGGTTTGTTCGTGTACTTTATCCAGTACGCTATCTCCTACCTTTATATTAACACCATCGACGACTGAATCATCTGCCTTAAATTTATCAGCACGCGAAACTGCCTTAAATAATGTTTGAGCAAGCTTAATATTTTCTTTGCTATATATTTTTTTCGTTGGATCACTAACATCAACACCACTGCCACTTGTTACATCAAATCTTGCTGCTGCTTCATTGGGTCGCACTGTTTTATCTTTGACTCTACGCTCTAATAATCCTTGTGTAACGGCAGCCTTATTAGCTTTTTCGCCAAGCATTGCTTCGTTGTCATTCTTTGTACCTTTAGTAGCAATTACAAATGCGAGTTCACCTTCATTTTTGCCAAAACTTGAAGAACCCAAAGCCTTGACATCCATGCTTCCTACCTCGATTGAGCGTATTATTTGTGTGTCTGTTAAACCAAATGAACCAAATTTTTTCTGCACTGAGGCCACGAAAGTATTGATAGTCATCTGGTCAGCACCATCATTTTTTAATACCTTAAGATGATCCTCAGCTTCTTTTTCAGTCGCATATAAACGCTTATTAGCACGTTCAAGAATATAAGCGTGTCGTGTCGGTATTCCATTTTTAGTTTCATCAGAACCTTTTTCAATTTTAGTGGGGTCTTCTCCAGAAATTTCTTTTCGTTTTTCTTCAACTTCCTTATATCGCCAATTCTTAGCGCCACCCTTAGCTGCCTTGCCCGCTGTTTCAACAATCTTTCCGATTTCACCACTTAAAAGCGCCGCCGTTAGGGGCACACCAAAAGGGAGCCCAAAGGCAGCCGGGGCAAGTTTTGCAGCCAAAAGACTCGCTCCCCCCACCTTGATCGCAGCCATTTGAGCTCTTGTTTTTAAAAGTTTTTTATGAGCATCAAATTTTGACGAAAAATCTGTAGCTGATTCCAACTCCTCCAGATTTTTGGCCTGTTCATTGGAGAGTTGGTTCATTTTTTTATCGCGTCCCGCTTTTGTTAGTAAACCTACATAGGGAACATCTTTTATTTTATCCGAAGCCAGCTTCGGTAGAGCTCCTATCTGCTTCCCTACCCATTCCTGTGCTGCACCAATTCGCCCAACATCTCGTGCAACTTTTTCTTTTCTTCTCCCCTCTTGTATGCCTTTATACATACTGTACCGTTCTTTTGCATATCGTTGACCTGTATATTTCCCGATCGCCCCGTTCGCCCATCCTGTAATAGCACCGGTCGCTTTTCCTGCAAATTTTCCACCTCCTGCACCAAGCTCAGATGCAGCAGCAATCGTTCCAATCAACATACCAATACCGATTAAATATCCAATAATACCCTGAAAGCTAACGATTTACGTACCAGAAACTTGAATGCTCGCA
>CAYHKW010000042.1:0-9212 GCA_964357385.1 uncultured Gammaproteobacteria bacterium
GCTTTTACGCCGCCCACCAGGACGCGAAGCATATCCCGGTGATGTGTTTTATCTCCATTCCCGTTTGCTCGAACGCGCTGCACAGCTCAATAAAGAAAGCGGCGGTGGCTCTATGACCGCACTTCCTATCATCGAAACCCAAGCAGGGGACGTGTCTGCATATATTCCGACCAACGTGATTTCCATCACTGATGGTCAGATTTATTTGGAAGCAGATTTGTTTTACCAAGGTATCCGCCCTGCAGTAAACGTTGGTTTGTCGGTATCTCGTGTGGGATCAGCCGCACAGACCAAAGCAATGAAAAAAGTTGCGGGTAATATCCGTTTGAACCTCGCTCAATATCGCGAACTCGCTGCATTTGCACAGTTTGGTTCTGATCTTGATGAAGAAACAAAACAGCGTCTTGAACGGGGAAAGCGCGTGACGGAAGGATTGAAGCAAGGACAATTTGTCCCTATGTCAGTTGCGCAACAAGTTATCGCACTGTATTCCGTAGTAAATGGCTATGCTGACAGTGTTCCGGTTGCTCGCATTCAGGAATTTGAAAAAGGACTTCTTGAATATATTTCAACCGTGAAGAAAGATATTGAGACGGCAATTACGGAATCAAAAGCAGTAACCCCAGAAACAGAAGAATTGTTGAAAGCGGCCTTGGAAGAATATAAGGGTATGTTTAACGCATAAGATATGGCAAAAGGCACCCTCGACCTGAAACGAAAAATGAAATCCGTGGCAAACACCAAAAAGGTGACCAAAGCCATGGAGATGGTGTCGGGTGCCAAAATGCGCAAAGCAACCGTGTCAGTGCTCTCCACGCGCCCCTACAGCCATGCTGCATGGCAAGTGTTGAACTCGCTTCCCGTCATATCGCATCCGTTTTTTGAAGTACGCAATGAAGGTACAACCGCTTTGATTGTGATTAGTTCAAATCGCGGGTTGTGTGGTTCATTTAACAACAACGTTGCTCAACAAGCATTGCGTACGGTGAAAGCGAATTCCGATGTCGACGTATACACATTCGGGAAAAAAGCGCGTGAAACATTGTCGTCAGCAGGTGTCGCTATCGCAGGTGATTTTGAAAAGTTTGATATCACGCGATCAATCGAAGATATTATTGCTCTTGCATACGTTGTCCTTCAAGGATTTCTTGAGAAAAAATATAACCGCGTAGAAATGGTCTACACTGATTTTATTTCACCCCTCAAGCAGGTAGTGAGAAGTATCCCACTATTGCCATTTGTTCGCGATATTGATACAAACCTCGGAGAGGTGGGGGAAGCAACATCGGAACGCTCATCATCTCGCGATATCGTGTTTGAACCATCCGTTTCAGACGTGTTGGATCATATCATCCCGCGCATTATCGAAACAAAAGTGTTCCAGGCAGTTTTGGAATCAGAAGCGTCTGAACATAGCGCCCGTATGTTGGCTATGAAAAATGCTTCTGAGGCCGCAACTGATTTGATGTATGCCCTCAATCGATCTTACAATCAGGCTCGCCAGGCAGCGATCACGCAAGAAATTGCCGAAATCTCCGCCGGACGTGCGGCATTAGAATAATTTTCTCTCTATGAATAAAGGAATCATTACACAAATTATCGGACCGGTTGTTGACGTATCATTTGAAGGCGCACTGCCGGCAATGTACGAAGCACTTGAAGTAAAAAATGGCAGTACACGCCTTGTTCTTGAAGTACAACAACACGTGGGTGGAAATGTTGTCCGCAGTGTTGCTATGGGACCAACCGACGGTTTGCAGCGAAGCAGCGAAGTCATCGCGACGGGCGCACCGATTTCTGTTCCTGTCGGAAAGCCGACACTGGGTCGTATGTTTAACGTATTAGGAGAAACCATCGACGGTAAAGATGAATTACCAAAAGACGGTAGTAAAAAATACCCGATCCATCGGGGTGCACCTGCCTTTATCGAGCAATCAACAAAGACAGAAGTGTTTGAAACCGGTATCAAAGTTATTGACCTTATTTGTCCGTTCGTTAAAGGTGGAAAAGTTGGTTTGTTTGGTGGTGCAGGGGTTGGAAAGACGGTTATCATCATGGAACTGATTCGTAACATCGCAGCTGAACACGGTGGTGTGTCAGTGTTCGCTGGTGTTGGTGAACGTACTCGTGAAGGAAATGACCTATACCATGAAATGAAAGATTCAGGCGTGCTTGATAAGACAACACTGGTGTTTGGTCAGATGAGCGAACCACCAGGAGCACGCGCACGTGTTGCACTTTCTGGTTTGACCATGGCGGAATATTTCCGTGATGAACAAAATCAGGACGTACTCTTTTTCGTCGATAACATTTTCCGTTTTACCCAGGCAGGATCTGAAGTATCAGCGCTTCTTGGTCGTATCCCTTCTGCGGTAGGATACCAGCCGACTCTTGCAACAGAAATGGGTGCGCTTCAAGAGCGTATTACTTCAACGACCAAAGGCTCAATTACTTCGGTACAGGCAGTATACGTACCAGCAGACGACCTTACTGACCCGGCTCCGGCAACGACGTTTGGTCACCTTGACTCGACCGTGGTGCTTTCCCGTAGCTTTGCAGAACTTGGTATTTATCCGGCAGTTGACCCGCTTGACTCAAGCTCGACCATTCTTGATCCACAAATCGTGGGCGAGGAACATTATAAGGTTGCGCGCGATATGCAGCGCGTATTGCAGCGATACAAAGACTTGCAGGATATCATTGCAATTCTTGGTATGGATGAACTTTCCGATGAGGACAAAGTCACGGTTGCTCGTGCCCGTAAGATCCAGCGTTTCTTGTCACAGCCGTTCTTCGTAGCAGAACAGTTCACCAGCAATCCAGGAAAGTACGTCCCGCTTTCAGAAACGATTCGTGGTTTCCGTGAAATCCTTGATGGTAAGCATGATGACAAAGGTGAAAACGCGTTTTATATGAAAGGGGGAATCGACGAGGTCGTTTAGCTGCGTGAGAGGGTTGGGGATTGTACTCTTCGGGTCGGGAAAATCCCCTGCGAGGATTTTCCCTTAGTCCTCGATCGCTCTCTCGCTTCGCTCGAACCATGCCCGCTCTCTGCGGAATCCCTCAGAATACAATCCCCAACCCTCTCTAGAATATTTATCCCTCTATGTCGTTACACATCTCCATCGTCAGCCCAGAACGTGAACTCTTTGCCGGTGAAGCTGATCAAATTAGCATGACCACGCAAGAAGGCGATATCACTGTTCTTACGGGACACGTACCACTGGTAACCTTGCTCAAAGCAGGGGAGGTTTTGGTAAAACAAAAAGGGGAGACGATCCCTATGGTCGTGTCAGGAGGCTTTGCTCATATCGAACCCGATCGCGTGGTGGTACTTGCTGATACTGCGGAACGCGTCGAAGAAATCATCCTTGAACGCGCACAAGCAGCTCATGATCGTGCTCAGGAATTCCTTACTCGTGAAGGTGTTGATGAACGTGAGTATGCTGCTATGGCTGCCAAGCTTCAGAAAGAATTGGCACGCTTGAAGGTGGTTAGGAAGTATAGGAGAGGCTAATGAAATGGTAGATAAATTCTTGATGCACAGGTGTTCACGTGGTATATTGATTTGAGTTAAACGATATATTTATGCCCATTATTTCCAAAATAGAAAAACTAGCTGAGGATGGCATTGAAAAAGATGCGTTTGTTGTCTCTTTTACTAATGGCGCTAAAGATCAGATTACAGACTTAAAGGAATTCTTTGAGCAAAAGAGCGAACAAGAGCTTATTGAACTTGGTATTAGCCTTCTGCAAAGACTTAAGGAACAAGGAGGACAACAAAATCAAAGATGATATGGATGAAAAAGACAAAATCTCATCTGCAAAGGCTGAGAAGATTTATCAATCCTTAATTCATCACGAAGATACCCGTCAGTATTTTCTGAAATTAATGTGTGAGTACGCTGACTCGGTTCCTTTTATGAAAAAAGTAAAGGAGTATGCGGGAGAAGAAATGGACAAAAGAGTTTTTAGAAGTTTCAAATATTGGGGCGGTGTTGTTGGTACGGCCATCGTTACTAGTGGGATAGGTGTACTTTTAACATATTTGTTTACAAAAAAGTAAATATGAAAATATATAATATAAACAAATGGCAACTTTTAACACTGTGGGTGTTGATTGTTGTACTTTTTTTAACTGGTTTTATTTCTGGTGAAGATGCCTTTGTTTATCCTATTATAACTATTTTTGTTTTCCCTATCCTCGGAGTGTTCTATACCATTGGATGGGTTACTAACCATAAAAAGAACAAATAAGATTAAGCACTTTCGGTAAGGCCCCTTAGACAGAGCGCTGATTTATCTTGTGATTTAGTTTTTAGTGATCATCTACGAATGACTTGATAAGATTGACTTAGAATAACTTCCTTATGGATGAGAGGACGTCGAAAGAGAAAGGCGATTTGCTTGAAGAAATAGTGAAAAATCTTTGTTCTGGTTTTGAGCATTCAAAAGTTACTCGAGATGTGAAGATGGAAGGTAAATCTGGTATAGAACGCCAGATAGATGTTTTAATTGAAGCACGACACAAATCATTTGACATAAAGATTATCGTTGAGGCAAAAAATTATTCTAAAAAAGTTGGAGTAGAAAAAGTGGAGTCTTTGAAAACAAAACTTATTGATGTGGGCGGAAATTTAGGTGTTATAGTGTGCCCGCTTGGTTTTACTAAGGGAGCGCTTAATGTAGCTACACTACACGACATTCAACTCTTTCAAGTTTTTGATCATAAGCTAGGTAATACAACAGAATTTATTCCGCTACGGTATATTGTTCCTTCAATGAAGAATTTTTCTTTGCAAATTGAGCATGGCTCAAGTGGCGGCGGCACCTTCGAGTTGCCGACTGATACAAAAAAGTGGAGATTCCACATAGGAGATAAAATATTCGATCAATATGAGCTTCTTGCTTATGCTTGGAACCAAGAAATGTTTCCACAAGATGAAGGAGAGCAAGTTGTTGATTTTGGAGTTGTTAAAATCAGCACGGTCGAAGATTCAAAGATTTTTTTCTATCTAGAATTTAAAGCGAACGTTTTTATATATTGCGATTTTTATCTTAAACTTTTTCCGGCCTCCTTTATGAGAAATGTTAAATCTGGAAGAGGAAACCATCAGCTTTTTATTGATGCTTACTCAAAAAAAGAAGACATGCTTAAAAATGGTTGGCAATGTTTTGACACAAAGGAAGAAATGGAAACTGCAGCCGCAGTACACGATACTTCAAAAGATATTAAAGGACTGACTACAATTGCAAGCTACACCATTGAGGTAAATTAAAGAACGTGACTCTATTTCGTTAAGGTCTCTCATAGAATGTTAAAGACAAACCACATGTCCTCCCCACAAACCCTCATCCTCATCTGCGGCCTCCCCGGAAGCGGGAAAACAACCCTCGCTGCCGCACTTTCAAAAAAGTTAGGATTGGTGTGTCTTCATAAGGACAGTATAAAAGAAAGTCTGTATGACTCGATGGGGTTTTCGACGTTGGATGATAGCAGGAAGTTGGGGCCGATTTCCGTACGGCTTTTGTATGACCTTGCCGACGAGCAATTAGGGCGAGGGGTGAGTATTATTCTTGAAGCGGTTTACTCTTTCCCCACCATGCGGATATAGTCCTTCATATTTTCTTTTAACACTTCTTGGAAGAAGACAACAAAGGTTTTTTCATTGTTTGAAGAGTGCAGCGCTGCTAAGTATTTGGCGCGAAGGACGACTGGTATGATTACCAAAGGATAGCCTGCCGACATGAGGATGAGGTTTGAAAGCACGCGAGCGAGGCGTCCATTGCCGTCAGTGAAGGGATGGATTTTTACAAAGCGATAGTGGGCTTGGGCGGCGAGAATCGCAGGGTTTATTTTTTTTTGCGTCTCAAGCCACGCAAAAAACTCTTTCATGCGGCCAGGAATTTCTTTAGCAGGCGGGGGTAGTTGTTCTTCGCCAGTAATATATACCTGAATTTTGCGGTAGGTGCCGGCGGTTGCGTCGTCAATTTCTTTGATAAGAGTTTTATGAAGTTTCTTTACCAAGCTTTCTGTGATGGGGGTCTTTTTTTGAACAATAGCGATAAGGCGTTCGACGATTTCTTTGTGGTTTGTTGCTTCTAGGATTTCTCTCAGAGGATGTCCTCCGACCGTGATACCATCCTCGACAACTAATTTTGTTTCTCCTAATGACAAAGTATTGCCCTCGAGCGCGTTGGAGTGGTAGGTATAGGTAACCAGATACCATTTATGCAGTTCAGCGAGTTCTGAAGTGGTAAGGGGGCGGAGATGATCAATCTTCTTTTTAAGTTCTTTGATGTCTTGAAGGAGTGTCATAGGAGGGGTTAATAAAGGAATTATAGCATTGTCAGATGGTAAAATCAACCATTAAAACTTCTATTTTCACCATGATTCAGGGCCTGGTGTTGACCAACTACTCCAATCATACTAGACTGTTGGTAGTCTATTTTGAATATCGAGGGAGCAAGGAATGAAAAAAGAAGTTATCATCACGTTGACAGAAGGGGGAATGAGCAAGGAAGGAGCTATTAAAAAAGAGATTGAAAATATGGGAGGGGAGTCGTTAATAATTTTTTCTGCAAAAGGATTCATAAGTGGGATGGTGCCAGAAGAAATAATTAGTTCTATTCATCTTCTTGATGGAATAATTCATATAGAACACGATCCAGGCTTTCGTGTTCTCAAGTCTAGGAAGGATATTGAAATACCCCAGCTGTCGGCCCTGTAAAAGAGAGTCGACCACTAAGACCCAAACGGGTCTTTTACTTTTTCCTAATAATTAGTCAAAAAATCCCTTGACAGGGGTATTGTCAGTGGTACGATAAGACAGTTATACCCAAAGGGCATACCCCGAGGGCATCTACGACCTGCGGTATTTTCAAATTTTCACTGTAACTCTGTAAAAGTCACTATATGTGGCGTTTTTTTAAGACGATTCTTGCTCATAGCGGTACGACTATTCCAGTTTCCCAGCTTGCTTCGGATCCTGAGGTTGCAACCATCGGCAAAGAACTAGACAAAAAAATCAAAAAACTTTTTAACGGTTCTCTTGCGATACGCCAGGTAGACGTCGGTTCAGACAATGCCTGCGAGCAGGAGCTTACTGCATTAGGAAATGCCTATTACGACGTTGAACGTTTTGGTATCCATTTTGTTGCATCACCCCGCCATGCGGATATGTTGATGGTAACAGGTCCTGTTTCACGCAATAGCGTTGAAGCACTCAAAAAGTCATACAATGCCACGCCAAACCCAAAAATTGTTGTTGCCGTAGGGGATGGTGCAATTAATGGCGGTATTTATAAGGGTTCGTATGCAATTGTGGACAGTGTTGATCAAATCATCCCTGTCCATTTTTGTATTCCGGGAGATCCGCCAAGTCCGCGGCAAATACTCCGGGGGTTGCTTGAAATATTAGGAACACTTGAAAAACGATAATATGTCTGTCCAGCTTCTCTATACTCTTACATTGATTTTCTTTGGCGCTGGTGCGCTGGGGGCGGTGTCTCTCTATAAAACAGGAAGATATGCCCATTATTGGGCGCATGGATTTGTAATGTTGGCATCAGTAACTGGCCTTTTGTCGGGGGTATCGGTACTAAAAAGCGGCGTGCCAGTACAGTTTAATCTCATTGCACTCAAAGGTATTACGATCCCTTTTATTGTTTCCATTGATGCGTTTTCAGCGGTATTTATGATGCTGATTGCCGTACTGACGTTCTGCGCTTCTTGGTATGGTCTTGCCTACATGAAGCATTATGAAGGACGATATTCTTTGGCTCGGTTTGGGGTTTGGTATGCGATTTTTGCTGCCAGCTTGATGGGGGTAGTGAGTACTCAATCCGTGTTTACTTTCTTGTGGTGGTGGGAAGTGATGTCCATTTCTTCCTATTTCCTCGTAACATACGACTACCGCAACGAAGCCAATATTCGTGCAGGAACACTGTATTTGGTTATGACACAAATCGGTACTGCCTGTATCGCTGTAGCAATGCTTCTGATGGCATTGGCGACGGGCGCGCTTGATTTTGCCTCCATTGGTTCAGTAAGTGCGTCGCTGACCGGATGGTTCCCTCACGTCGTATTTGCATTATTCCTTATTGGGTTTGGTATTAAGGCAGGTATTATTCCTCTCCATGTGTGGCTTCCGGAAGCACACCCTGCCGCTCCTTCTCACGTATCGGCATTGATGTCAGGGGTAATGATCAAATTGGCTATCTACATGCTTGTTCGTGTCTTATTTGAATTATTGCCGTTGTTCCATCTTTGGTGGGGGATGGTGATCGTCATTTTGGGTGCATTGTCGGCATTGTTGGGTGTTTTGTATGCTTTGACGGAGCATGACATGAAGCGATTGCTTGCGTATCACAGCGTTGAAAATATCGGTATTATTTTGTTGGGGATCGGCAGTGCAATCATGCTCAAATCAATGGGTTTTGATGCGCTTGCGTTACTCGCATTGGTGGCGGGGGTATTTCATACTATCAACCACGCAATCTTTAAATCACTTTTGTTTTTGGGTGCCGGTGCCTTGTTTTTCAAAACTCATACGCGTGATATTGAAAAATATGGAGGGCTTATCAAGCTTATGCCATGGACGGCCGCACTCTTTTTAGTTGGTGCGGTGGCGATTTCTGGTCTTCCGCCGTTTAACGGATTTGCCAGTGAATGGCTGACATTCCAAACAATGTTTGCTGGCGTTGCCTTGGGTCTAGGAATGAAAGTTCAATCATTGTGGATCGGTGCGACCATTGCACTGGCTCTTACCAGTGGTTTGGCTGCTGCTTGTTTTGTAAAAGCATTTGGCGTGAGCTTTTTGGGAAGAGCACGTACTGATGTTGCCAAATCAGCAACTGAGGTATCGTTTACCATGATCGGGCCAATGGTAGTATTAGCAGTCTTGTGTCTTGTATTCGGGGTATTTTCATCAACGAGCGTCATTCCGTATTTGAGCGCTGTTTTGCAAAATTTTGTTCTCGCAACTTCGGTCTCCTCATGGCCTACGCTTGCAAGCATGCCAACGCCATGGGGGTTTGATCTCTCTAACCTCTGGGCCTTCGGTATTTTGGTGATATTAGGATTGTTGGTGGTGGGGTTTGTCAGAATATGGGGAGGAAAGCGTACGGTTACCCGTGATATTCCATGGGATTGTGGTGTTGATATTACTCCTCGCATGGAAATCAGTGCATCGGCGTTTTCTCGCTCTCTC
>CAYHKW010000043.1:0-9080 GCA_964357385.1 uncultured Gammaproteobacteria bacterium
CATGCTCGTGATTTGGGGGTTCGCATGATTATTCTCAGCGGTGATGCACCGGATGTTGTGGGGTATGTGGCGACGAAAGTAGGGCTCATTCCTCATAGTACATCAGTTGTTACCGGTGAAGCGTTTTCTCAAATGACCGCCTCGCAGCAATATGAGGTATTGTCGCGGCCGGTGGCATTTGCGCGAGTGATGCCGCTGCAAAAGCTTGAGATTATTGAGCGGTTTAAACATCTGGGGCATGTGGTAGCGTTTTTGGGAGATGGATTTAACGACGCTCCGGGATTGCGGCTTGCTCATGTGGGGTTGGCGGTGAATAACGCATCAGAAATGGCAAAAGACAGCGCACCGATTATTTTGACGCAAAAAGATTTGGGATCGATTATTCTCGGGATCAAAGAGGGGCGTATGGTATTTTCCAATACGATCAAGTACGTCCGTGCCACATTGACGTCAAACATGGGAAATTTTTATGCTCTTGCATTTGCAACCCTTACCTTGCCATGGCTTCCTTTGTTGCCGGTGCAGATTTTATTATTAAACCTCTTCACTGATGGACCAATGGTGGCGATTGCCGCTGATCGGCACGATAACGTGGTAGGAACCAAGCCGCAGCGTTACCATGTGCGCGATATCATTGTGGTGGCGCTGTTGTTGGGGTCGGTAAGCACGATGTTTGATTTTGCATTCTTTGGGTATTTTGTCGGGCAAGGTCAGGAAGTGCTTCGGACAATGTGGTTCATGGGATCGTCGTTGACTGAACTTATCTTGTTGTTTTCCATTCGTACCATGCGTCCGTTTTGGCGCGCCGTACCCCCTGCTCCAATCCTGGTGTTTCTTTCTCTTGTTGCGGCATTCTGTACGATAGCACTGCCCTTTACCCCTATAGGGCATTCGTGGTTAGGGTTCACTACGCCATCATATAGCAACATGGTTGTGGTGGGGAGTCTGGTATTAGGATACTTTGTGGTTACTGAGATTGCGAAGTTGCTTACCGGGCTTTTTATTCATGAGGGTGGCAAAAAGTAGAAGAATCTGTTACGGTTTGGCATATGCTAATTCAAACACGCTCCATTTTGGGAGTGAAAATTCATCAAATTTCATTAGAGCAACTACGAAAGCTTTGCATTGAATGGCTTGCTTCGACGATGTCGCATCATATTGTTACGGTCAATCCTGAATACGTAATGGCTGCACAGCGTGATCGTTCCTTTGCGCAGATCCTCAATAGCGCCGATATTGCGATCGCTGATGGTGCAGGGATTGTGTTTGCATCAAAGTATTTGTATGGCGCGCAAGGTCAGCTTGTCCGGATCACTGGTACTGATTTTTGTTGGGATCTTGCGCAACTGTGTGCTCAAGAAGGGAAACGGATGTATTTGCTTGGGTCTCGGTCAGATGAGGTATTACAAAAAGCAGCTACTGCATTTCGTCGGGCATACCCAGAACTCAATATTGTGGGCATGCGGGGAGGGATTTCCGAGCAAGGAAGTAATGAGCCCTACTTTAAAGAGTTTTTCAAAGAAGCAGAAATGCAAGCGCTGTTGGACGAGATCCGAGCGGTCGCACCTGATGTGTTGTTGGTGGCGTATGGTGCACCCAAGCAAGATGTTTGGATTGCGCAGCATCTCAAAGAACTTCCCTCAGTAAAAATTGCTATAGGGGTCGGGGGTGCGCTTGATTATGCAGCAGGGGTTGTCCCGCGCGCGTCAAGAGTTATACGTGCTCTGGGGCTTGAGTGGTTATTCCGACTTGCTGCTCAGCCGATTCGTCGATGGCGACGTATTGTTACCGCAACGATAGAATTTCCGTTGGCAGTGTTGCGAGCAAAACGTTAGTGGCGTATGGGCTCTTAGGGTATTACACGGTCTGCGCCCCGGAAGTGCTCGCTTCGTGTAACACCCTAAGAGCCCTCAGTATATATTTTTCTATTTATGTATCTCATTATAAACACAGCATATAAAGACAAGGCGTGGGTTGCTCTCGCTGATGTGGCAGGGGTGGCAAGTGTGGTGTCAGTGGTACCGGAAGGTAATGGGCATATGGATCCGTTGATGGGGATTATTCGCGCACTCAAAGAAAACGGCATAGTTCTTGAGTCCCTCAAGGGAATTATCGTCAATAGCGGCCCAGGGACATTTTCTAGCTTGCGCAGTGGTATTGTTGTGGCAAATACCCTTTCCTTTAGTCTTTCTATTCCTGCTGTTGGTATCCCCATGCCTGATGAACGGCCGGTAGGTCAGACGGCAGCGTTGGGAATCATAGAGCTGAAAAAGAATCACATTAATACTATTGTTGTGCCGGAATACGGCAGTGAACCGAATATTTCTAAACCGAAAGAGAAGTAATATGCCTACAGAAACCGCTATCTTCGGGGGAGGGTGCTTCTGGTGTACCGAAGCTGTGTTTAAAATGTTTCGCGGGGTGGTGTCAGTAATGCCAGGATATGCAGGAGGGGAGATGCTTAATCCAACGTACGAAGCGGTCTGTTCTGGTCAGACGGGCCATGCGGAGGTCATTCGTGTCGAATATGATCCTTCTATTATCTCTTATCGCAATCTGTTAACGATATTTTTTACTTCCCATGATTCCACCACACTCAATCGTCAGGGTAATGATGTCGGAACCCAGTACCGCTCAATCATTCTGACCACCACCGACGAACAGAAAGAGGAGGCGACACGCTTTATCAAAGAGCTTGAAGAGACTTCAAAAGAGGGTGGGCGGATCACCACCGAAGTAAAACCGCTTGAACACTTTTATGAGGCGGAAGGGTATCATAAGGATTATTATGAAAAGAATTCCTCACAACCATACTGCCAAATCGTTATTAACCCCAAGCTTGAGAAGGCAAAGAAAGAACTCAAAGAGCTGCTCAAGACTCATGGGGAGGAATAGCAGGAGACACCTTGACTTTTGTCTCAGAACACGGTAGTCTGATGACCGTGTTCTTTATTTTTATAGGAGTGAGGTAATAGAAATGATTAGAGTAGCAGACAAAATGATCCAGCCCGGAACACGGTATCCATTGATTGTTCAGGACATACCAGAAGTAGAAATTATGAAGGAACTGGTAAGGGCGGGTCTAAAAGTCAAGAACGCTATGTTCCGTGCGGGATTTCAATCACCAAGGATGCCTCAGTATGGGTCATGGGAGATTTATTTACGTCAACCTCAAGGGAAGGTATTTGAAGGCTTCCATGATGCTACGTATCAGGAATTCTTGTTTTTTCTTTTGAGCTATTGGGACAAACTTGCCAGTCTGAGGGTTCTTACCAGAGGAGCTCTGGCGTTTCAGGGAGCGCCGCAGATTCCCGTTGTGACAACACAATATGGAATACAGCTTCTCACATATACTCCGCTTGCGAGTGGGCCTAATAATATAGAGTTGATGATCAACACCCCGATCGTTTTGCGACCTGATTCGTTGATCGTGCCTGAGGAATTGATGGTTCATTAAAAATTATATGTAAGGAAGGGGGGATTGATAATGATAGAGTGCTTGTGTGATTGCTGTGTTCATCAACGCAGACAATGGCTTATGTTAAAAATCCTAGCAGTAGTATTTGATGTAGGGTTGATGGTTAATATGATATGGATACTTTGGCAGGACAAGCAAATGTATCCTATGCAATTTTTTTTGCTTTTGATTCTTTGCTTCTACGGTTTCGTATTAGTTTTAGATGAAGACAATAGCCCAATATCATTTTGGTTGGCCGAGGAATGTACTGAGACATGCTCATTGTGCAAATAAGTGGGTCGACCGATTTTGGAATAGTAGCGACATTAAGATTTCAATATTTAAACAGCTCTCTGTAAAGAGAGTTTTTCTTTTTCTCAAAAATTCCCGAATACCAAAAGAGCCCTGTGTATAAACCACTAGAAAAAGTACTTAAAGTGGTGTATAATACCAATTGTGAGGTGAAAAGTGGGAGAAAGTGGGGATAAGCCTGCTGAATCAGTGCATAGTTCACCTCGAATAATACATAACGAACGGTTTCATGCTCCAATTTGTGCTCCTGATGGTTCACCACAAGGACGTAGTACTCGGCTACGCTTCGGTTTTTGTTAACCAATTCCTCGCTTAGCTATGTTTATCGGCGAGTACTATCACTCAGTTGATGAAAAGGGTCGCATGGCGGTACCGGTGAAGTACCGCAAAGAACTTTCAAAAGGAGCCGTGGTTACGAAGGGTTTAGAGAATCATTTAGTTCTCTATACCGCAAAAGAATGGGAAAAGATTGCTGCTGAGGTGGCAGCACTTCCCATTACACAGTCCAATAATCGTGCATTCGCCCGACACATGCTTGCGGGGGCAATGGACGTTTCACTGGACAAACAAGGTCGGATTATTTTGCCAGACTATCTCCGAGCATATGGCAGCCTCGGGAAAAAAGTGGTCGTTGCGGGGTTATACAACCGCATCGAAATATGGTCTGAGGAAGTGTGGCAAACATACAAGAAGCATACAGAGAGCCAGAGCGAGCAAATCGCAGAGCAGCTCGGCGCACTCGGTATATGACCACTCACCAGTCGGTGATGCCACAAGAAGTGATTGAGTACTTGCGTGTTCATTCAAATGGAGAGTATGTCGATTGCACGCTCGGAGGAGCGGGGCATACGGCAATGATTTTGGAACGCAACGGTCCCAAAGGGAGAGTCTTGGGGATCGACGCGAATCCGGACGCGCTTTCACAAGCGGCAACCCATCTCAAGCAATATGGGAAGCGGCTCGTGCTGGCGCAGGGCAATTTTAGGGATGTTGTTCATTTGGCTACCAGGCATGGGTTTAGCCAAGTGGACGGCATTCTCTATGATTTGGGTCTTTCGATGGATCTGCTGAAACGCAGTGGTCGAGGATTCTCATTTCAGGTGGATGAACCGCTTGATATGCGTCTTGATCCGGAACAAGATCTGACAGCTGGAGTGATCCTGAACAGCTGCAAGGAACAAGAGATTGCGGATGCGATCTATCAGTACGGGGAGGAGCGAGCGTCTCGGCGCATCGCAAACGCTATCGTGCTGGCACGGCGAAAAAAACGGTTTGAAACCACGTTTGATCTTGTCAGCGTGATCGAATCGGTTCTTTCTCGTCATGGCAAGGCACATCCTGCAACCAAGACCTTCCAAGCATTGCGCATGGTGGTCAATGATGAGTTGGGGGTTCTGAAACGGACACTGGAAGATATTCCACAACTCTTGCATAGCGGCAGTCGTGTCGTCGTCCTTACCTTTCATTCCCTTGAAGATCGCATTGTAAAAAATGTGTTCAGGGATTGGGGCAAGGAAAAACGAGCAATGGTCCTGACCAAAAAAGTGGTTGTTCCGACGCGTCAGGAAGTACTCAAAAACTCTCCTTCTCGAAGTGCAAAACTGCGTGCAATCGAGTGGCTCTAGAGCAGTTATAAAATTCAAATACTAAATACCCATGCCATGTCCAATTCGTTTTATAAAATAAAAGCACGCCAAATCACTTCTTCTTTGGTTCAATTGCGAAAAGCGAATATTTCACGTGAAAAATTAACGCGTCTTAATGCGATTCTTCTTTTGACAAGCGTCGCCCTCGGGGTAGTGTACCTCGTGCAGGTGAATGGTTTGTCGACGAAGGGGTATCGTATAAAGGAACTTCAGCGAAACGTGGAAAAACTCCAGGCAGATAACGAAAAATTACAGCTTCACGCCATCGAACGTCAATCTATGGCAAACGTACATCAGCGCATGGAAAGCATGAAGCTTGTTTCTACCGACAAACTCGACTTTATTTCAACTGACCAACCGGTCGCTGTTCGATAATATTGATCATTTAGTGTCCGGCATGGTATTCTACTCTGTTATTCACTGACACTTTTTTCGCATGCCTGACGAACCTACAAATGCAGAAAAGCCAAAGAAAAAGAAGCTTTCTTTTGATCGCTTGAGTGTACTCAAAGCGTTTGTTGTTGTGCTTGCATGTCTGCTGGGGTTGCGATTGTTTAATTTGCAAGTCTTGAGCTATACCGAGTACAAAGCGTTGGCGGACGGCGAACATGTTTTTTTTCAAAAATTGTTTCCTAAACGGGGCAACATCTATTTGCGCGAGAAAGGAAGCGAAGGGTCTGATCAGCCGTATCTTCTCAGTGTTGCAGGGGAGCGATTGTTTCCAGCGGTGACTGACCGGCAATATCAGATGCTGACCGCTAATCCTCGCATTATTTCCGACCCGGAAGGCATGGCGAATAGCCTTGCTTCGATTTTACAAATGGAACCCAATGAGCTCAAGGATAAGCTTTCACGATCAGATGTGCCGTACATGATTTTGAAAAAGAAACTTACGGACGAGCAAATGGATCAAATTAAGGCATTGAACTTTGTGGGGCTGTATTTTAGTGAGGAAACCTATCGTTTTTATCCTGAAAAGGAACTAGGGGGGCAGATATTTGGGTATGTGAGCAATGCTGACAAGAATAAGGGGCGATATGGTCTTGAAGGCTACTACAATGATATTTTGAAAGGCCGCGAAGGATCGTTGAAATTTGAAACCGATGTGGTTGGCGCACTTATTCCTATTGGTGAAAAGCATGTAACGGAGGCGGTTGATGGCAGCAGTCTTGTGTTGACGATTGATCGGGTAATTCAAACAACTGCCTGCACAAAGTTGAAGGCATGGGTTGCAAAACATGGTGCTGACGGAGGGAGTGTGGTGATTATGAACCCTCAAACGGGGGCAATTATTGCTATGTGCAGTACGCCGGATTTTGATCCTACTGAATACGGCAAAGTGCCACTCTCAACCTTGCCGAACCCCGCCATATTTACGCCGTACGAACCAGGATCTATTTTTAAGCCTTTAACGGTATCGATCGGGATTGATCTAGGGAAAATATCTCCCGATTCGACCTACAATGATACGGGTGAATTGGTGTTTGGAAAATATACGATTCGCAACTCTGACCGCAAGGCGCATGGCGTCCAGACGATGACTGATGTACTTGATAAGTCGCTTAACACCGGAACCGCGTTTATTGCAAAAACAGTAGGCTTGGAGGATTTTAGAAAATATATCAAATCATACGGGTTTGGCGCACCGACCGGTATTGAGCTTGATTCTGAGGTAGGCGGCAATATTTCCTCGCTTGATGAAAAGCCTGAAATTTATCTTGCTACCGCTTCCTTTGGACAAGGTATTACCATGACCCCCTTACAGATCACCAGTGCGTTTGCTACTATTGCCAACGGAGGAGTGATGATGCAACCCTATATCGTTGATGAAGTAATCAAACAGGACGGTACAAAGGTGCAGACAGAACCCAAAGAAGCATGTCGGGTGAAAAATAAGGAAGGGCAATGCAGCGGCAGGGTTATTTCCACACGAACTGCCGCCCTTACGGGTGGTATGATGGTTACGGTAGTTGAAAAAGGGCACGGAACACAAGCGGGAGTCAAACACTATTACGTTGCAGGAAAAACGGGAACTGCAGAAGTTCCTCGTAGTGATGGCAAGGGATATCAATCAGGCGTAACGATTGGTTCGTTTGCTGGGTTTGCACCCGTGAACAATCCTCGATTTGCCATGCTTGTCAAAATCGATCACCCTCGCGATGTCATGTGGGCCGAAAGTTCCGCAGCTCCGCTATTTGGAGACCTTGCGAAGTTTTTGCTCACGTATTATGAAGTACCGTATGATTATACGGAAGATGTCCCGCCGATTCATCAAATCAACAAATGAAGACCATTATCCAACAATTACTGTTTAATCTCAGCCGGGCAATACTACGCAAGTATAAGCCGGATATCATTGGTATTACCGGAAGCGTAGGAAAAACAACGGCAAAAGAAGCGATTGCCGCCATACTCAAGACAAACTATCTTGTGCGTGCGGCATCAAAGAACTACAACAATGAAATTGGGTTACCCTTGGTGATCCTTGGCTCAACCAGCGCAGGTCGGTCTATTACAAAATGGATTGCCTTGTTGTGGAAAGGCACGGGTCTGCTATTTCATTATGCAAAAAATTATCCGTGGATTCTTGTGCTTGAGATGGGCGCTGACAAGCCGGGTGATATCACCTATCTTATGGATATCGCTATGCCAAAAGTGTCGGTGATTACCGCCATTGCTCCTGCGCACCTCGAAGGATTTGGTACGTTAGAGCAGCTCATAAAAGAAAAAGGGACATTGATTCGAAAGCTTGTCGATAATCAAAGCTGGGCGATTTTGAATGCTGATGATAAGAATGTGATGTCGTTAGTCGATACGACTAAAGCACGGGTGATGACCTTTGGCACCTCTCCTGGCGCTGACATGAAGATCGAACATGTTCATCAGCATAATTCCTTTGATCCGGATGATAAGCAGCTCATTGGCATGGTCGCAAAGCTGTCATACAAAGGACAGGATGTCGATGTTGATCTTCCCAATATTGTCGGTATTCAACATGTGTATGGTATTGCTGCGGCAGCGTGCGTAGGGGTTGTCTACGATATGAGCTTGCATGAAATTGCATCCGGATTGCGCGGATACCAAAGTCCTGCTGGTCGCATGAATGTATTGCCGGGTATAAAGCATACGCTGCTCATTGACGATACGTACAATTCTTCACCGCTGGCAGTAAAAGTAGCATTAGAAACACTAGCAGGATTCCAGGTTGTAAGCGGAAGCCGTAAGATTGCCGTTTTGGGTGATATGCTTGAGCTGGGAAGTTTTACCGAGCAAGCCCACAGGGAAGCAGGGGAGTTGGTGGCGGCTTTGGGAATCGATATGCTTTTCACCATCGGCTCTTCGGGTCGTATGCTCGCCGAGTCGGCAGTTGCGACAGGCGTTGACACGGCATCGGTTTTGTGTTTTGATACGTCCGATGACGCACGAAAAACAGTACAGAATCTCATGAAAAAAGGAGATGTTCTCCTGATCAAAGGATCTCAAGGTATGAGAATGGAACGTATTGTAAAAGAGGTTATGGCCGAGCCGGAGAAGGCAAGTGAGTTATTGGTGCGACAAACGTCTGAATGGACGTAATAATGGTCCCATCGTCTAACGGTTAGGACGGGTCCCTCTCACGGACCAAATCGGGGTTCGATTCCCCGTGGGACTACCAAGAGAAACAT
>CAYHKW010000044.1:0-8427 GCA_964357385.1 uncultured Gammaproteobacteria bacterium
AGTCGTGGATAATTTTGAAATATCAACAGGCGAAGAAGACTTAGCATATCGCGAGGAGCTTGAGGGAAAATCACTTGACGAGTTGGTTGTATTGTTACAAAAAACAGACCCGGAAAGTTATGACAATATTGACTTGGACAACAAACGTCGGGTAGTACGGGCGCTGGAGGTGAATCACACAACCGGTCAATCTTTTTTTAAAGAGAAAAAGAAAGGAGAGGCATCATATGATGCCTTGATGTTAGGTATCGACGTATCCCGGGATGAACTGTATCGTCGGATCGACCAGAGAGTGGACGAACGCATCACAGAGGGGATGATTGAGGAGGTGCAAGAGTTACTTAATGGGGGAGTAGATGAAAAACGTCTTTACGATTTCGGGCAGGAATATCGTTTTTGTTTGCAATATATCCAAGGAGAATGGGAAACCAAAGAAGAAATGGTCCAGCGCCTCAAATATGCCATCCATGGCTTTGCCCGTCGCCAGATGACATGGTTTCGTAAAGATAAGCGTATTGTGTGGGTAAAGACAAACGAGAAGGCGATAGAAGAAATCCAGAAATTTTTTGTAAAAAAATAAGACAACAGTGATGCTATTGTCTTAGTCTATCTATCGAAAGAAGTAATCAAATGAGACTTTTAAAAATCCCAGACCTACGATAATTGCAGCAACGCCGAGGAAAAGTTTCGGCCCCGCATACGCGATCTTATCGGCCATTACATCATACCATTTAGTCAAGATTTTCGGTTTTTCTCCCGGTATATCATCTTCGCTGAGATATCCTTTGTTTGGTTTTTTGAGTATCTCAATACCCTTTATGAGTCTAAATACACCCAAAATAATGAATACGATACTGAAGATTGGAGTGATTATATAAATAATCAGCTGTACCTTTAATTGCAGATTGACATGGGACGAAATAAAGGATAGTAACCCCACGTGATCAGCCAATAGTAACAGAAGTCCAAATGCAATGGTTGTCGCTACACTAAGAATCCTTTTTGACATGTTTTTGAAAAGAATTACTGAAACCGTTTGTAGATAATCTTACTGAGCAAGCAACCCCTTCAAAATATCCTTCACCATCTCTGGCTGTGCTTTTCCTTTCGATTCCTTCATCACCTGACCGACAAGGAACATGAGTACGTTTTCTTTTCCTGATTTGTATTCAGTAACCACTTTTTCGTTTGCGTCAATGATTTTTTGGCAGAGTTCCTTAATAAGTCCTTCATCGCTTACCTGCTCAAGCCCTTTTTCTTTGATAATTGAATCGGGATCAAGACCTGTTTCGATCATTTCCAGAAGTACTTCTTGTGCGCCGGTGCTGTTAATTTTCTTTTCTGCAATACGGGCAACTAATTGTGCAAAATTTTCCGCAGTAACCTTCGTATCAGTAATGTCAATCTTCTTATCATTGAGTACGGCCATAAAACGGTTCAAAAGCCAGTTGGCGAGCAGTTGGTAGGCACGGTTTCCTAGTTCTTCGTTGTGGTTGCCGTCTGTATTCATCCATTCTGCTAGTTCAGAGGTAGATTTTTCAAAATAGTTCGACAAATCCTTATCGTCAACCAAAATCCGCGCATCAGCAGGGCTGATGGCATACTCACTCACCAATCGTACTCGTCGGTTTGCCGGCAGTTCAGGAAGGCTTGCTTTGAGTGCCGCAATATCATCGAGTGAAAAGTGAAGCGGGGGAAGGTCTGGTTCAGGAAAGTATTTGTAATCATGCGCCTCTTCCTTGCCTCGCTGCATCGTGGTGAGTTGCTTGTGCTCATCCCAGCCAACCGTTATTTTATTTTTTCGTGTAGAAGTCTCACCGCCGGAAATAAAATCCTGATAGAGACGCTCTGCTTCATAGGTCAAAGCCGCCTCAACTGATTTGAAGGAGTTGAGGTTTTTGATTTCAGAGATAGGGGTGCTTACCCGTATACCATTTTGTTCAAGCTGAACCGAGACGTTTGCATCACAGCGCAGATGCCCTTTTTCCATGTCTGCCTCTGATGCGCCTAAGTATCGGGAAATGAGGCGCAACTCATGCAAAAAAAGTTTTGCTTCAAGAGGAGAGGCAATGTCAGGCTCAGTAACGATTTCCATGAGCGGAGTTCCGCCACGATTGTAGTCAACAAGAGAGCTACCGCCATCATGAATCAGCTTTGCTGCGTCCTCTTCCATGTGAAGACGATTGAAGCGGATGTGGGCGGATGTACGTTGACCTTCGGGAGCGCCAGTGATCTCAATATCGATATATCCGTCTTTACCCACTGGCTGATCATATTGTGAAATTTGATAGCCTTTGGGGAGATCAGGGTAAAAATAGTTTTTGCGGTCAAACTTTGAAAGGGGATTGATGGTGCATTGCAACGCTAAGGCCATACGAGCCCCTTTATTGATCGCTTCGCCGTTGATGACGGGCAATGTACCGGGATGACCTAAACAAATAGGGCAGATGAGAGTGTTTGGCTCGGCACCTTGTGCATCATTTGAGCAACGACAAAACATCTTTGATGCAGTATTGAGCTGCACGTGGATTTCAAGACCAATGGTGGTGTCGTAGGGAAGAGGCATGAGAGATGCAAAACGTAATTATACCTTTGTTGTTTCCTGGACGGGCGTTGTTTTGACATTATGAAAAAAAACAAGATCGGCAGCAAGTGCGAATAGTCCTACAAAAAATGCGCCTATCATTGATATTGTACTTGCGAATAACATCCAAAGTGCATGGGATGTTACGCCAGTATTTGTCTGATCAAAGATATATAGAATAATTTTCTCTGGAATGTCGGTGACAAATGAGAAAACAACAAAGATGATCATCAATAATATCATTCGTCCTAGCACTGCCCAAAACCTGCCCTTTACTAATTCCTTACTTGTTTTTAACGCTTTCAAACCATGCTGGTTATCAATCAATAAGGTATACTGAGCAAATTGATACCATGTTAAGAACATAATACCAGGGATGATAAGCAATAAAAACCCTATTCCAATAATAAGGCTTGAAAATATAGAAACAAACAAGAATGACAATATGAGTTTAGTGGTCGATAGGGTATTGGTATACTCTTGTCCATAGCCTGTCCATAAAATACGTGTTGCTGTTACGTAAATGTGGCTGTAAAAATAGGCCAGCAAAAGAAGTCCTAACAAGGTTAGTACTATTGAGAGCGCCATGTTAGGAACCCACATAGCGGGGAAGGTTTCATCGGCTACAAGGATTAGCAGGTTTCCAATAACAATAAAAATCAAAGACAGCCATGTTTTCTTCCATAAATCACGTAATTGTTGTGTAAACAAAACCCACCCTTTTGAGGTGATGTCCATGGTGGCAAGCAAAGCCATAGAAAGTAAAAATTAAAGAATAACTAATCAATAACGATCATCACCGCAGGACCCATCGTTGAGCTCATGGTGATGTTTTTGAAGAACGTACCTTTTGCCGTTGAAGGGCGAGCACGTTTTACTGAATCAATGAATGTCTTATAGTTTTCCAAAAGCTGTTCGTCAGTAAAAGAAAGTTTGCCGACTGCTTGGTGGATGTTTGCTGAGGAGTCGTTACGGAAGTCCACCTTACCTTTTTTAGCATTTTCAACTGCCTGTTTTATGTTGTTGGTAACGGTATCGTTCTTTGGTGAAGGCATGAGACCGCGGGGACCAAGAACTTTTGCGATTACCGCCATGTTTTTCATCATGTCAGGAGTAGCGATGGCTACATCAAAATCAGCTTTACCCGTCTTTTTGATCTCTTCAATAAGATCCTTGTCGCCAGCAACATCGGCGCCCGCTGCCTTTGCTTCAGTAAGTTTTTCACCTTCAGCAAATACGGCAACACGCATGGTTTTACCCGTACCATGGGGCAAGATTACGGATGCACGCACCAGCTGGTCGCCTTTGCGAGCGTCGACACCGGTTCGAATATGCACCTCAAGAGATGCGTCAAATTTTTCAAATGCAATAGATTTGATGAGAGCGATTGCTTCTGCGGCAGGATAGCGCTTTTTTTCATCGATCTTTGCTAATCCTTCTTGAAACTTCTTGCTTTTGATTCGTACCATATAATTGTAGTGGTTCAATCAGGTCGTTGTTTAATAGACCCTCCCACGATAAAAAATAATTAATCTTTTACTTCAACGCCCATCTGACGAGCGGTACCTGCAATGATGTTGACTGCTGCGTCCATTGTTTTTGCGTTCAAGTCAGCCATTTTGCGCGTTGCAATTGCTTCGAGCTGTGCGCGAGTGATTTTACCTACCTTGATTGATTGAGGCTTTGCTGAGCCTGCAGTGATACCAATTGCTGTTTTGATCAATTCAGAAGCAGGAGGGGTCTTCAAAACAAATGAGTAGGTGCGATCTTCATATACCGTAATCTCTACCGGGGTGATTTCGTCACGACCTTGCGTCGCAGCATTATATTTCTGACAGAATTCAGCAATGTTAAGACCATGCTGACCGAGTGCTGGACCAACAGGAGGCGCAGGGGTTGCTTTACCTGCGGGGAGTGCCAATTTGATGAGTGCTTTTACTTTCTTTGCCATATGGTTGCTATTATGTCTTCTTTACCTGTAAAAAGTCAAGCTCGACAGGGGTTTCACGGCCGAATACCGTTACCAACACCTTAATCTTTCCGCGTGCTTCGTCAATTTCTGCCACTTTACCTTCAAAGCCTTTAAATGGACCATCAGTGATCTGTACCGGGGTTCCTTCAGACACATCGATCTTATATTTGGGCTCTTCTGCGCCCATACGCTTCATAAGGAACTCGATTTCTTCCTCAGAAACAGGGGTAGGAACCGTGCCGGTACCGATAAATCCGGTAACATTAGGGGTGTTACGCACCACATACCATGAATCATCGGTTACAACCATTTCAACAAGCACATAGCCGGGAAAAATCTTTTCAATAACGGTTTTTCGCTTTCCGTTCTTGATTTTGATCTTTCGTTCGGTAGGGATAAGGACATTAAAGATAGTGTCTTCCATGTCCATTGATTCAATACGCTGTTTGAGGTTTCGTACCACATTTTCCTCATATCCTGAGTAGGTGTGGATTGCGTACCAACGTTTTCCTAAATTGGAGGTTTGTTTTGCCATAGTTATTTAAGCGAAAGAATTTTCTCAAGACCAAAGTTAAAAAGGAGGTCAAGAGCACCCAAAAATATGGCAACAACAAGACTAAATACCACCACAAGGGTCGTATCGCGAATAACTTGTTTGCGTGTCGGCCAGACGACCAGTTTAAGTTCCTGGTAGGATCCGACGAAGTACTGTTTTATACCGTTGATAATCTTTGCCATATGTCTATTATACTCTAAATTAAAAAGCCCCGAGAGGCTTTTGAATGTGCCTTTATAGTAAGGGAAATCGGGGAATTTGTCAAATATAGCGGCGGTACCACCAAAAATGCCTTAAATATCGATATTTTTAGCACTTTTTGCGTGAATTTGGATAAAACGCTTACGTGGTTCCACTGCAGCGCCCATCAGAACATCAAAGACCTCATCAGCGTGTTCAGCATCCTCAATGGTGACTTGCTTCATGACGCGAGTTTCTGGGTTCATGGTGGTATCCCACAGCTGGTCAGGGTTCATTTCACCCAAACCTTTGTATCGCTGGATAGAGATCTTGGGACCGGTCTGGACCACTTCAGTACCTGGTTCATCACTTTCAAAGGTTTCATCTTGTGGCTCTGCATCCTCTTCAACAATCACCACTGGCTCTTCTTCGCCCTTCTTTCCTTTTGCTGCTTTGCGGCTTGCCACTGCAGCGACCATATCATCTTTGGTT
This sequence comes from uncultured Gammaproteobacteria bacterium, assembly GCA_964357385.1. Lineage (GTDB taxonomy): Bacteria > Patescibacteriota > Patescibacteriia > JACQRZ01 > JACQRZ01 > JAHFJA01. Next base: position 5,785 of record CAYHKW010000044.1, read on the forward strand.
GCTTGAAGCTCTTCATCACTAAATACATAGCGGACGTCTTTGCCAAATTGAACACGATAGAGGGGTGGTTGTGCAATGAAAATATGGCCGGCGTTGATGAGATCAGGGAAGTAACGATAGAACAAGGTTAAGATAAGGGGGCGGATGTGGGCACCATCAACGTCAGCGTCGGTCATGATGATAACGCGATGATAACGAAGATTGTTGATATCAAACTGCTCGCCGATGTTGGTTCCCAGTGCGATGATCAACGATTTGATTTCAGCAAATGCCAAAATCTTATCAAGACGAGCACGTTCGACGTTGAGAATTTTACCCTTCAACGGCAGGATTGCTTGGAACTCACGATTACGTCCTTGTTTGGCACTGTTGTGGACAAATACCCCTGAGGCAAGAGCAAAGTTGTGTGTGCCAGGCACTTCGATGTCATAGACGTCTATTGTCTGTGACACGTTCTCGATTCTTTTGATCTTGTGATTGTAGTGAGCAACAGCCTCACTCAGTTGTTGAGAATCGTCATTAAAGAATCGCGATATAAAAGTTCTATAAGAAAGAATATTTTTATTGTTTGCAATCTTTCTTAACTCTTCGAATTGATTCGCCTCCACATTTCCCGCAGATTCATAGAGAGTGCGCAGGAGCCCCATAGTATGGAGGAAATAGGTACGATCATACGCCTCCTTACGTTTTGCACGAAATTCAGGAGTCCATTGGGTAGAGGTTTTTTCACGACGCCACTCAAGAAGCGCTTCATCGTTCCATTGATCTTTTGCGGTGCTAGAAAGTTTTTCTTTTCTGTCCGGATGGCTTGCAAAAAATTCTTTAGTACGTACTGATTGTTCTTGGCGGTGCTCTGAAGAAGCCCAGTATTTTTTTTGTTCTGCATCCAACCGCGCAAGGGTTTCGGCTCTAAATTCCTTGTTACCATAATAAAACTCCAAATACTTTTCTGTCATGTACTGCTTGTATTCTTCATTTTCCCATTGTTTTTTCCCTCGAATGCTTAATTCATCACGCATTTTAAGCATAGCTGCACTAATTTTATCACGATATTCTTTTGTTTTTCGAAGTTCTGCTAATTTTTCGAGAACATCAGGTCTTTGGAGTGTAACTTTTGCATGTGCTCGATGATGTTCAAGATGCCCTTCTTTTGTAAGACGTTTGATATTCGTCGGATTATTATTTCGTTTGTTGAAATCAAGGTGATGGCGATGCTCGCCATTCCCCATGTCATCAATACCTGACTCAAGATTATACTGGTCAGATAACATGTGAGTGAATATCCAGCGTAGATCCTTCGGATCATATACCATCTCGTATCCCTCAATAGTGATTCTTTTACCCAAACGAGATAGCTGGCGACGCAACGGCATGAGTGAGTCTGTTGAACATAAATCCCTCGCTTCCTTATATGACCCATCGCGGAGCATGAATTTGTGGTCAGGAGTACAGACAATCTCTTCATCGTTGTCGAGAATAACTTTAATTACATTCGTATCTTTTTTTGTAATGCGCGGGTGTTCAATTTTTCCAATTCCAATACCGCCATCTTCTTTGATGGTATAGCAAAAATGCTCTTTACCCTCGTTGTTCTCCTCTACAATCTCTTTAAATGAAAGATTGCGGCCATCGGCAAGTGCAATGTTTGTATCTCCTGAAAAACATCCACCTGCGGAATCTCCCTCAACAAGATAGATTTCTGAAATCTTAGGATCTTTTGATGAACAATCAGAAAGTTTTCCTGGCAACGTAAGACCATCAAGTACGCCTTTACGCAGTACTGCATCACGAGCGCTTCGAGCAGCAACACGGGCACGCGCCGCTAACAGACATTTTCCCATGATTGCTTCTGCATCCTTTGGATGTTCTTCCAAAAAGATGGCAAATGCTTCACCAAATACTGATTCGACAGCAGGCTTTGCTTCGATATTTCCTAATTTTGCCTTAGTTTGTCCTTCAAACTGTGGCTCAGGGATTTTGACACTAATAATACAGACCAATCCTTCGCGCACATCATCACCGGTCAAGTTGTCTTCTTTGTCTTTGAGAAACTTCTTTTCGCGAGCATAGGAGTTGATCGTACGAGTAAGTGCGGTACGAAATCCTTGTACATGCATACCGCCTTCAGGGTTGAGGATGTTGTTGGTAAAGGCAAATAAGTGTTCTTTGTATTCTTCTACATATTGTACTGCTACCTCAACGTAGACTTTTTCGTCGTATTGTTTTTCGACATAAAAAATATCTTCGTGTTTTGGTTCACGCTTGCGATTGAGATGGTTGACATAAGAAGCAATACCACCCTCAAAATAAAACGAATAGGCAGGCGTGTTCTCATCAACGCGTTGATCTCGAACGGTGAGTTTTACGCCTTTGGTGAGATATGCTTGTTGGCGAAGGTGATCAACGACGGTTTCCCAGTCAAATTCCAATGTTGAAAAAATGGTGCCATCAGCTTTGAAGGCAATCGTGGTACCGGTTCCTTTACCAGGACCAATCGCTTGAAGCTTTTTGACGGGTTTACCGATTTCAAAATCCTGAGCGTAGGTTTTGCCATCACGACGGACTTCTGCACGCAAATTTGTCGAAAGTGCGTTTACTACGGAAACACCAACTCCATGCAAACCACCGGAGACTTTGTAGCTT
>CAYHKW010000045.1:0-8365 GCA_964357385.1 uncultured Gammaproteobacteria bacterium
AAATCGCATAACTCTTAATTACGCTTTATGTTTGAAGCAAAAAACTACGACCGATTGCTGGGTACTGCCGGTTTTAGTGACGAGATGCTCAAAAACCATTTCACGCTCTATCAAGGGTATGTGACCAATAGCAACACCCTCCACACCACCATGCACGAAATGCTTGAGGCGGGAACAATGGCAAAACCAGAATATTCAGAAATCAAGCGACGGTTCGGCTGGGAATTTAACGGCATGCGCATGCATGAGCTGTATTTTGACAACATGACCAATGAAAAAAAGGATGCAAGCGCCCTTTGGGAAAGCCCCATGGTAAAAAAAATGACCGAGCAGTTTGGTGGTCCGGACAAATGGAAAGAGATATTTGTCAATGTCGGTAAGATGCGCGGCATCGGCTGGGCAGTGTTGTGTATGGATCCCGTATCAAAGCACCTGTTCAACGTATGGATCAATGAACATGATGTCGGTCATCTTGCCACTTGTACCCCCATCCTGGTGATGGATGTTTTCGAGCACGCATTCATGATTGACTACGGCCTCAAGCGCGCTGATTACATAGAAAGCTTTTGGAATGCCATCGACTGGCAGGTTATGTCAGATCGGTTTGATGCGGTAAGGTAGATATTAGGCAATTAAAAAAGAGGTCTCATTATTTGAGCCTCTTTTGTTATGGTTTCAGTGTTTTAAAATTTGCAACAAGATCCCTCCTGCACTCTTCACAAAATGAGCCGAGAAACAAACGATCCAAGGTATGACTTTTCCAAACAACAACCGTCCCCGCATGCCGCATTATGCAAATATTGGAGCAGTGCACGCCATTGTTATCAGTAATATCATACGCTCTCGTCAGAAGACCAAATATATGACCTAACTCATGCATCACTATTGTCTTTATCAACTGAGCACGAACCGTTATGTGTTCATATACCAACATGTGTGTGGAAAGAACTATCCCCACGCCTGTTTGCCCAAGAGCATGTACATAATTAATACTCTGCTCGGTTACCCCCAGAGGCTCTTTGGTAAGAAGCACGGTCATGTACGATTCGGGTGCTTGCTCCAACCGTTTGCGAAGATACGCAAGCACGCTTTGTGCATTAACTTTTGGAAATCCATTTCGTATCTCTGTCGCTGATTTGATATACCAATCAACGCTTCGAAACGGAACCAGCTGGCCGTCTTGTTCATGTCCTCCCCCTTGCCAGTGGCCATCATATCGATAAGGCATGTTACCCATCGCACCCATGACATCCATCACTTCCACTATTCCTCGAATCGTTGCATCAATCATCTCAACAGGGATATCACGTTCATGAATAAACCGAATGCCGTTTATCTTCATTTCTTTCACCACCTCCTTATAATCACCTGCCCGCTAGGCTAGCACCTCAAGATAACGAGGTCAAGACACCTTCTCCTCTTGACACCTCCTTTACCCCCTGCTAGTCTGCTTTTCAAGGTTATTGTCCCAGCCGATTATCTTGAACAGGGCCTTAGTTCTTTATTGAATTGAGTACTCGTTCTTGGTAGGAACAAGCGTAATAAGTATGAGCGTGGCTCATATCTATCTTCTGGTGGTGTTTGGGGGCATGCATATGCGGCATCTGAATCACCCTCAAGAGTTGATTGAGGACGTAAATCGCGTATTTGACGAGAAAATTGCCATCACCAAAAAAAGAATGCTTGGGGGCGCAGGAAAAAAATGATGCTTGGGGACTAATTACCAAAATCACCGAAAACGGTGATTTTTTAATAAAAAAATCGTCAGATGATGAGTCTGACGAATGTATCGATTTAATTATTGTGAAGCTTCCAGAAGCTTCTTTTCTTTTTGTTTCAATTTTTCTTGTCCTATAGCAACCAAGGCACCTGTGATATCTTCCGGTGGAGCATCGGCATACGCCCTCCACCATTCCTTGGATTTTGCAGTACCCGCTGCGACAGCCATTTCTTTTTTGAGCAGATAGTCGGGAACAATGACAAGCATCACCCCTTCTTTGTTTGCTTGGTGCGTTATACCCGCAAGCAAGTCAGAATAATTCCACATGGAAGACTTCCGATTTTCAATAGCATTGCCACCTGCCTTATTAGCCCAGGTGATTTGCTCAACCACCAACGTAGCATTTCGTTTTTTTGCTTCACCGACAATGGTGTGTGCCAATGCACGCGTCCACTCCCGATTTTTCTCAAAAAACTGTTTGCCTGTTACTGAACGGTACTGCTTCTGCTCTCCTTCCATTTTTTCTTTTTCCGAAAGAGCATCGTTGATCTTGTCTGCCCATTGACTCATTGACCCTACCTCATCTGCCTGTGAATCACGCCAATGAACTATTGGATCCTTAGCAAAATGCACCGCATATACTTCCGGTTGCAGAGATACCATTGTTGTCAGACGCAAGGCAATATCTAATTTCCACTCCCGCTTGCCATCTCCTTGCTTATGGAGTTTTAATCCTGACTTGCCTTTCCTGTTCGGATGCGGAGATTTGAACTCTTTAATGGAGATCGTTCCAATACCGCCTGACACGGTAAGATAGTGCTCCATCCACCCTTTATGGGGGTTGCTTTTGTGCGGCGTGGAATCAAGTCCCAAAGGAAGCATGATACCTGTACCCGACTCAGGCCATTTAGGGTTAGAACAATCCAAGGCAACAAACTTGTCCTTCCTGGGATACCACCAATCAGTCTTTTGTCCTGGTCGAGGCATTAATACTCCGACAGTTGCAGTGAGGAGTGGGAGAAAAGCGTAGATCCGACCGTTTGTGCTTCGTTTAAAAAGCTGGACAGGAGAACCGCTTGTTCCGTTGGTAAAAAAAACCGGAAGCCGCTTTGGGTTGGGACTGCGTACAAATTCTATCCATTCAGGAGTAATACATACCAACCTGTCCCCTGCCAAATCATCATCCTTGAATTTCCCTGGCGTGACGTCACGCCGTTTTGCATATTGCAGACCTGATGAGAGGGCTGTTACTGCATGCAATGCATGAACCCTCGCTTCCTTTCGCAATGTCGGACATCGTTCTGCCGTATCGGGATAGGAAGGCTTTTGACCTGCCGCATCACCGGTGTACCAGAGCTCGATAAAGGACAAGAGTTGTTCTGCCGCCTTTTGATAGGCGCCATCCCTCATGCTTCTCGGAAGCTCTTTGGGGGCATTGCGCAACCAGTTGCGTAACAATCCTTGCATAATGGTTGCATTAACGGTTGCCGCCATCACTTCCTTTTCTCCTTTTGCCTTCATTGCCGCAAGACGGAAATACAACCAGTATCTCCCTTCACGCTCCTCAACTTTGAAAAGGTTATATGAATTTCCCTTTTCTTTTTTGATGAGCTTATGGGCATCTTCCAATTCTCGATCGGGATGAAGGGGAAGCATCAGTATGCTTTCCGTTTCACCCAATTCAAGTCCTGCCTGTACTGCCGCAAGAATGGTAGCGACCGCTTGGCCAAACAAAGTATGGGTCTGCCTCAATATGTCTTTGTGCATTTCAGGAAGTTTCCCATCACCAAAGGTGATAAGCAGCGGAGATACGGTGGTGAAAAAATCGTTTTTAATTTCAATCGGTTTATTTGCTGTTAACATTCTTTGTTTCCTCCTGTTGTAATCGCCCCTTGAGATTAATAAGCCGTTCAAGCTTCTTTTTTGCCCGATAATCATGTTCCATGCCCGGCTTTTTAAGATGAATACTAAGACGTTCTGTATCGGCGTCTACTTTTTTTAGCTGTTCAGCCCTATGCTCAGGGTTGTTTGCAATATTGAGAGTTTTCAATGACCTGTTCCTCCTTTAGTTATAATACAAATCTCACTTGTCCTTATAGCACATTTTTGCCTTTTTGTCAAGATTAGGCGAGTTTTTGAGGATTACCACCGCCATATCCCCTCTTGACACCCTCCCTCATTATTGCTAGTCTGCATCACAAGGTTATTGTCCCAGCCGATTATCTTGAACAGAGCCTTAGTTCTTTGTGAATTAAGTATGCGTTCTTGGTAGGAACAAGCATTGAGTATGAGCGTGGCTCATATATATTCTCTTGAGGACTTCAAAGTCGTTATTTCTTTCGCTTCTTCCCATATCATCAGAGATGACCAATTGGTTTGATAATCAAAAAAGGAGGTAGATAATGAATACATAAAAACCATCTACAATTGATGGTTTTTACTTACTAAAAAAATTTCAGTGCAATGATTTTGATACAAACAAAAACAGGTCTCCGAAAAAAACTAAAGAAAAAAGAAACCCGTATTAGAGTTTCTTAAGACTAGTTCACCAAGCGTTATGCTTTCGTTACTGAACTGGAAAATGTTTTAAAAGTTGCCTTGAGTCCACAAGCATTCTCCTTTTGGTCATCCTTGACGATCGATCCGTCGACTATGTCCATTCGCCTCCCATAGTCCCCAAAGCATCCATCCTCTGATGAAAAGCAAGATGTCTCCCAAGCATGTTGATTTCTAATCCCCAAACACTACTTAAGCACAGTCCTCAAGAGAATATATATGAGCCACGCTCATACTCAATGCTTGTTCCTACCAAGAACGCATACTTAATTCACAAAGAACTAAGGCTCTGTTCAAGATAATCGGCTGGGACAATAACCTTGATTGCAGACTAGCAAGGATGAGCGGGGGTGTCAAGAGGACGGTAATTAAAAAATCACTGTGTTCAGTGATTTATATTTTTGCCTTCTCTGATTATATCTATAAAGGCAATCTTCAGATAATATTCAGATTACAGTCCCTCAAGCACCCTTATTTCGGTCATCTCTGACGACACACTTCGATACCCACCAGTGATTTGCCAGAATCCCCAAACATCCTCCTTTTGGTCATCTTTGATGATTAATAAACAATGACTGACCAAAGCTGGCATCCGTCCCTCAAACATCACCAGAAGGTATATACGAGCCACGCTCATACTTGTTATGCTTGTTTTTATCAAGAACAGATACTCGTTCAAAGAACGAGGCTTTGTTCAAGATAATCGGCTGGGACAATAACCTTGGTTGCAGGCTAGCAGGCTATAATGAGGCTGTCAAGACACCTACCTCCCCTTAATCTCAATCCCCACCGGGCAGTGATCTGATCCCAGCACATCAGGCATGATCGCCACACTCTTTACTGACGGTAAAAACGATGCTGAAACGCAGAAATAATCAATGCGCCAACCAATATTGCGAAGACGGGCATCTGCCATATAACTCCACCAAGTATATTGTCCAGGGCTGTCATCAAATGCGCGATAGGCGTCAACAAAGCCAGCAGCAACGATATTATCAAACCCTTGGCGTTCTTCGTCGGTAAAGCCTGCATTGCGGCGATTGGACGACGGATTAGCTAAGTCGATTTCCTTATGAGCAACATTAAGATCACCGCAAAATACCACTGGCTTCTTTGCTTCCAAGTATTTGAGGTATGCAAGAAAATCTCTGTCCCATTGCATTCTATAGGAAAGACGAGCAAGGTCCCGCTTTGAGTTAGGAGTATAGACGGTGACGAGATAATAGTTGGGAAATTCCAACGCGATGACTCGCCCTTCCTGATCATGTCCCGCAATACCTATACCATGCCCAACACTGAGTGGTTTTTTGCGAGAAAAAATCGCGGTACCGGAGTATCCTTTTTTCTCAGCCGAATTCCAGTGATGATACGGATAATCCTTCATGATTTCATCCACTTGCTCTTGATTTGCTTTTGTTTCCTGCAAACACATGATATCCGGCGCCTCATCTTCGATAAAATCAAGAAACCCCTTGCCAAGAATTGCTCGTATACCGTTTACGTTCCAAGAAATTATTTTCATATCGTGAGAGTGCGTTATTCTATTCTGCCGGGATTGTTTCAGGAGACGCATCAACGGGTGCGTCGCCCGGCGTTTCCGGTTTTGTCCATGATGCAAATTCACATTCCGGATAGCGGTCACATCCGTAAAACATTTTCCCCCGCTTGGTTTTCTTTTCGACCACGTTTCCCTTGCCGCAATCAGGGCACTTGATGCCTAATTTTTTCAATGACAAAGAACGGATATTTTTACATTCGGGATATTTGCTACATCCAAGAAACTTTCCAAAACGACCCGTCTTTATAACCATAGGTGATCCACATTTTTCACACGGCTCTGCTTCGGTAATTGCTTTCTGATCTTCTTCTTGCTCTTCTTTTGATTCAATCGGCTTTGTATTTTTACACTCTGGATATCCCGTACAGGCAAAAAACTTACCAAAACGACCCATCTTTATCACCATTGGCTTACCACACTTTTCACAGACTTCGTCAGTCGCTTCTTCAGTGAGTTCTTTTTTAGAGAGCTCTTTATCTTTTTCTTTGAGGTTCTTTTTGAACGGGGTATAAAAATCACGCAAAAGAGGCACCCATTCTTTTTTGCCGTGCGCTACTTCATCGAGATCATCTTCCATTCGCGCAGTAAATTCATAATCAACAATATTGGGGAAATGCTCTACCAATATATCATTCACCAACACCGCCATTTCAGTTGGCTTGAGACGGTTCTCTTCCTTCACCACATACTTACGCTCAATGATCGTACTGATGGTCGGCGCATAGGTGGAAGGACGACCAATACCATGCTCTTCGAGTATTTTTACCAATCCCGCTTCACTATATCGTGCAGGTGGTTTGGTAAAGTGCTGTAAGGGCTCAAATTTCTCTAATGTGAGATCATCCCCTTTCTTAACAGAAGGCAACAATACTTCTTCACGATCGGTTTGATAGACTTTGGTAAACCCATCAAATTTTTCAATCTGACCGGTTGCACGAAAAACATATCCGGTTGATTTCTTCCCAGCAAGAGTGTCGATATCAATTGTGGTCGCTTCATACAAAGCATCAGGCATCTGGGTTGCTACCGATCGTCTCCAAATCAAATCATACAGCTTATACTGCGCATCCGTGAGATGGCCTTTCACGGATTCAGGAGTACGCGATACCACGGTAGGTCTGATGGCTTCATGAGCCTCCTGGGCGAGCTTTGACTTGGTTGTATAGGTCTTTGGACCTTTCGCATACTTGTCGCCGTATTGTGCTTTCAAGAGCTCTTGTGTCTCAGTCAAAAACTTTTCAGAAAGATTCACCGAGTCAGTACGCATGTAGGTGATGTATCCCCCATCTTCTTCAGAGCCTGCTTCAATACCTTCATAGAGTTGTTGGGCAAACATCATGGTTTGCTTGGGAGAAAATCGCAAGCGACGGTTTGCATCCTGTTGCAAGGTCGACGTTGTAAACGGCGTTGGCGGTTTACGGGTCGTATCTTTCATCGTCATGTCCTTCACTTGATACGATGCCTTTTCGAGTGTTTTTAAAATGTCTTGTGCTTCTTTTTCATTATGGATATCAAACTTGTCCAATGTCTTTCCATTGGCTGAATGCAGGCTTGCGTGAAATTGGACTTTTGTCTTATCGCTTACATCAATTTCAATCGTCCAATATTCTTGAGGAACAAATGCATTGATTTCTTTTTCACGCTCAACCACCAAACGCACTGCAACTGATTGAACGCGACCAGCAGATAATCCACGTGCTACTTTTTTCCATAAAAATGGTGAGAGCTCATACCCCACCAAACGATCAAGTATGCGACGCGCCTGTTGTGCATCGACAAGGTTATTATTTAAAAGACGGGGGTTTTCCAAGGCATGCATCACCGCTGTCTTGGTGATTTCATGAAACGCGATACGCTTCACTTTGTTATCAGGTACTTTGAGAATCTGTTGCAAATGCCAAGAGATGGCTTCCCCTTCGCGGTCTTCATCAGTTGCGAAGTAGACATCTTCGGATGACTTAGCAAGTTTTTTTAATTCAGTGGCGCGTTTTTGGTTTGCTTTGGGAATTTCATATTCAGGCTCAAAATCATGCTCAATATCTACCCCCATTTTGCTTTTTGGCAAATCACGAATATGACCAAAAGAAGACTCCACGCGGTAGTCTTTCCCTAAAAATTTGCTAATTGTTTTTGCTTTCGTCGGAGACTCAACAATAACCAAATGTTTCATATCTGCGATGTTACGTTTTTACATAATACATATTTCCGACGTTTCGCACTACCCCTCGCATCTCAAGCATCAAAAGGGCACTGCTGACCATATGGCTTTCACGCTTACATATTTGGATCAGGGTGTCAATATGGACAGGATCACTACTCATTGTAGCAAGGATTACCGCTTCTATCTCGTTTTCGGGGGTACTTTCTGGTCGAGCATACTCTTTTGGCAAATCCAAGAACTCAAATGCCTCAAAAATATCTTGGAGCGACGTAACTAATTTTGCTCCTTTTCGTATTAGCGCATGAGGGCCTTCTGACAATGGATCAGTGAGCGGGCCGGGCAATGCAAACACATCACGGTCTTGTTCTAA
>CAYHKW010000046.1:0-8303 GCA_964357385.1 uncultured Gammaproteobacteria bacterium
TGCAAAGCCCGACTTCGCTATCGGGAAGCCTTAGGCACGTGCGTTATCGACCAGATCGACGACATTACCTATTCGGCGGAATTTGCCACGCCCCACAGGGCGGTAACTCCTGGACAGGCGATTGTAATGTATAAGGGGCAGACGATGATAGGGGGAGGAATTATACTATAACTACTATGACTGCAAACGAAATTCGAAAAAAATATTTAGATTTTTTGAAAGAACGAGGGCATACTATTGTTCCTTCAACTTCATTGTTGCCTGACGATCGTACGGTATTGTTTACGATTGCCGGCATGCAGCCGATGATGCCGTATCTATTGGGAGAACAGCATCCCGGTGGTACGCGTATCGCTGATTCGCAGCAGTGCTTCCGCTCTACTGATATCGAAGAAGTCGGAGACAACCGCCACACGACGTTTTTTGAAATGTTAGGAAACTGGTCATTTGGTGATTATTATAAAAAAGAACAGATCTCATGGATGTTTGATTTGCTTATAAAAGAAATCGGCATCAATCCACAGAATTTTTACGTAACCGTATTTGGGGGAAGCGATCAGATTCCTCGTGACACCGACTCAGTTGAAATCTGGAAAGGGTTATTTGCGGGAGTAGGGATCGATGCAAAGGACATTGAAATGGCCGAGGAACACGGTATGCAAGGTGGCAGGATTTTTTATTACGGAGAAAAGAAAAACTGGTGGTCTCGTGCGGGGGTACCTGCAAACATGCCTGCGGGTGAACCAGGAGGCCCTGATACGGAAATGTTTTACGATTTTGGTGATACAGGCCAGCATGACAAAGCGTTCTTTGGCGAAGTCTGCCATGTTAATTGTGATTGCGGACGATTCATGGAAATCGGCAACAACGTCTTCATGGAATACATCAAACAAGAAGATGGTTCATTTGCCTCACTGCCATCAAAGAATGTTGACTTTGGAGGAGGACTTGAGCGCATGGTTGCTGCTTCACAGAATCAGCCTGATGTGTTTTTGACGGATAGTTTTCAGCCGATCATTAAGCGTCTTGAAGAGATTTTTGGCGCAAAAGAAGGCGTGAATGATTATGCAACACAGCCGCGCGTATACCGCATCATGTCAGATCATTTGAAAGCAGCAACGATGCTTATTGCCGCAGGGGTTGAACCATCAAACAAAGCACAAGGGTATTATTTACGTCGTTTGATCCGTCGTGCCGTACGGTTTGCCCGCATTCATCCGTTTATTCATGTGGGGCCATTTGCCGCGGAGGTGGCAAGCGTCGTCATTGACATGTATCAGGATCAATATCCAGAACTTCTCGAAAAGAAGGATCTTATCTGCGATGTGCTGACAAAAGAAGAAGCAAAGTTTAGCACCACTCTTGCTCAAGGATTGAAAGAGGTGAACAAGAACCCGATCTTGGATGGGGATATTGCGTTTAAGCTCTATGAATCATTTGGATTCCCGTTTGAGCTTACCGAAGAAATCGCCCGAGAGAGGGGACAAAATGTTGAGTATGGGGAATTCCGCAAAGCATTTGAAAAGCACCAAGAAACATCACGCGCAGGTCTCGAAAAGAAATTTGGCGGGCACGGTTTACTTCTTGATACCGGAGAACTCAAGGCCGGTAACGAAGAAGAGTTGAAAATTGTAACTCGTTTGCATACCGCAACCCACCTCATGCAACAGGCGCTTCGGGATCTGCTAGGGACTGCGGTTCATCAGATGGGCTCCGATATTACCGCCGAGCGTACGCGGTTTGATTTTAACTTTGACCGCAAGTTGACGGATGAAGAGTTGCGAAAGATTGAGTCAGCGGTAAATGAGGTAATCCAAAAAGATCTTCCGATGCAGATGGTAATAATGCCCTTTGAAGAAGCAAAAAACACGGGTGCTCTGTATTTTTTCAAAGATAAGTACCCAGAGACCGTGAATGTGTATTTTGCGGGGGATACTCTTGAAGATGCCTACAGCAAAGAATTCTGCGGAGGACCCCATGTGACCCATACGGGAGAGATTGGCGTGTTTAAGATCAATAAGGAGGAGTCGTCAGGTGCAGGGGTGAGAAGGATAAGGGCGAGTGTGGGGTAAAGCAAGATACCCCACCCCTTATATAAAAATTCGATATTATTGACCAGAATGAATCTCTGTGTTATTCTCTTTGTGATCCATAGAGTTCTAGACAATATATAGGACTAAAAAAATCCTGCAAAGACCCGATATAGAGATAATTCTATTGCAGGTCTTTTTTTAAAATAGAGTAATGCTACAATTATAGACACTATGATCAAAGTATCCTCAATACTCATTGGTGTATCTGATTTAAAAAAGGTAAAGCCTTTTTATCAAAAATTGTTTGGCATTATATTTGATGAATTTCGTCCGCCGTTTGCGTCCTTCATGTTCGACGGGCTTGAGTTTAATATCGAAGAGGATGCGCCATATCGGGACCGAAAGTGGGCAAAGAGAAATATTGGAACAAGAAAAAATATTTCTTTTGAAGTAGATAGCCTGGATCAGTTCTTGAAAAAAGCCCAAAAGATTGGAGGGAAGGTAATCAAGTCCGTCGAAGTGAAACCGTGGGGATGGAGTGAGGCAGTTATTGCTGACCCCGACGGAAATGAGTTTATTATCGAGCAAGCACCTATAGCTAATTCAGGATGGATCATTTTAGAACGGGATGGGACGCCGGTTAAACAAGAAAAACTGCCCAAGCGACCACGCGATGCACGTGTGGCCGAGAAGGGGAATCTTTTTACTCCTTGGTATAAAGAGGATGAACATGTTCATATCGAAAACGGTTCTATAAGCGGCGTTCATGCTAAAGGTACTCTAAAAGATGTCCAGCAGGTGTTGAAGCGGTGTTTGAAATACGAAAAGCCTCTTCTTAAGCATTTTGGGAAAAAGGAGGATATAATGCTTAAAGATGCCCTTAAATTCATAAGTAAATAGCGAGGGGTACTCATCAGAGAGTGTAGATCGCCAAGTGCAGAACTGTTGTAAAAAATTAAAACCCCAATTTTGGGGTTTTGTTTTAATGATGACTATTTTTTAACGGGGATTGCCGCATCATTTCCTGAGGGAGTAGAAATAAACTGCAATCGGCTTATTCTGAATTCAGCATTTTTGCCAGTGAATTGTATATATATTTCTAGTGCAAGCGGCCACACAAGAGCCTTTCCCCACACAGATGATTGAAAGTCTGCTTTTTTAATGTCGTGAGGTAGTTTTATTCGTGCATCCTGGAATAGGATTGGAAGCTCCTCAAAAGTCATTCCAAAAAGATCTTCAATCATGTCACAATTAGCTTTTTCACAATGTCTGATTGTTAATGTTTCTTTTGAAAATTTTTCAAAAAGACGATCGACGGCATATGCCTTTCCTTCAGGCACTGATTTGATTTCATCCTGCCATCTCCACCCTTGTAGAGGGCTAAATGCTTCTTCTCTAACCTCTATTATTTGGTCATCAATATCGTGAAAGAGTGTGATAGTTGATCCTTCACGCCTTAAGCCAACGTTTAGAAGAATGGTTCCCAAACAGTGTTCTTTCTTTATAGGGAAAAAATCATTTTTAATGAAATGAGAAAGTAACAAGTGTGTTAAGACCTGTTCTGATCCCTTGGAACCTTTCCAGATTTTGGCTATCTCATATGGTTTTATATGCCTATAGCCTTCGTCGGGCCTGCCTATTCTATATTGCCATGAATCGAGTGAATCCCGCAGAATGCCTTCCGATGAATGGAAATGCATATTACTCGAGTCTCCGAAAAGACTGAAGTTATTCAATGCGACGATAATGGTTTCTTTATCACTCAACGCAACAGGAATGCCTTTTTCTTTCATTTCCTATACCTCCTTTGTTAAGGTGCTTATATTTTGTTGACCCGATCATACATGCATTAAGTAATGTGGTCAAATGGTTGGCCACATCCTCTATCTTGACAAATTAACTATTTTTCTGTATGCTTTGCGCGTGCTTCACAATATGAAGTAGTTCATTTTATTAAGAAAAAGAGGTGTAAAAATGACAGATGCGTTAATTCCGCCCGTCGTGGATTATCCTAAGGGGTTGTGTTTTTGGAATAAGAATATAGCCAAGAACGAACGCCTAGAGCTTGTAAATGCTGGAGACTTTCCCATTGAGGAGATTTTGAAGAGTCTTGGTATCGCCGATCACTCGTTCAGAAAATCCTTCGGCATTACGAATATAAAGGAAATTCGTTCCCGGCAAGAGTTGGTGAGATTTCTTCTCAAAGAAGACGGATTCAGGGAGTTTCTTGGCACGGTGCAGTGGCAACTGAGAAGCTTTAAAGAACTTCCTCGAGAAACTTCCAAATTTCATTATCAGTTTCAGGACGGAAAAAGTGCTTATTGGAAACTAATTAGTACCATAGAGCGCACACTCAAGCCCTTTGTTGGAAAGAAAGACACGCCAGAAAAGTTTAACATCCTTCATGATTTTTTTCTCAAAAGCAGGACATTAGCAGACTTTGAGGATATATTCGTGAAAGATATGAACGGATTTCTTGGCACTGTTACACACGTTGAAGGTTATGTGGATTTTAGGAAGGACCCTAAAGGTCGCGATCTCGAACTTGCAATGTGTTCTGGGGGGCCGAATCCACTTATTTGGGGATATAAGCATTTCGCTGTTCCGATTGAAAAAATACGGGAATCACTACAGGTACCTCAGTGGATAGAAGATTCGCGGAGTCTCGAACAACTTCATGTGACCACGGTGATTGAAAAGCTTTTTGAAATTGCCGAGACATTGCTGATACGGCGTGCTATGAAACCAGCGGTCATACGATCTATTCCAAAGGAAATTATGGATAGACTTCAAGACACACTTCAGTGTGCAATAAACGAGATTGGTTTTGGTAGTAGTGATATTATTTTTAGACTTCATTTTGAATATTCTAAAGATGGTCTTAAGGCGAGAGTAGAAAACGTGTTAGATGATACTCCCTACGAGGCTTACCATAGCGATTTCGATTACTATCCCCGTGCAATACGAAAGCAGATTAAAAAAACGAATAAATGGTGGAAACAGAAGGTTGCTCTATATTCAAATGTGTCCCATTTATATAAAAGAATGGCGTTTTCTGGAGATAACGAATCAACTGCCATACTTTCTCAGTGGGTTCAGATTTTGGATGAAGAAGGGGTTCGTAATCAACAAAGTGGATTTTATCTTTCAAACACATATAACACTCAAATGTTTTCGTCGGGGGTTAGTGCGCTTGATCGACATAGAGTCTATACCATAGATCTTCTCTCTGAGCTTTGTGAGGCCTCAAACCTTATCGATACACTGGTTGAGAAATCAGTTAAATATGGATTGCCATTATGCGTACCATCTTTGCTTGATGGGGAAAGTGAAGCAATTACGTTTGAGCGTATTTATCCCATTCACTTGTTAAGTGATACACCGGCAGTCTCTCCTATACAGAATATTCCGGCAATCAATGGGCATATGATAGGGTTTACCGGCCCTCATGGCGGCGGAAAGACTGTTGCTTCATTAACTATCCCAAGCTACATTTATCTGATGCAAAGCGGACTCCCCGTGTTTGGCACTGGTTTTAAATCTAATGTCAAAAAAGCCCTTGGAATGGTATTCCTTGAGCGGGGGAAAGGTTCAACGTGTGAGATGATTATTGCTAAGCTTACCAATATTTTGAAGGCAGCCGAGCAGTATTCATCAGATGAATTTGTGGTGGTGATTGATGAGCTAGGGGTAGGAACGCAGGAATCAAGCGGTTTGGAATTGGGCAAAGATATGCTAGAAGCACTTTCTAAACGCAAAATTTCTGTATTGTTCAGCACACAGATTCTTGCCCTTGCAGAATATGCAAAAGCAGACTTGGGCGCCTATTGCTTCAAAGTGGATGAACATCACGCTCTGAGTGTTGGTATTGCTGGTGGAGCAATGGATGTATTGAGAGAAAAAAGTGGATTCAACGCCATTTTGAAGAAAATAACGTAATTATAAGAATATTCGTCGTTAAAGTAATTATACTTTTCCGGCGAATTTTATTTTTTAACCGGTTTTTGGGTTTTACCTGAACATCCCGACATACCCCCTTGCAAGCCTTTTATCCTTGTGATATCATAGCCGTACGACACAAAACCCCTTAAAACCCTGAATTCGCTTGCAAATCTGACAGATTTTGCTATATTCAATGAAGCTTTAGTATAATAATCTCTAAAGCACAGAGATTATTATTTATTTTAACGCGAATTATGAGTGAAAGTGGCAATGTGGGCAAGGATTTCCTTGATGTAGATGGGGAGGTTCTTGAGCTTTTACCCGCTGCAATGTTCCGTATTCGGCTTGAAAATGGCCATGAAGTCATGGGACATCTCTCAGGAAAGATGAGAATGAACAGAATTCGTCTGTTGCCAGGGGATAAGGTCAAACTTCAAATGACCCCTTACGACTTGACTAAAGGACGCATTACCTATCGCTATTAATTATGAAAGTACGGGCTTCAGTAAAACCAATGTGTCTTAAGTGCCAACGGATTCGTCGCGAAGGGCGCCTTCGGGTAATTTGCGAAAACCCTAAGCATAAGCAACGCCAAGGTTAATTTTTTAATTTCAGTATTGTGGTAATTCGTATTGCAGGAGCAATCCTTCCCCAAAACAAGAAAATCGAATACGCACTGCCGTATATTTACGGTGTGGGAGCAACCGCATCCCGTTTTATTATTTCTACCCTTGCACTAGACCCGAACGTCCGTATCAAGGATTTGGATGAAACAACCGCAAACAAGTTGCGTGATTATATTGAAAAGAATTACAAAATCGAAGGTGATCTTCGACGCGAAGTGCAAGGAAACGTAAAGCGCTTGAAAGAAATCGGTAGTTTCCGTGGAAGCCGCCACGCAAAGCGTTTGCCTGCACGCGGACAGCGATCAAAGACCAATTCTCGTACGGTTCGCGGTAACGTTCGAAAGACGGCTGCGTCCGGAAAGAAGATGTCGGCACAGAAGACATAATATCCCTGATGTATGAATGAAGAGGAAAAACTATTTGCCGAGTTAGCCGCTACCCCATCTGCCCCAAAAGGACAGGAGGCTTCAGCTCCCGAAAAATCAGACAAAGCAGGGAGCAAGAAGAAAGGTAAGAAGAAAAAGGCGGTTGCACGCCAGGTAGCGACCGGACAGGCTCATATTCAGGCAACCTACAACAACACAATTGTTACCTTCTGTGACTTGAACGGAAACGTTATTGCCGCATCATCAGCCGGTGCTTGTGGATTCAAAGGACCAAAGAAGTCTACCCCGTATGCAGCATCAGTGATTGTGAAGGAAGCTTCAGAGCGTCTCAAACCATATGGCTTGGTAGACGTACAAGTATTTGTTCGCGGTGTTGGATCCGGACGCGAAGGAGCAATTCGTGCATTACACGCAAATGGTTTAAATATAATTTCTATTAAAGACGTGACGCCGATTCCCCACAACGGATGTCGCCCAAAGAAAGTAAGAAGGATATAATATTATATGGCAAAAGTTCTTGGACCAAAATGTCGCATGTGTCGCCGAGCAGGCATGAAACTCTTCATAAAAGGGGAACGTTGCTATACTACAAAGTGTGCAATCGTGCGACGAAATTATCCACCAGGACAGGCAGGAGCAAAAAACTCTAAGCCACGTTTGACGGGGTACGGTATTCAGTTGCGTGAAAAGCAAAAAGCAAAGCAGTTTTATGGTGTTTCAGAAACACAGTTTTCAAACTATTTTGAACGTGCCAACACCAAAGAGGGCAACACTGCTGATCTGATGATTCAACTTCTTGAAATGCGTCTTGATAACGTGATTTATCGTCTTGGATGGGCAAATTCCCACGCTCAAGCACGCCAATTTGTTGGTCACGGCTATTTCCGTGTTGATGGCAAGAAAGTAAACATTCCTTCGTTTCACGTGAAGCCAGGAAGTGTTATCACTCTCAAGCCTCGCAGTGAGAAGTACAGCTATTTTGAAACACTTCTTCCTACACTTTCAGGAAAGCAGCTTCCTTCGTGGGCAACCATGGAACAAGGCGCTTATTCTGCAAAAGTAGTGGATGCACCAAAGACGGAAGAAGCAGTGCAGGGTATTTTTGACATGAAAGCAATCATTGAGTTTTACTCACGATAATTTTTTACCACGCTTACGTATGGAACATATTTTATTGCCGATGCGCGTTGACTACAAACCCGGCAGTAAAGACAATGAGATGATCGTCGCAATCGAACCTCTGTATTCAGGGTATGGTCTTACTATTGGTAATGCACTTCGCCGCGTTCTTCTCTCGTCTTTATCAGGCGGTGCGG
>CAYHKW010000047.1:0-8117 GCA_964357385.1 uncultured Gammaproteobacteria bacterium
ATTATCGGTGTTATGGCTGCTATCCTCTCTCTCCAAGTTGTCGGCTCAGATCCGGTCCGCGCCATCAACCTCGCTATCATCGCTGCTGCCACCACCTTTGGCTCCAACATCTACAACATCATCCACGCGACATGGTGCATATACCGCCAAAATCTTGCCAATACCCTGCAAAAAGCAATCTTAATGTTTCCCCCGCTTAAGGCCGGCGGCACTGTCCTGCCTCTTTCACAACATCGTCGTCTTCCCTCCCTCAAAGAAATGGACAGCGCTATAAACGTCCTCACCGCCCTCACTCTCCTGACCGCGTTCGTGGCAGTCAGCATGGTGCTCTTTGGCAAAACCAATACTACGGCGCTTGGCATCCCCGGCGACCTCTACCAACTCACACTTCCATTGGGAATTATTCTGTTTATTCTCTGTATTGGCACTCTATTTTTCTTCCGCAAAAGCCATCGCCCCGAAACCCCGATTGCCGAAATCGCTGAAGAAGAGCGCTACTATGCATCAAGAAAAACTGCACGCATCTGGCTTGACCTGGTACTGGCAGGCGTCGCTATCTTGTTGACCGCCGAAAGCATGGTCAAATGCATGGAGTTGTTTTCACACCTCACTCATCTCCCGTTTGTACTCACCGGTATCCTTGCGGGGCTTATCGGCTGCTTTGGCGAGATGCTAGTTGTGCACAACTTTTCGATAAACCCCAAAGGCCGCATCGGCGATGCCATCGTCGGCGTGTCGATGGACAATATCGTTACGACCCTGGGTGCCGCGATCGTCGCCATCATGGGCGGTATCTTCTTGGGAAGCAATGCGCTCATCCTGATTTTCGTCATTATCCTTGCTGCAAACACGATCCTCATCGGCCAGATCTCTACATTGAAAAACAGCCTAAAATAGCAAAAAAGGCCGTATTTCCGACCTTTCTGATCTGTTTTCCTTATAATTACAAGTAAATCCTATATATCCCTAAAAGCTTATATTTATAGGCTTTTAAATGTCCTCAAGACCCTTGACAAATATAGAGCTTTATGCTATACTTATATGTATGTAAAAGGTTGAAAAGGATGTTTCTGGTATACAAACAGAGATGGATAAAGAACCTTAAAAAATCAATAAAATTATTAGTTTCGTAGGAGGAACTGAAAATGAATAGCGTTGAAAAGAAAGTACCAGTTGAGATTTTGAAAGTTGCTTTAGTTGAGGATAGCATTCAAGCTGTCATCGGTATCGCAAAAATATTTCACAATTGGGACAATACTCAACTAAGGATATATTCTTCTCAGAAGGTCCTTAATCGTGAGCAGGGTTATGGACTGAGAGAAATGTGTGTGAGTCTTGATCTCCTTCCGGGTACAGTTAGTGAATTACCCAATTCTCTATTTGAGAATCATATTGTTTTGCTGGATCATGAACTTTCTCAAGAATATACTGGAAAAGTAATTGCTGATATTTTTGAAAAAAGAAGTTCAGAAAATTGCAAAATAATAGGGATTTCTAGTTTTCCCAGAAACTACTGTATTGATCAATATTGGGGTGTGAAAGACAATTTGTTTTACGGGAAAGACATAGAAGCAATACGTCTATTCATAAGTCTAATAAATAAACACATTGATTAGAAGGTAAATAAAATTAAAATTTTTAGTAAAAACTACATATAAAAGGATATGTAGTTTTTTTATTCTCTATTCCCCAAAATACTTCCTCCCAATCAGCTCATCCGGCATACACTCCATATCCGCCACCTTCTCTTCAATATCATGAGCATACTGATACCCCTTCCCGTACTCCAACTCTTTCATCAGCTTCGTCGGCGCATTGCGCAGGTGCAGTGGCACCGGCAAATTCCCATATTCTTTTGCATCAGCAAGCGCTGCTTCCATCGCCCTATACGCAGTATTATTTTTTGGCGCCTGTGCCAAATACACCACCCCATGCGCAAGATTGATCCTGCCTTCCGGCATGCCGATCGTATGGATCGCCTGGAAGACCGCGTTTGCAATCGGCAGCGCGTGCACATCAGCGAGTCCAATATCCTCTGATGCAAACACGACCATGCGCCGTGCGATGAAGAGGGGATCCTCTCCTGCCTCGATCATGCGAGCACACCAATACAGCGCGGCATTCACATCAGAATTCCTCATGCTTTTTATAAACGCGGAAATGATGTTGCAGTGCTCCTCTCCGCCTTTGTCGTACTGCAATGCTTTGTGCTGGAGCGCTGTTTCAATATCTGTTTTCGTTATAGTCGTATTGTCTTTTACTAATGACGTGACCAATTCCAATGCATTGAGCAGTGTACGGCCATCACCGTTTGAATACTGCAGCAAGACGTCACGGCTTTCATCGTCAACCGTCAGCGTCTTATTTCCCAATCCTTTTTGCGTATCAGAAAGTGCACGGTCAAGAATCATGTTCAGCGACTCCACCGTATGCGCCTTGAGGGTAAGCACACGAGTACGAGAGAGGAGTGCGGAGTTCACTTCAAAGGAAGGATTTTCTGTGGTGGCGCCGATCAAGATAATCGTGCCATCCTCAACCGAAGGAAGGAACGCATCCTGCTGCGCTTTATTGAAACGATGGATTTCATCGACAAACAATATCGTCCGCTTCTTATGAAACTTGATCGCGTCTTTTGCTTTGGCAATAATTTCGCGCGCTTCTTTCACGCCGGTCTGTACCGCACTGACCTGCACAAAGTGTGCACCGGTTGTCGTAGCGATCGCCTGTGCAATCGTCGTCTTTCCTACACCCGGCGGACCCCACAAGATCATGGAAGGAATATGGTCAGACTCGATAAGGCTGCGCAGTACGCCGTTTGATCCCAGCAAATGATCTTGTCCAACAATCTCATCAATCGTAATAGGACGCATGCGCTGGGCAAGCGGTGCCATGTCTTTTGCATTGTCTATTGTATCGAAGAGATCTATATAGTAGTATCAAGAAGTAATTTATTTACACCCTACAATATGTTCGACCACATTACAATCACGGTAAAAAACTATGATCTCGCGCGATCATTTTATGAAATCGTTCTTGCCCCATTAGGATACACCTCTCTCTACGAAGAAGATGGAATCGTCACCGGCTTTGGAGAAACGCGTCCTATGTTTTGGATTGCACAGTCTGACAAATCCCATCCCGTATCAGCAAATGTGCATCTATCGTTTTCAGTAGAAGACCGTGAACTGGTTGATCTGTTTTATGAACAAGCGATAAAGGAAGGAGGAAAAGATAATGGTGCGCCAGGTCTTCGTCCGGAGTATGAAGAAAACTATTATGCAGCGTTTGTCATTGATCATGACGGTAACAACATCGAAGCATTGTGTAGAACTGAAGAGTAGCAATATCACCCTCTTGTCGTTCAATGGATAGGACGCGAGTTTCCGGTACTCGTAATGTAGGTTCGATTCCTGCCAAGAGGAATTTTTCTACGATACATTTTCTACGATACTATTGACAGACAGTAATTATTGTTGTATAGTATTGATATTAGGGCTTCGGCCTCCGAGACGCCTCGCAGCAATGCGAGGCGTCGATGCGTCTATACGAAATCTTTAAATGCATTTTTGATCCTTTCAAAATCTTCTTCATTTTTACCATCAACTTCAGCGCCAATATTCACCCCCAAAGAACACCACCACACTTCACGTGGGTATCCAAACACTTGTCGATCACTGATATCAACCAGTTTCTTTGAGGAATTCCATCCATCAAAATCTTTTACATAATTATTTCCCATAATACTCATTACGGCTCCAGCACTATCGGTATCTCAATTGATTGCTCGTTTTCAGAGAGCCCTGATGGATTGTCTTTGTGCAATATCAGGGTTCCTTTTTGTTTTACCTTAACACTAAACGGCAGTGATATTTCAAAGGGCACATAGTTAGTCGTCATCCAATCTCCTTTTGCCTGCACGGGCACTTTGACAAGAGTAGTTCCTTTTTCATCTTTGAGTTCAATAGGAAAGCTTGCTTCAAAATACCAGTTGCCAGGCGCGCTTCCTTTGACCATCAGCGGACTTTTGACACTCTGTCCTGATACGGGTGTTTCTACTTTTGGATCAGGAACAATTACCCCTCCCTCTTTCTTTGGTGGCTGCGTTGAAAGTCTATATATCACTCCGGCATTATCATCGGTGACATACATAACCCCTCCTGATTGAATCAATATGCCCGCCGGTCTTCCGGTGACAATATTATCTTTGTTAATAAATCCCGTAATAAAATCTTGCGTATCAGTCACATTCCCGTGTTCGTCAAGGATATATCGAACAATCTTATATCCCGTGGGCACATCCCTATTCCATGACCCGTGATAGGCAACAAAAAGATTATTCCAATAGTCTTCCGGCCATCCTCCCGCCTCATCATGAGGAGCAAATGCTAACCCAAGCGGTGCTGAGTGGGCCGGGATTTCAATGTGAGGGGCAGTGTACGTTTGTTCATCACATTCTATTGACGCAAACCCTACACGAGGATCACGAATATTTTTTCCATAACAATAGGGCCAACCATAATTTTTTCCTGACTCAATTATATTCACCTCATCAGGAGGAAGATCATTACCAAGAAAATCTCTTCCCATTTCTGTTGTCCATATTTGATCAGTACCCGGTTGAGTTGTCATAAACACGGCATTACGCAGACCTTGGTTAAACGGCTTTGCGTTGGGGGATAGTGATGTCAAATCAATATCAAGAATAGAAGCGCGACGGGAATCGGATTCTTCACACGCATCACATGATGATCCGACCGAAACCAAAAGATGGGTAATATATTGTGCCGGCAAAGGAAGTAACGTGCGGGTAAAATGCCGACCCCCATCAGGGAGATTGGCAACGGTGCGTATAAAGGTTGCTTTCTTTGTTTGGGTATTATAATTATATTCCCCCACACGGTGCGATTCAGCAATATACAAAAGACATTCCGGATTACAGACAAAGGCAAGACCATGGGGATCATTCAAACCTTTTGCTACGACTATCGTAGAATCAGCACTTCCATCAGCATTGTCGTCAGGGAGCGCGACCACCGTGCCTTTTGCAGTAATACTGCTCAGTACCGTGCCGCCTGGATCAGTGATAATCACTCGCGGATTATCTAATCCTTTTGCAAATACATTCATCGACCATTCGTTCGGTATCGTCAATTTTGTTTCATTCGTTCCTATTGTCGGGACAGGGGGAGCAGAGTATGTTCCTGTTTCACGGGGGACTATTGGCATCGAACTCAATACACGCGAGAGTTCTTCTGAATAGTAAAACAACATCGTCGTTACTATTCCGACTACAATCGCAATACTGCCAATGATATAGGGAATGAATGGTTTTAATGATTTGAGCATAGAAAAAGATAATCGTGTACAATAACAGTAGAGAATAATTTATTTGTACGTTTACAAAAAGGAGTACGATCCATGAACTATGCGTTTCGTTTTTTCATTACTGCCTCTCTCTGTATTCTCTCTCTTTTAGAGAGCTCTTGCAACAGCACCTCTGCGCCCGCATTGCGACCTTCCGATTTTTATTCCCCGAGAGCAACTGCATTGCCATCACCCCCAGCGTATCCTTCACCAACACCAATCATAAGTGTGGTACCACAACCTACTTCCACCCCTTCTCAGGATATTGATGTTGGACAAACGCAATTTTGGACCGCACCATCAACAACGCCGATAGTGTCGGGGTTTGAAGAAATATTCTTTGATCCCGCGGGATATGCACTGCGAAGTATATCGCGTATTCCCCAAAAACTTCCTCACTATATTGATCGCATGTTCAATCCTTCTCCCCCAGCAGTGTGGAAGCCCGCCGTCTTCTATACTCCGGAAGATATAGAAATCCCAAAACACACGGTACATAATTCACTCGATAGATTGCTGGGTTTGGTAATTCCCGAGAAGCCTCATGATTACATTAATGATTATATCAGTCTTGCTTCAACAAAAACTCCGTATACATTAGTGCTTATTCATGGCAACAATCAAGAAACAAAGAATGATACTCTCTTCCGTTGGCATCGACTGATAGAATATTTCAAACGCTATCCTAAGGAATACAAACGTATTGGTTCCCCATTAATATTGCTATATCAATACCTGTCAGCATACTCAATTCTCGACAATGCCCATACATTTCAAACGCTTCAAAATATATTGCCTAAAGCACCAATATTATTTCTTGGACATAGCCGCGGGGGAGTATTAGCGCGTACAATACGAAGCCTTGAAGATTACGACCCCACTCGCTGGATGGGTATTGTACAACTTGCATCACCTAATCATGGAAGTCCATTACTCATTCCTGATTTAATGCTTGCTGCATTTTCTTCACAGTTGTTTGGCGGAATAAAGAAAATAATATATACCAAATCAATGATAGAATGGCGTGCACTTTCTATACCAGAAAGAATAGAAGACTTTGCAACACTCAACTTCGATCTTGGTCGTACCCTAATGAGCTTTGGAACACAATCATTATTTTTTGATGGGGTAACCGTGCCTATTCCCAATCTCGCATATACTCTCGTTAAATATCCTCTGATTGATGGATTTATAAGCCCGTATGCATCTCATGGTATGAGATGTTTCTCAACTCATCCATACGACTATTATTTGAAGATGATTGAGTATCGTGATCTCAATAGCACTGCGCCAGCATGCCACTATAATTATATGGATCGTTTACATTTAGAAGAATACGCAAAAGGAGTCATACCTGATACGATTATGCATGCTGGTTATCTCAGTAAAGAACAGAAAAAAGAAGACGAAGCGATCGCATTTATGGAAACAGCGGCGGCATCAATCGATTACTTTCTCGATAAGAGTTCAGATGCGGATTTTGAGCGAAAAGCACTCAACTGGCTCTCAGCACAATTCATGTACATTCCTACTACACCAAAATCTGCTCGTGATACGGATTACCGCATTAATGATGGTATGGTTGATATTGGTTCGCAATGCGATTTGCGTCCTGGCGACAACGTCTTTTCAAGCACAGATGGTGTGTTGTCAGTGGATCAATCAATAATTGATCGCCGGAAAGGCACAACATCGCTTGAATGTATCGTCCACCCTGACATGAATCATGCTGATATAGTTGAAACGCAAGACACCCGCTACTGGAAGAGTGTTACTGATTCACTCCTTACACTCTATGACAGATATAATAAGTATTATAAAAATAGCGACAAACTCCTTTCTGATCATGCAATCAAAGAAATATACCAATATTTAAACGCTGTCCAGGGAAGCAAAACAGAAAAAGTAAGTATTGTTCGCTATAATGCGGGTTGGAGAGTTACCATCACCCCTATTACTGAATACAACATGCTCACCAGAGAGGTGTATTACTTCAAACAAGTAGATGACAAGCTCAGACCCTCAACCGAACAAGAATTGGCCTACAAAAAATAGGACTTTTCACTCTCAACCCTAGGTGTATAACCTGGGGTTATCTTTTGAATAAGTATCGGATAGGGTAGGGGACAAGTCTACAAGAAAGAGAGGATAAGTCAGTCTTTTTATTCCCTGTTCAAAAACTGTATTAGTTACCCCCACTCTCTATCTTCCTCGTACCACCATCTGTACTCTTTTTATCCACTCCATGATGAGGCAAAAAACTGAGGCGTAGTAAGACAATTCAGACTTATCCCCGCTATCCACAGCCCTTATTATGTATTCTGTTATCCCTTTAAAATATTTATGAATTCTTTTAATACAAAGTAATATTGAATTAATCTGTGGGTAAACCTATAATGAAGTCATGCATCTTGAGAAACTCGAAGTACAAGGTTTTAAATCATTTGCCCAAAAAACTACCCTCGTCTTCCCTCTTGTCGATAATCACTCAAAAGGTATCACGGCGGTCGTCGGACCCAATGGTTCGGGAAAATCTAATATCGCTGACGCAATTCGGTGGGTATTAGGGGAACAAAGCTCAAAACAGCTCCGCGGAAAGAAATCCGAGGATATTATTTTTTTTGGTTCTCAGACAAAATCGCGCCTTGGGTATGCTGAAGTGTCGATGTATTTCAATAATGAGGACGGTGCCTTCCCTCTCGACTACACAGAGGTGGTTATCACCCGTCGTCTGTATCGGGATGACCAATCTC
>CAYHKW010000048.1:0-8073 GCA_964357385.1 uncultured Gammaproteobacteria bacterium
AATATCTGCTGATAAAAAGCGACCATTCGATCCCTGATGAGGGTTCTGATAACGTGAAAATCTTTCTCATCATTTGGAAGAAAAGCGATATGGAGAACTCTTTACAGCATATATGCCTTATTGACCTATGTAATCCAGACAAAGGTTGTGTCAATACGAGCGCTGCCACACACCAAAGAGGCCTATGGAAAATTCCATCATACAACCTCGAATGGGTGGAATGGATCCATGCTCACTTCCTCATATTTAGCGCTAGTACAGAAATTTATACACGAGACTGGAATGACCCTCATGGAAAATCCTCTGATCTTCACTGGGAAAAGTTTAAAGCCTTCAAATACACAATAGCTGTCTCTCCAGTTGAGGATTTAAACAAGTTAGTAAATAAAATCATCGTTGCGAAATAGCATAAAAAGGATAAGAAAAATACCTCTTATCCTTTTTTATTTTTTTGCTATCTTTTCTTCCTTTAATAATTTCTTTGCAACCAAGAATACCACCAACGCCAAAATGATAAAATTAATCACCTCAGCTAAGAACGCTCCCCATTTCAACATTAAAGGACCCCAGATAAGCGTTGCTTCACGCCATCCATCGGGCACTAGTATCTGAACAAACGGCATGATCATGTTTTCAACCAAAGACCGTACCAGTGACTGACTTGCACCACCCATGATGAATGCAAGGGCAAGACCAACAATTTGGTATTCTTTTATGAATGCTTTGAACTCAGTCCAAAATGATTGTGGGGGTGTAGCGACAGGAGGCATATACCTTTAGTATACCACACCGCGACACCTATCGTCCCACAAGGATTAGGAGTGTGCGTCTACCTCCAACAAACTTGCATCGTACCAAACCTCATCTGCCTTTGGAGACCACAAAAAACGCCAGCCCGGTGCCAAACCGAGATATTTAATAAGATCAGGGAAATCTTCGCGTACATGACGCACATGCATGGGCTTAAAAAAATCATCGCTCTCTTCCCATGGCCCTGTCCATAAAAACCAGCCTGCCATGCTGTCTTTATACATATATCGCAAGCCGTGGATAGGAGAGACACCCGCACGAACACTATCAGATACCCCAATAATCAGGTCATCAGACACTGCTAAGCATTGCGCGCCATACAAGAGGCACATTTCACGTTGATCTTGAAAGTAATCGTCCATATCCCTCTAGATTAGCAAGTTGGAAGAAAAATTCAATAAAAAATAGGTAACGCATATTTGCGCTACCCAACAATGAGCATGAACTAACCCCGCTCTTTTGATAAAGGAACAAATGTGCGAGGGGTAAACCTAAGTACCCCTTCGATAAGATCCAGAACTTTTTCCTTAGCATCATCGTCATCCTTTATCCCTAGCTTTTGTTTGATATCTTTAAATACTGTTTCTTGCTTGAGAGTTAATGCCGTCCCATTATTTTTCCATCCTAGCAAAAACACATCATTTATCTGACTGATTATGTACTCTATATTCTCCACGGATGTCCGGGGATATGGATAATTGCTGTGTATGGCAGTTTGAATTTCTATCAAACTTTTCCTACGAATCCAATTAACTTCCTGTAACACCGATACATCATACGTATCAAACGCAGTATTGCCTCTCATGACCCTCTCCTTTCGTTGAAATAAAAATGAACCATGATTATAGAGTATCATGGTGTGTCAATTGAGGTCAACGATACTGTTGATCGACCTTATTGGCAAATATAGTGGCACGGGTTGAGATATTTCACTAACTCTTCTTGGGTGGGAACGTATCCGCGAATATCAGCGGGCACTCCATTATAAAACCCCAAATGAAGATGCTTGCGCGCACCGTCGGTTTCATGCGAATACCCATCGCCAAGATTTCCAAGACGGTCCCCTGGCATCATGATATCGCCTTTTTCAGCAACAATGCTGGCAATATCCATGTGGCCATAAATAATTGAAATAGGATTGTCGTTGAGTATGCATTCTTGTACTACCACTCCTCCATATCCTTTGGCCCATTCTTTTCGCACCAGCGGCCCTTGGCATACTGTACGAATCTCAACTTCACTGGCTATTTCACGGTCATCAAGAATTTCAAAATCAACCGCTGCATGAAGCCCTTTAAAATGCTCATTGGGAACCAAAGAATGGTCAGGAGATACATACGTACCAAAATGCTTTTTTGTCATACGCTCACTCGCATAGTCTATTGGATTTACAAATCCTGGAGCGTTGATAGTACTTACTCGCTGCACTAGGGTCGGTTCAACAGATGGTCGTTCCTGAATAATAGGAGACACCCCAACCATTGGCGGTATTTCAGCTTGTGCAAAAGAAACTGTTTTTTCACGAGCAAAAGAATAGTAGGCGGTTGTTCCTGCTAATCCTAGAAAGAGAAGTATAAAAATGAGTGCTCGAATTTTCATGGCTATTGTCTAAAAAGACTCTATTTGATGCCACTATAACACAAAATACCACTTTTGTCAAGATTACCGTCATTTGCCTCGCCGTTGTACTATTCCCCTCCTTGGTGAGTCGTACGACACTGCTGCGCACAATATCCCTTCTG
Organism: uncultured Gammaproteobacteria bacterium; assembly: GCA_964357385.1. GTDB lineage: Bacteria > Patescibacteriota > Patescibacteriia > JACQRZ01 > JACQRZ01 > JAHFJA01. The sequence continues at coordinate 2,553 of CAYHKW010000048.1, forward strand.
ATCGACTGATACGCATGATTCACAGGCAAGAAAATGGTCATTACAACGCGGGTAAGCACAATTAATATATCGCTCTGTTTTTGAAGAGCACAGCAAACATGTTCCCACTATTTCACGATCGCCTCCAAAATCCATCACCACCCGCTGGTCAAAGGTATAGAGCGTACCAAGAAAATCTTTTCCGGGATATTTTTCCATGTAGGTATGAATACCCCCATCTAATTGATAGACATTTTCAAATCCTTTGTTTAATAAAAATGCTGACATTTTCTCACAGCGCACCCCTCCCGTACACACCGTCAATACTGTTTTATCCTTGAGCGGTTCCAACTTTTCTATTGCTTGGGGAAGATCACGAGAATTATCAAGCCCCGGATCAATGCTGCCCTTAAAATGTCCTGAGACATATTCATACGAATTGCGCATATCAACCACCACAAAATCTTTGTTTGTCTCATACCATGAACGCAACTCTTCAACACTCAGATGCGGGGCGGTTTTTATACGGGGGTCCGCTTCTGCTTGAGAAAAACGAGTACCGACAATTTCCTCCCGTACCCGAACATTGAGTTTGGGAAAACTATTGCCATCACCCAGACTTCGTTTGATGTCGATATTTGCAAATCGAGGATCTTTAAGGAATTCTCGAACAAACTCTTCAGTGTTTTCATGAAGGCCTTCCAGGGTCGCGTTGATTCCTTCTTCAGCAATGATGACACGACCCGTTAAACCCAGTTTTTGTGCCTGAACACAAATTTGATCCGCCACTTCCTGGGGATTTTCAATGGTTACGTATTTGTAGAAAAGGAGTACTTGGTAGGACATATATTTATGATATACCACTAACAGGCGTTTCCTGCAACATACCCGGTCGTCCAACACAGCTGAAGGCTATATCCTCCTGATGGACGATCAATATTGAGAACATCACCTATCAAATATAGGTGTGGGATCACGCGCGATTCCATTGTTTTAAAATTCACTTCTGAAAGCGCCACACCACCCGATGAAACGACTGCTTTTTCACTGCCTAGCAACCCTGAAACATGTAAGGGAACCGATTTCATCATAGTAATTATGGCGGTACGATCCTCACTTCGCACGCTATGGTTGGGCGTATCACCATTTATTTTCAAAAGAGTAAGTAGCGCCGTTACTAAGGCCAACGGCATCAATGTTGCCAGGACGGTTTTGAGACGCTTATTACTTCCTTCCACCAACAATGTCTGAAGTTCTTTTTTCAAAGCACTATGATCAAGGTTAGGAAACAAATCAAGCATGATGGTAACGTCGCCATATTGGATCATCTCCCCTATTTCTTTACTCATATTCAAAACCGTGGGACCGCTCATGCCAAAATGAGTAAACAGCACTTTCCCTTTATGTGCTTTTTGCTTTACCCCATTATGATATGGCGTGAGTTTTATATCCTGCAGCGTAATGCCTGCAATTTTTTTGACCCATGCATCATTCAACGCAATCGGCACCAACGCAACATCAGTATTCACAATCGTATGGCCAAGTTTTTTAAGCCACATAAATCCTTCCCCACTTGATCCTGTCTCTGGGCGGGAAGTGCCGCCGGTGGCCACAATACAAGATCTCCCCGCCACCTTCGTTTTATCTTTGAGAGTAATAATGATATATCCTGTTTTGTCTTCGATGGAAATACCTGCCACGGCGGCGTTGGTTTGTACATGAACACCCACTTCCTTCAATTGATCTACCAACACATCCCATACTGACTGTGCGGTATTGGAAGCAGGAAATACTCGGTCTTCGGCTTCAACCTTTGTCGGCATGCTATTGTCATGAAAAAAAGTCAGAGTGTCGCTGACGGCAAATTGGGAAAAGGCAGAAAATAAAAACTGGTCATTGCCTTTGTATTGCGAAAGCATGGTACGAAGATCAGTTTTATTGTTGGTAACATTACACCGCCCTCCGCCTGTAATGAGCAGCTTTTTCCCCAACGTAGGATTTTTTTCAAGTAACAAAACAGAACGACCACGCTGTGCTGCTACGCCTGCTGCCATCATACCCGCTGGTCCTCCGCCAATCACGACGACGTCCCAAATTATATTTTCTTTTGTGGTTGATTTCATATTCTGATTATACCTATGCTACGATTGTACCATGTACTACACCTATATTCTCAAATGCAATGACGGAACTTTGTATACGGGATGCACCAATGACCTTCCAAAACGGCTCAAACAACACAACTCAGCCAAATCAGGAGCCCATTATACAAAATTACGCCGCCCCGTGGATCTTGTCCATCATGAAGCGTTCGCTACCCTTGCACAAGCACGGGCGCGCGAGGCAATGATAAAACAGTTATCACGAGAACAAAAGCAACAGCTTATCGCTTTGGCTTCTTTGGTGTAGCCATAACTATTTGCTATAACGGCACCTCTATAAGTAGAATGTCAGAGGCCGTCTGTGGAATCAGCTCAATATGATCCTCTCCAGTGATTTCCATTGCGTCCCGAGCATGCAACACCTGACCGCCGACACTCACCTGACCCTGAATCACAAAAAGATACACCCCATGATTCGGGTTTTTAAGGGTATAATTTCCTTTCGATCCCGCATCAAACCGCCCGCGAGAAAACCATGCATTCTGATGGATCCACAATCCGCCATTACCCGGATACGGCGAGACAATGTTCTGCCAGGTATTGTTCATATTTTCATCAAGGCCCATCTGGTCATAGTGAGGTGCGACATCGCGCACCGACGTCGCCACCCATATCTGGAGCAACTCCACCGCCTCACTCGATGACGCGTTCCATTCACTATGGGTAACTCCTGACCCTGCGCTCATTACCTGAACTTCGCCTGTTGAAACAGTTTTACTATTTCCCATTGTATCCTTGTGAAGAAGTGCACCTGAGAGCGGTATGGTGATAATCTCCATATTATCATGGGAATGGAAATCAAAACCGGTTCCTGCCTCGACACGGTCGTCATTGATGACCTGCAACGCACCAAATCCCAACCGTTCAGGATTATAATAATTGCCAAAACTAAAGGAATAGCGGGTTTTGAGCCAGCCATAGTCGCCTTTCCCTCGAGATTCTGCTGGATACAATGTCTTCATATATTTCAGTACGTTATGCTAGACAATAAACTTGGCGATCAGCCTGCTGATCTCATCTTCTTTTCCTGCAAAATCATGATTGCAGTCTGACAACTGCATTGCCTGTGTGTTGGGGTTTTCTGTCTTCATCAGTGTAAGTGCTTCATCGACAGGGACTACCGTGTATTCCTCCTGATCACCGATCAAGGCAAGTATAGGTATATCAATCTTGGAATATGCTTCAAGTTTTTTAGTGTGAAATGGGAGCGCCTGGGAAAGCGGAGAATCGGCTCCCACAAAATTCACAAATGATGCGGCGCTTTTTGGCATCAAGGTCGCATATGCATCGCGAGGCAAAAACTGATCCCCTTTTCCTCCTGCAACCAACGTCTGTGCCTGGGAAAGATACTTCTGTATCTGCGCGCCATCAGGAGATGTAGCATTACTAGGATCACCATAGAGTTGAAAACCCTTACTGTCGGAAGGAGCAAGTAAGACCGCTGAGCGTACCACGTCTTTATGTGTGCCGTGGTTCATGTAATACACCACCTTTTCAGTACCTAGACTATGTCCACACAAAACAACGTTCGCATAGCCTTTGGATAGCGCATACTGTATCCACGCATCGATATCAATCACGGAGTCTTCAAATAATTCTACTGCCGCACCTGTTTTCTGCCATGGATCATACACACCGGCACCGCGATTATTGAATGAAAGAAAAGATACACCTTGCGCCACGAGAGTACGTGACAATGGCTCAATAAACCCTTCTTCATAAAAGTTTCCTGCAGTGCCGTGGATCAAAAGGAACAGCGTATCAGCACCCTCGGCTTCAAAAAGGAGGCCGTGAAGGGTTAGATTGTCTGAGGTTGTGGTGGAGATGATTGGGAAGGGCATAATGTATATACTTAAAATCTTTCAAGATTAAAGAAATCGTAATTTTCAAAAACCTACTGCCCTTGAAATGCAAATAATTTTTGTTGTATGCTGACATGTGGCTCAATCTCTTCATCGACTTTACCATCTAACATTTTTATTACAGTATCCCCAATATAATAACCAAGATTCACTGGAACCGCATTCCCAATTTGTTTATATTGTTGAGCAACAGACCCAAAAAAATTCCAATTATCAGGAAAAGTTTGGATCCTTGCATATTCACGAACAGAAAGAGGGCGAGTTTCTTTTGGATGACAACGTTCAGTTTGTTTTTGGGCGGGACTACATGTCAAAGTAAGAGACGGTTCATCCCAAGATAAACGTCTCGCCATTCCAGTTTTTCCACCTCCCATATAAAAACTTGCCCCCATATATTCTTTCTGAAGTTCACCTGGCAAGTCTCTCCAATATCCACCTGGGGGAATTAATTCCATTATTGCTTTCTTTTTTTCAGGATATTCTTGACCTGCTGATTTTGGGCACTTAAACAAGGCTTCGCTTAAAGGAATAATGTAATCTTTCTCTGTTGGAAATGCGATTGGAAGATTAAGATCATTTCTAACGCCAATTATGATTAAACGCTCTCTTTTTTGAGGAATATCCAAATATTGCGATCTTAAAATTTTATATTTAACCCTATAACCAAGTTCTTCTAAAACATTGGCCATTGTTTTAATTGTCCTCCCCTCATCATGATTCAATAATCCTTTAACATTTTCACCAATTGCAATTTTGGGATTTACCTCCTTGACACATCGGGCAAATTCAAAAAATAAAGTCCCTCGTATATCCTCAAAACCCATTTTTTTTCCGGCTGATGAAAATGTTTGACAAGGAAACCCACCCTGTACGATATCTGACTGACCTTCAAAAAACTTAATTTCCCTAATATCTTGTTCAAGAACATTCCAATTAGGTTTGTTGAGTCGTAGTGTCTGACAAGCATACTTATCATACTCATTTAACAATACATGCTGAACTCCAGCATGTTCCATCCCTAGAGCAGTCCCTCCTGCGCCAGCAAACAACTCAATTGCTGTGTAGGGAGATTTCGTCTTGTTTTTTAAAATTTTAAATTTACTTTGTTTATCCCCATGCGTTTTATTGTGGATTCTTTTTATTTCTTCAAGACTAAATATGCGATCGTTTCTTTCATCTCTGACGGCTTTTATCAAGCCCTTTTTATCCCATCGTCTTATGGTATCAATAGAAATACCTAGCTGGCGTGCTGCTTCACCAGCAGTTATGCTTTTCTCTGTTTCCATAAATTATAATAGATAGTTGATCTATAATAATTATACTATATAACCTTTGCATAGGCAAAGGTTATTATATCTCAAAAGCCATTTTAAATAATTCAAAATATTGTAAGGCCTCCTTTTGATTTAATTTATATTTGTAGTTGTCTAACAACACAACAGGGAGAGTCTCAAACAGCTCTTTGGAGTGTACCCCAAAGTCTAGACAGTCTTTCTAGATCGCTGCATTATGCAGATA
>CAYHKW010000049.1:0-4149 GCA_964357385.1 uncultured Gammaproteobacteria bacterium
TCCGATCTCATGAAATGGGAAGTAAAAGATAGAATTGTGAAAGCTTGTGTTAATCTTTCGTCTCGTCAGCAAAATGTTGTTGAGATGAGAGCTATAGATGGAAAGAGCTTTCCAGAAATTGGAAGTGAGCTTGGTATTACGAAAGAAAGAGCTAGTCATTTATACCAACAAGGAAGATTAAAATTGCTTTCATCCCTGAGAGATTTAAGAGATGTTATCTAAGGAGGTTTTTATATGGAGACGGATATTGACGTTGAGGAACAGAAAAGAGCAGAGCATTTTATAAAAATGTCTTTTCTCCCGAATCTTCCGATGCGTACAAATATGAGGAGATTCTTCATTAGTTTGAAGAATCCTGAGATGAAAGAAGAGGCGGAACATTTTGTTTCTTATTATGAAAAACAAAATAAGGAACGGGGAATCGCTAGTATGGTGTTTCGCACGTATTTCGGACTTGAAACGAAAGAAAATTTTCATGCATGGTATGACAATTTGATAGTCTCAAAAAGACAGCAATATTTGTTCCCCTACATGATCAAGATGGTTACATTTCTCATTTCGTTAGTACATAAATAAAAAATAAAACTCTCTACATCTGTTAGAGAGTTTTTTTACTGATGGACCTTGACAAAGCATACTATATGAGCTATATTCTTTTTGATATATTTTTTGACGAGCGAAACTCGGAAATGAGGAAAAATGGATAGATTCATTCAACGATTTACCAATGTCGAAAGTCAAATAACACAAGATTTGGCCATTCGGAAAACAGGCGAGGCTCCGATGGAGGCAACAAGAAAAAGTTTGTTTGGAAAGGAGTCAATTGAAGGTACCCATTATCAGTATAGAGAGGTACTTAAAGAATTTAGTTATTTGAGAGGGGATGATAAGATTATTGCAGAAGAAAAATTAGGTAATCTTAGAAAAGAATATAAAGAATATATTCATATACTGGAATTAGATCCCGAATTGGGCAAAGTAGATTATATGTAGTACATAGTGACAGATTAATAGACAGTATAAAGTCTGAACCAAACAGATCATCAATAGGATGGTCTGTTATTTTTTATAGCGAGTCCAAGGTAGGGTAAACTATCTCAGAATCATCAAACAAGTTCTAACATCCTTCACGATGCCGAGCTTCTGGAATGAGTTTCGAACTCGTCCCAAGAGAAAAGCACCTTTAGTTGGTGGTAAGGGTATTGCTTTTTTCTAGAAAAGAAGCTATAGTCAATTTCTTTAACCTGACTAAAATAATACATATGCCGAAAAAGACGATGAGAAGTGAAAGACCAGATTCACGAAGAGATAAGCAAAAACCTTCTGGAACAAAATCATGGGGTCGAGAATTTGGTGGCAATGATGGAGAAAAAAAGGAAATGCACAAAGCAACGTGCGGTGATTGCAATGATATCTGTGAAGTTCCTTTTAAGCCAAATGGAAAAAAGAAAGTATTGTGTCGCGATTGTTTCAAAAGAAGTGATACTTCGCAAAAGACCCGTTCCCCCTATAAATCGGAACTCAACTATTCAGGCAAAGGATCAGGTAATTATGATGACAAGTTTACTGCGCTCAATGCTAAACTCGATGTTATTATACAGTTACTCAGAAAGATGTAATCGTATTGTTTATATCACATACGTTCGAAACTCGTCCGATCCTGCAATAAAAAATAGAGTGGTTTGGCCACTCTATCCTCTTATTTATATGCTATTTTGATGAGTTTTTTGACCCCTTTTCTTCCTTCCTTGTTGTAGGCATCAAGGACATTTTCCCAGAATCTGAATTTTGTTTTTTGGTTTTCAAGTCGTCCGATCTTTAGTGCGGGTTTTATATGGTGTTCAACACCGTAAACCCAGGCATCCGTTTCATCATCGAGGGGAGACGCTTTAGGTATCCGTCCTACATGATGTTTAAGATGATAGTTCTCGTGCAGGATTACTTGAGCAATGAAATCTCGTAGAATGTTTCTATCGCATTCGTGCTCGACCCAAAAATGTAATGTTTCACTTGCCGTAATTACTACCGCTTTCTCATTCTTTCCTTGCTCGTTTTTTCTGAGTGTTGCCATGAATGGTGGTATGCTGAAAAGTGGATGGTGCCGTACATCTACCACTACTGGCACAGTCATTGTATCAAGCAGTGCAATAAACTCCTTCATTTCACTTCTCATTTCTTCAATTGGGTATTCTGCTGCAATGTTCTTTATTTCTGCGAGAATTACTTTCTCGTAAAGTTTTTCTATAGGTATGTTTTCACATGTCGTATAGTATACTGCGTTTGTGGGTTTTGGTATTGCTACTGAAGGTTTTGGGGTGGTATCCTTAATTTTGTTGTTTGGCTTGTCGGAAAAGCCATATACGACCCCTAAACATGCGATAGCTAACAGGCTAGTTTTTAATGTTCTTGTAAATTTCATTGTTTTTTCTCCCTTTTTTGATTATATTTTCAAGTAACTTTTACGTCACTCTTGAGCAATACTATAGCATATTTTACCGTTTTTGTCAAGGGCTTCATGTCGCCTGAATTCGTTCTTGGTAATCTGGCCGCCCAGCGGTTCTTTTTACCCAAACAGCCAATCAACGTTTCTTGTATTATCTTCTTAACTCTGTAATAATCACCTCGTCTATTAGTACATTGAGAGGTAACAATGAATGAAATTACTCCTGTGCAATTGCCTACCTACAAAGAAATCGAAATACTCCATAAAAAGTATGCACCTTCTCCTCGAGTGTTTGAGTTAGTATTTTCTCATTGCGTGATCGTCAGTGAGATTGCAAGCGCTCTCATGGAGTCTTGCAAAGGGAGTATAGATAAAGACTTGGTCATAGCGGGGTGCTTACTTCATGATATTGGCGTCTATAAGGTTATGGATCCAGAGGAAGGGTTGGTCGAGCCGTATATCTGTCATGGTATCCGTGGGGCTGAAATATTACGACATGAAGGCTGTGATGAATGCCTTTGTCGTATTGCAGAACGCCATACGGGAGTGGGGCTTACAAAACAACAAATCATTAAATCTAATCTTCCTTTGCCGCACCAAGATTTTGTTGCTGAGACACCTGAGGAGCGTCTGGTGATGTATGCTGATAAATTTCATTCCAAAGTACCGCAGTTCAATTCGCTTTCGCTAGCTCTTACCTCTGCAAAGAAGTTTGGCTATGATAACGAGGCTCGATTTAATGCCTTGTTAGCAGAGTTTGGCGCTCCCAAACTTGATGAGTTAGCTAAAACGTATAATCAAAACATAGTTTAAAAAATAGTGGGCAAAAAATAAAGCACCGTATTACAGGTGCTTTTTTTATTCATTATGAATAGACGACATTATTCTGTATAAGACAGGTACTTCCATAGACAGCTCATTGCACCGTCTATTTTTCTAAATTCCGAAAGATCAATTACATGTACATCCATTCCTAATACAAGAAGCTGAGGTTCTATGTTTGCTCCTTGATGAATAAGGATTCTGTTTTCATGAGAGATCGCATTTGCTCCAAAGAACGAATCTTCACTTTGTGAAGTAATCACAAGATGATGGTGACCTGCATTTTGAAACTGATCAGCAATCCTCTCGCTAACCATGACGAATGGTTGAATAGTAGTCCCATTACCATGATGAAATGATCCTATGCCTTTCAAATGTAATACATCATCGGGAACATCGATGCGGACCACCGGTATTCCATAGTGCGTACTGATTTTTTCAAGGCTATCAATACCATCATCATTGGTTCGAGCTGATTTCCCCGCATAAATGCATGAGTCGGCAACTATGATGTCGCCTCCCTCTAGTGTTCCTTTTTCAAGGGTAAAACATTTGAGGTGCTGTAATGTCGCAGTGGCATGCTTTTCAAAAATATTTTCTTCACCTTTTCGTGTCGGATGTGCCAGACTTGCACAAACCCATATATATATATATTCCTTTGTCTGAGGGTCGATGCCAATAAAATGGACCCCGGTATCTTCAGGAAATACATTATCAGGATGATTCGGGTCTCCGTCAATAATTGTGCATGTGATTTTGTCCTGAAATAACTTCATCTGAACTGCTATATAAAAGTTCTGATGTTGCACTGCCGCTGATTCATAAATCATCTCGCCTTTGTCGACCTTACGTTGACCATTAACGGTGTTCGGTGTGGGATTAAC
>CAYHKW010000049.1:4159-7054 GCA_964357385.1 uncultured Gammaproteobacteria bacterium
CATACATACATTCTCGTAGTACTTTATCCATAATACTCTCCTTTTTGTAATTTTTTAATGTTCAAAACATCAAAAAGATTATACACTAGATGTAAGCATCATGCAATATATGATGTGCGATTTTTGAAAATTATAAAATGGAGGAAAGCACATGCTCGAAATTGAAAAAATTTCTGATCACATGTATGTACGGAAAGGAAAGGAAGACGAGGAAGGATACCTGGAAAGTGTAAATAGACAATACCCCATCATTACAATTGAAGATCAGGTATCTCTTATCAGAGGTAAAACTGTCTTGGTTTGTGGTGTCGGGGGTATGGGCGGTTGGATTGTAGAAGCACTTATGCGAACCGGGGTCGGAAGGATTATACTTGCTGATAATGGATTTTTTGATAAGTCCAATGCACATCGACAACTGGGCGCACATACTGAGAATATTGGTAAGCAAAAAGCATTTGCCACTCTCGAAGTGCTATCAAAGGTGATTGAATATCCCACGCTGTTTGCAGATACACGAGGCATTCAAGAGTCAAATATGGATGAACTCTTGGATATGGGGGTAGATCTCGTCCTTGATTTGGTGGAATTTTTTTCACCTGAAGTACGGATTCTTATCCATCTTAAAGCAGAGGAAAGAAATATTCCGGTGCTCAATGCAAATTCAGTAGTATTTTCGACATTTGTTTTTCCTTTCTTGCAGCCGCAAGGGAAACGTATGCGTATGGAGGATATCTTACAGATGTCCTACAGCGAAGCGAAAGAATACGCCCGACGCTTTCATGAAACAGGCGATGAAGTTGCGAAGCACGCAATTATTGACTCAGTAATGAGAGGGCTATTACCAGTAATCCCGAATCTCTATGATGGCTGTGAAGAGGAATACTGGAAACGTTTACAGACAGAAGGAACAGTAGCAATCAATGCTCCTAATCCTATGTTTGCTGCGGGGCATTTATCAAATATGTGCCTGCTTCATGTTTTATTGAAAGGATCAAAACGGAACTACAATATCAAACCCCTGCCTGAGCCAGGATATGTTCATTACGACACTGCGTCTCGTGTTATTACTGAATATGAAGGAAAATGGTGGGAACAATGATCCTGTTTAAAAAGATCGAGCGGGATAGTGCTGACAAAGAGACGTTGGCTGTCGTGGAGCGATTTATACAAGAAAAAGCCTTTCAAAGTCACAAATCAGCACCACCACCGTTGCCAACGGTGGTGGTGTATGCTCAAGATGAAGAAAGTGGTGTAGTCTTGGGAACGATGGGGTTAGATATGCCAAAAAACAGAGCGTTAACACTAGCGACGCACTGGGATGTGCCCTTGGATGGTGACATTGAGCGTTTTGTCCAGATTGGAAGGTGGTTTGTAGATAAGGAAAAAGCACCAAAGCATCTTGCTGCCGCGATATTATATCCGGCAGCATTAGTTTCGGTAATGTACGAAAAGAACGAATGGATATGCGAATTGAAAGAAAAAGTTTTCGATCGATTTGCATATTATGGGTGTGAACCGTGTAGGGTTGATCAGGGTACAATCAAGCTTGAAAACATACCTGCAGAAGGATTACCTTATTATCAGGATGGACAAACGATCATTTGTACTATGAGTATTGATGTTGTTCTTTTAGCCGTAAAGAAATATATTGTTTCAGATGGAGCAATACAATTAGACTAATATTTTTAGTTCATACCAACCAAATCTTTGGTTGGTATTTATTTTCTGGTTATTGTATAATAAATGTATGGATACTAGTCTTTTATTGCTATCAATCATTATCGGAATCAATTTTTTTGTTGGTCTTGGGATAATTTTTCATGACCCTCGGAAAATTGTTAACCAGAATTTTTTTCTCTTTATTCTGGGTATCACCCTGTGGGCATTTTCAATTATTGCTATTTTTGCATTCAAAAATTTTTCATTTAATGCCCTGATTTTCTTTGGATTCATCTTGGCTATCATTGGAATATATAATTTCTCTCAAGTATTTCCTGCGCAAAAAAACTTTTCACCAAGGCATAAATGGTATATTATCCCTGCCCTCCTTCTCTTTATAGGCATACCCTTTAATCTCTATGTAAAAGATATTGCGGTATCAGCAAGCGGCGCAGTTCAGCCAGTAAACGGTCCTGGTATGCCAGTGTTTGCATTTGTTTGTTTGGCGTATCTTATTGCCGCTATTTACTCTCTAATCAGGCGATATTTTCATCTTAACTCGATTGATAGGGTTAGGGTGCAATATTTCTTTTTTGGTGTATGCGTATTTTTTGTCTCCGCGGTAGTATTTGATGTAGTACTTCCTGCAATGGGAGTTTTTAATTTAAATCTTTTAGGTCCAGCGAGTTCGATAGTGCTTGTTCTTTTGACTTCTTATTCAATTACCCGATATCAGATATTCGATATCCGCATTCTTATAAGAGCCAGTATTGTCTTTGCGCTTCTTGTTATAGCATTTTCAAGTGTAATGACGGGATTAATTTTTATTTTTTCCCATGAACAGCCTGATATTTTTCTTGTTATAATGATTTCAATTATTATCGCAAGCATACAAAGGCCTGTTCATGATATGCTTGCAGCATTTACAAATCGTTTTCTTTTCCAGAAAAAATATAGTTCACACGAGATCTTGGCTGCATACAATACAGCCTTATCGGGTACTATCGACTTAAATATTTTACTAAAAAATTTCATTGAAACGACGCGTATATTTTTTCACCCCACAAAAATCGCCATACTTTTGTTTACTGAGGATGGACATTGCGTTGTGAGAAGAGCATCAGGGGTCTCATCAAAAAATATTATTATCTTAAAGGATAATCCTATCTGTACATTAACTCAGGATGCTTCCTCTGTTGTACAAAAAGATTTGATTGAACTCGAATTAAGATCCGA
>CAYHKW010000049.1:7064-8052 GCA_964357385.1 uncultured Gammaproteobacteria bacterium
GATCATAATCCTTCACCTCTCAAGAAGCAAGCATACGAAGAAATGACAAAAATTGATTTTGAGCTTGCCATCCCATTAACAACACCAAAAAAGCGGGTGGGTATTATATTGATGGGACACAAGTCATCAAATGACCCTTATTATGCTCAAGATATACAGGTAATCAATGCTGTGAGCGCCCATGCAGCCGCAGTGATTGAAAACGCTCGCAATTATGAAATACAAATGAAAGTCAATGCCGCTCTCTACGAGGCAAACAGAGCGAAATCTGAATTTATTGCTATCATTTCGCATCAATTTCGAACCCCTCTGTCTATTATTCAATGGAATTTAGAGTTATTGAATGATGTCCTTGCTACATGTAAAGACAAGGCAATAGTAAAGGATATGAATCAAATCAGTCAGTCTATTGAAATTGGCGCGATGAATTTGCATGATTATTTGGCTAACATCATTGATAGCTTAGAAATTGAGGATGGTACATTTCCTATCCAGAAATCATCAGTACCACTAGTGCCTCTTATTCAAGGGGTTGTCAAATCATTTAAAAAAGATATTGATGAAAAACATCTCACCTGTGGAATTGTTATGCATCCAGGCATGGAGACGATCGATGCAGACAGCCGATTGGTGGCTCGATTGTTCCAAATACTTATTAAAAATGCCATCCAGTATAATCATAAGGATGGGTCTATTCGCATAGAAGTGTTTCCGGGCAAATATAAAAAGCAAAATGCCATCGAAATACAAGTGGTCGATAGTGGTATCGGTATTTCCCCGCAAGATATGCCTCATATCTTTGAGCGATTTTATCGTACCAATGAGGCAAAATTGACGGTACCCAATGGTCTTGGACTTTCGTTATATATAGCTAAATACATTACTGAGCAACACAAGGGAAGTCTTCAGGTAAAATCACAGGTTGGACAAGGCACCGCGTTTACCATAAAGTTTCCCATCATGGTAGATGAAGGAGCAACAAAAATAA
>CAYHKW010000050.1:0-8002 GCA_964357385.1 uncultured Gammaproteobacteria bacterium
ATCGAATTTGCGCGCGATGGCGTTCCTATTCCAAAACCGTCCAGGATTTGAAGTACCACTGGCCGATATGAATCTTTTATCGCTTCAAGTGACATAGATTATGGTTTGATTTCAGGTTCAATCTGTGTGAGTCGGTTATATTTTTCTACTCGCTCTGACCGCGAAAGGCTTCCTGCTTTGATATAGTCCGCATTCACTGCTACTGACAGGTCGCTAATAAATGTGTCAGCGGTTTCACCTGATCGATGGGAAATCACAACATGAAACTTTGCTGCCTGCGCAGTCCGTATACAATCAACGGTTTCAGACAGTGTTCCGATTTGATTAAGCTTAATTAGGATAGCATTCGCGGCCTTATTGTCAATGCCCGACTGCAAGCGCTTGGTGTTAGTGACAAAGAGATCATCCCCGACGATTTGGAGTTTTTTGCCGTACTGTTTGGTGAAATCACTCCACTCTTGCCAGTTATCTTCCGCAAAGGGGTCTTCGATAGAAATGACAGGGTAAATCTTAAGCCAACGGCTATACAAATCTACCATACCTTTATAATCTTTCATGCGCGCTCCTTTAGTGTTTTGTTTAAAATCAAAATCATAGCCTTTCTCCCCGTCATACAGTTCAGACGCCGCAACATCTATACCAATAGAGACATCTTTTCCTGGCCGGTAGCCTGCTTTTTTTATCGCGGTGACAATAAGCACGAGTGCTGCCTCATCTTCCTCTGCCTCTACGGGTAATCCTTTTGCAAGCATTTCAATATTAGGGGCAAATCCCCCCTCATCACCTACCAATGTTGTCTTGCCGGCATCATGTAAAACAGATTTTAGGGTATAAAACACTTCAGCAGCGATACGCACGCGTTCTGCCATGGTTTTTGCCGAAGGAATAATCATGAATTCCTGTGTTGATATAGTGTTGTCCGCGTGGCGCCCTCCGTTGATAACGTTACACATTGGCACAGGAAGACGATAGGACGCGTATTGTAACTGAAAAATACGACGAAGATAGCGGTACAGCGGTTCTTTGCGTGCAAGACTCCCTGCCCGCGCGCACGCAAGTGAAACCGCCAGCATAGCATTGGCACCGAGTTTTGACTTGTTGGGCGTGCCATCCAATTGAATCATGGTCGCGTCAATCACTTCTTGTTTATACACATCCATACCAACAATCTTTTTGGCAATAGTAGTATTGATATTCTTGACTGCGGTTAACACCCCTTTACCGCCATATCGTTTTTTATCGCCATCACGCAACTCGAGTGCTTCGTGAGAACCGGTCGAAGCCCCTGACGGAACCGATGCGGATGCATTCACGCCATTTGAAAGGATAACCGTCGCTTCAACGGTAGGGTTTCCTCGCGAATCAAGGATTTCGCGAGCAGTGATTGTTTTTATTATTGGCATAATTATTGAAGATAATCGATAACCGGCAAGCTCCCATGAGCAAGGAATTCAAGCGATGCTCCCCCGCCGGTCGAGACATGAGTATATCGCTTACCAAGACGCAGTTCGCTGATGGCACGCTCCGTATCCCCTCCCCCTAAGATGGTGAAGCCTTTATTGGTGGCGACTGCTTTTGCAATAGCAGCAGTTCCTTTGCTAAATGGTTTTTTCTCAAACAATCCCATGGGGCCATTCCAAAAAATCGTCCTACTGGTTTTTATAATTTTTGTAAATTCTTTAATCGTCTTTGGGCCGATATCGACAAATAATTCATCGGCAGCAATCTTGTCTGTATTTAGATTCACCACTCGTGAGGTGCGCATGGATTCTTTTGTTGCAACTAGATCAGTAGGCAATACGATCTGCCCTAGGCGTGCATTACTAAACAATTCAACAGCTATTGAGTGGGTGGTGCGATGCAAACTATTAACATATTTTTCACGAAGTGATTTCCATGTTTTGATGCTATGAGCTTCCAAAAATGCATGCGCCATTGCCCCGCCGATCAGGATATGGTCAGCGCGATGTAAAAACTGTTCCAACACGCCGATCTTGTCAGATACTTTCGCCCCGCCCATGATGACAGTAAAAGGATGTTTAGTGCCTTTTAGGAGCTTTCCCAGCATCGCTACTTCGTTTTGCATGGAATATCCAGCAACACTTGGCAACAGTTTTAAAAGGCCCGTTGTGGATGCGACATCTCGATGAGCATGGGCAAAGGCATCAAATACGACGATATCACCCAATCGTGCGAGCTGTTTGGCAAAGGTAGGACTGTTTGCATCTTCGCCTTTATGAAACCGTACGTTTTCAAGCATGACAATACTCCCCGGCGCAACAGTGTCGATAAACTCCTCGACGTCCTTACCGACACACTCGTCGAGTTTGTAGACGGGATGTTTGATGAGTTCTGAAAGGTGTTTTGCGATCGGGTCAAGACGGAGATCCTCCACCACTTTACCTCCCGGACGCTTAAGCCAGGTCAGAATGATTATGGTCGCATTTTGCTTTTGCAAAAACCGCAGTGTCTCTAAGGATGCTTTGATTCGACTATCATCGGCAACAACAAAACCCTTCCCTTTCTTTGTCAGGGGTACATCATAGCCGACGCGAAATATCACTCGCTTGTTTTTGACCGCACTGGCGGAAAGTTTCCTTAGTTTCATGAAGGTATTGTAGCACGGCGCAGATCTTGACAAAAGGAAGGATTGAGGGTATAAGAAAAGTATTCATTGATAATTTCAAAAAGAAAAGCGAGGTATGCGATGGAAACCTTTCCTGATGAATATACAGATCTTGAAACCATAGAACTAAAATTTCTCTGGGATCCTAGGGAGGAAAAGTATGCAATTATATCACAAGGACCTGGCATGTTGCGGTATTACTTGGGACATACATCACAAAAAAATATTTCAGGACAAGCGATATTTAAACCTATCTATCATAAAACTTTATGTTGGGTAGGCACTCTACCTGAAAAGGCATTAACAAAAGATAACATCCCCAACAACCACTTCCTCCGACATGCGGTACCTGGATTGATCTTTGATGAAATTCACAGAATTTCTAAAAAGAACGATGCATTCCGAATCGGGTTTCTAGAAGGAATTGGGAATATAAATCTTAGAGGCCTAACAGAGAAAGCACCAAATATTATGCTCCGCTATTGGGATGAAAACCACTATCTTCTGTATTGCAGAACGGCTGAGAGTAAATATATGGAATTTACCACACTATGGGTCTATGGCACCATCGAAATATCCCCCTTACCGACAACCATTATTTGGCAATGGAGTAATGATGAAACAGCAGAGTATAAAACAGCATTCGAGAAAAAATGGAAACCAAAAGGCAGTTATTCCCCCACCAATGTCATCTATACTGCAATTCCAGTTGAACTTCATCAACAGGTTAATCAGGAACTGGCAGCAAAAGAATCAGGGACAGTGAATATTTGGTTCTCAACAACAGAAGAAATAAACAAATAGCTTAAAGCATCCCAATGGGTGCTTTTTTCTTTACACAAAAAAGTGTCAAGATAATAAAAAATCCTGCCACATTGTGCAAGATTTAAAAATGATTGTTTAATTAGTAATTAAATACAAATTTTTTTGGTCCTAGGCGACCTTCCGCATGCAGTTGCATTGCTAGGGCAATACATTCACGTAATGTATCAACATCGCTTTTCATAGCAAAAAACGATCTTAAGGTTGCTAAATTGTTAATGGTATCATTATCAAGCAAGTAATTCTTTCGGATCATCTTCTTATCATCGGTAATCTCATCCTCTTCAATCCAAGCAGGTTCTCGCTTAAGGAACTTTTTCGATTCCTTACACCACACCAACCCCTCACTCCCTTTCAGATTTGTTTCAAGCACTGAAAGGATTGTATTGATGTCGTCATTAGATACGGTTTTCTTTGTCATTATATTGCTCCTCCGCAACAAAAATTCTCTTTTTGGGATTTATGGTTTCATTCAAGGAACCGTGACCTCATTAATTGGATTAGATGGATCCTTGGACTTCAACTTTATACTGTATTGGAGAATAAACTGTTTGTCTTTGATTCCATTCCATACTGCGGCTAACACCTCGTCAATCGCAATATTGTCATGTTTCACGCCAAGAATCTTTTTGAATTCTTTGATATATTGAACAGTCTCCGCCTTTAACACATAATGTTTACGCACGCCGCCCTTCTTTGTTTTGGCCATGTTCCCTCCTTTCATACATCTATAGCTGTATACGGCCTGTTAGTGAGATATCGTACGGTAAATGAAAAACCTCTTAAGGTATGCAGCTCGTCGTACATACTATTAAGCTTTTGAGGGTGTAATAGTACCTCACCGCTCCCCCACGATTGCAGCACGTCATCGTTTTGATGAGTATCAGCATGTTCACGTCTGGTATAGACACTGATATATTTCAATGTAGTCCTGTATTCCGAAGCTATTGTGCAATATGATCCAAAAAAGTCTCCCCATTGCCTCGAAATATTGTGCTCTAATAAATATATAACAAGCGGGTCATGCGACTCTTCAAGGACAATCACCCCGCTTTTGATATGGGTAGGACTCTGAAGGGTAAAGGAAAAAACTTTCCTATTAAACCATTCATGCCATGCGGAAGATGAAAGCACAGTCACACTGTCGGAGTACTCGATACCAGACGTATGTTCAACAGCATTATGAAGTTCACAAAGAGCCTGGATAATGGCTTTAATTTTCTCATCTGTTCCTTGCTCCTGTTTCAGCTCACAATCCTTATTAAACGCTATTGTTATGTTTATATCCATCCTAATACTTACCTCGCTTTTGCAATAAAAAGAACCATGCCTGTAATAAAGCATTCGTGTGATCATTTGTCAATACAAAACGGACTGTAGTCGGGAGTTAAGTTCTGAACTCTCTATAAAAAAGGAATAAGTTTGCATCCTTGCACAACACACGCAAGCAAGAAAAATATTGCTGCGGCTAAAAGTAGTAAACTTAAAAAAGTTATAATAACTTTGTATGCAATCAGAATAAGGGCTATGACTCCGTATGTCTTTTTTTCTTTTCGATTGAAACTGAGTAGCGCAAATGTTACCGCCAACCCAGCTAATATGAACGACAATATAAGACCAGCATTTTTTGCTATCTCGTTTAAAATAAATATTTTTCCTATTACAAAGATATTGAGATCTATCAGCGCGCTAGCAATAGCAAAAATGAGGGCATTTACACCGAATTTAGCTTGATTCATATCTTTTTATCTATACTCTTCCCTACATGCACGGCCATTTCTGCTAAACGAGTTGAATACCCCCATTCATTGTCGTACCACGCGACGACTTTGACAAAATCACCATCAACAATTTTTGTCATTGAAAGGTCAACGATACACGAATACGTGCTGCCAATAAAATCAGATGAAACAAGCTGTTCATCGGTTACTCCAAGGATTCCTTGAAATCGAGGTTCACGCGATGCGTTTATAAAAAGATTATTTACTTCTTCAATCGTCGTTGGTCGTTTTAGTAAAAATACAAAATCAGAAAGCGACACATCCATCGTCGGGACACGAATCGCCATACCATCAAACTTGCCAGTAAGCTCTGGAATTGCCTGAGTGGTGGCAATCGCGGCACCGGTCGTGGTGGGAATCATGTTTTGGTATGCAGCACGTGCACGGCGCAAGTCGCCTTTTTTCATACCCGGCGGAGGGCCATCGACAAGATTTTGTTCTGCGGTGACCGAATGGATGGTGGTCATCATTGCCTTGAGGATCCCGATTTTTTCATGTAATACCGCCGCAACCGGAGAAATACAGTTGGTCGTGCATGATGCGTTGTTGATGATCGCTTGATTGCTATACTTGTCGGAGTTGACCCCAAGCACAAACGTGGGTGCTCCTTCCCCCTTCACCGGAGCAGAAACAATGACACGCTTTGCCCCTGCGTCAATATGCGCCATTGCGGCAGTGGCATCGGCAAATCGCCCGGTGCACTCCAGCACAACATCAATACCAAGATCCTTCCATGGTAATTTTCCTGGATCTTTTTCTGCCAGTACCTTGATCTGCTTGCCATCAATCATTATGGCGCTTTCGCTTGAAGAAATTTCATGATCCAAAAAAGGGCCAAATACGGTATCATATTTCAAAAGATGCGCCAGTGTTTCGGTGTCAGTAAGATCATTGAGGGCTACAAACTCAATATCAGGATTATCAAATCCTGCTTTAAACGTCGTTCGACCGATACGACCAAAACCATTAATGGCAACGCGAATGGGCATAGGGCATGGAAAACAAAAAAAGAATAGGCACATGTAGTATATACCTATTCTTTCCCACTTACAACGAATTACAATGCGAATCGGGCAAAGCGTTTTACCTGGATATTCTCCCCTGTCTTTGCGATCTGATCGGTAATCACGTCCTGAATCGTCAAGGTGTCATCTTTGATGAATTTCTGATTGAGAAGACATACATCTTCGTAGTATTTTGCTAGTTTCCCATCAATAATCTTTTCAAGGATATCAGCTGGCTTTGTTTCTCCTGCCATCTGTTCGCGGTAAATCTCTTTTTCCTTAGCTACCAATTCTTCTGGTACTTCTGAAGATGAGATGTATACGGGATTCATGGCAACGATATGGAGTGCAATGTCATGGACAAATATCTGAAATGCTTCATTGCGCGCCACAAAGTCTGTTTCACACAACACTTCTACCAAGACACCTGTCTTTTTGTTGGCGTGGATGTATGAATGCACAATACCTTCATGCGTTTCTCGCTCAACACGCTTTGCGGCAGACTTCTGTCCTTGCTTGCGCATGATCTCAATCGCCAAATCATAATCATTATTTGCTTCTTCCAGTGCTTTGCGGCAATCCATAATACCGCCACCAGTTTGTGCACGAAGTTGTGCAATCAATTTTGGGTCAATCATAAAAACATTTCAATAATCAAAAATCTATTGTAACACGTTTGCGCTGATTATTCTGCTGCCGGCTCTGTTGTAGCAGTCTCTGCAGCTGCTTTGGCCGCAAATTCAGCTTCTTCTTTTTCTTTCGCTTCTTTCGCAGCCGTCATTGCTGCCTTGTTAGTCAATGCAAGTTTCTTTCCTTCCAAAATAGCCTGAGCAACTAATCCGCTGATCATGTCGATTGATTTCACTGCGTCATCATTTGCAGGGATCATGTAATCAACGTCAGTAGGGTTTACGTTGGTATCGCACACCGCAACAATCGGCAAGTGCTTTTTGACTGCTTCTTTATACGCGGTCTTATCGCGCTTGAGGTCAACCATGAACACAAGATCAGGCAAACGAGTAAGTGCTTGAATACCACCAATGGCATTTTCAAGCTCTTCGATAGTACGAGCAAAATCCAACTGTTCTTTCTTTGTGTATTTTACGAGTGCACCGGTCGCTTGCTGTTCTTTAAGAGTCTTGTAACGCTTGATCATTTTTGAAATGACAGTGAAATTGGTAAGCATACCGCCAATCCAGCGTCCGTTGACGTAGGGCATTTCACAGAGTTCAGCGTACTTTTGAATAGGATCCTGTGCTTGACGCTTAGTTCCCACAAACAACACTGTCTTGCCATTTGCCACTTCAGAAGTGATAAATGCAAGAGCTTTACCCAACAACTCCTGAGTCTTCTCAAGATCGATCACGGTCATATCGCCGCGATTCATGAAAATATACGGATCCATCTTAGGATGGCGCTTTGACTTCTTGTGTCCGAGATGGACACCACTTTTAAGCATGTCCACGAGGGACGGTAGTGTAGGCATAGATATTCCTTTCATCCTCTACCCTTATTTACCCCTGATCAAGTCAGAAGCAAGGAAATGCCTAAGGGTATGAGTAATTAATAGTTAATAGCAAAAGACTACCAGATAAAGGAAAAAAGGGCAAGAGAAAGGGTTTTGAGGTAATAAAAAAGCACCCGTAGCCGGTTTTGGCATAGGATGCAATTTGTTCGTATCTATTCTATTTTTTCGACCAATTCTTCAAGACCAATGCTTCAAATAGTGTTTTGACGGCCAAAGGAAGCATGATTTCAAACTTAGGGTA
>CAYHKW010000051.1:0-6626 GCA_964357385.1 uncultured Gammaproteobacteria bacterium
TGCTTCCAAAAAGGAAGATAAAAATTACTGCGAGCGCAAATAGCCCTTTTGAAAGATTGGGGAGGGCTTTAAACCAATCAACGAAATAGGTAGGCCCTTGTTCTTTGAGCTTGCTATAAAAGTTCGTAACATTGTTGATTGCAGGCATGATAATTTTTTTTGCTCTCGGTGCCTTGTCCAATGAAATTTGTTTAACTACCGGTATGGGGTTCTTATAATTTTTCTTTACAATATTAGCGCTCTTTTTTGCTGTGATCGACATACTTTTACTCCAACCTTTGAGTGTTTTGGTGTGTTTTTTGTAGTCAACATTCTTGATATTGTTTCGCAGTGCCTGGGCGGGTTTAATGAGGTGGTGTACCATAAAATTTCCGACCTGTTCCCTCATGTGACCCACCATAGCAGGAGATAAGATGTTCTGTGTATTCTTTTGTTGTTCAACCAGCTCATTGATAGAATCGTCGGAACGGGTTTGGCGATGTGAACCTCTCATGTCTGAAACATCGGATTCCTGGAGGGAAAGCAAGAGTGCATTAAAGTCTGCATTTTCATTTGCTTTGCCAAGGAGGTTGTAGAGATATTTGCTGACGTGATCAAAAGGGTAACTGGTCACAATCTGTTTGACTTGATCAATGGGAATATAGTCATTAAAGCGCGCATTGCACACGACTAATGTACTACCAGGAATTGCAAATGTTCCTGCAATAACATTGGTAAATAATTTTTTAGCATCCATCGATCGCTCTTGATTCTGTTCATCAGTAACAGAGACGGCAGAATAATGAGAAAAGGTACCGTTGCGGGAAACAGGATAGAGCATATATGCCTTAATGGCATTGCCGGTGCTCGTAAGAAAAAGATCTTCACCTGAAATAACACCAATCAATAAGGAAATACGAGTCCGGTCAATGATGGCACGACCAGTTAATGTATCTTGCATTTCTTCAATCATGCTCACGATATGGTCGTTGGCATATTGCAATGCATTTTCAAATAAAAATTCTGATGCCCCAATCGCCGCTTCGCTATTAAGTTTTGAACCGTTTTCTTGTGCGCGATAATAGAAGTCAAGAATGTGTTTGACGATGCGTTCGATGATGGTTTGATATGCTTCGCTCGATGAGCGAATTTGAAAGATACCAAATACCGTATCCGATTGAGGATTGTGTTCGTCGAGCCGTTCTGAGAATACATAACAGAGCTCATCACTTTGGGTTCCCGGTATTGATATTTTTGCTACGGAAAGCCTGGTTTTCTTGGTCATACCGCGAGTACTATTTACGGATTTCAAGAATCAGTATACTATAGGAACGATTAATTGCAATAAACACCTGCTTCATACATTTATTCAAGAGGTGACTTGCCCCACAGACCTATGAACATGCTTGAACAAATCTTTGGATCACGTACGAGAACTAAGCTTTTAAAGCTCTTTTTAACTAATCCCCGCCAGGCATTTTATATCCGAGAACTCACTCGAGTGATTGATACACAAATAAACTCAGTACGCCGAGAACTCACTAATTTGGAAGATTGCGGACTTATTGTTACCGTCACGGAAGAAGAAGCAAAACAAAGCAAAGAGCAGGATGATCCCGCTCGCACCTCACGACTGTTGTTTGGTGGCAAAGAGATTGTCGAAGACATTATTGAGGATAAAAGCGATAAGCAAATAAAAAAATATTACCGTGCTGACCCAGATTTTGTTTTATTTAAAGAACTTAAGTCGTTGTTTGATAAAAGTCCCTTAATTGTTGAACGCGATCTTTCTCGCGTAATTCATGATATGGGAACAATCGAATATGCTCTTTTGACGGGATTTTTTGTCGGTGAGACTAATTCTCCTGTTGATATCCTCCTTATTGGTGATGTGGATAAGCCCTTGTGGGAGGCTAGTATAAAGAAGGTTGAGCAAGAATTAGAACGAGAACTCAAATACACCTCAATGACCATTGAGGAGTTTAAATTGCGAAAAAGCGTAACTGACCGATTTTTGTTCACTGTCTTAGAGGGTCCAAAGAAAGTGTTGATCAATAAACTGACAAAGTAGGGGATACCCAAATCGGTGTCGTGCTATACTTGCTCTATGCATCCACTGTTGGAAACTTTGACGCTGGATGACCATGAAGACGTGGTGGAAATATTTCGCACCGATAATGGTCCCATGATTCGTCTGTTGTTGATTGATGTACTAATTGTTTTAGTGCTCTTTTTTTTCATAACTCCATTGTTTCGAGCAGGACCCTGGGGAGTGGGGGTGTTTTTGTTGGGGCTACTGCTATGTGGTTTGTTGGGATGGCGAGCAGTGATTAAGTGGATGGGTAGCATATGTGTGGCAAGTACTGCGCGAGTTATTGTTATTGAGCGTACAGGATTTTGGGCAAAAAAATTTCGCGAAATTGCCTATAAAGAAATTGTACATACCCAATACACTAAAAAAGGCCCTGTAAATACATGGCGGGATATCGGGAGCGTTCAATGTATGGTAAAATCTACTACAAGTCTGTTTTCTATTGATCATGTTGTGCATCCCCAGCGTCTATTGGAAATCATCGGTACTTATACAACATTTTCTTCCTCACCTCAGATGCCAATATCTTCTGTGTCTCATGAGCCTGTTCGTCCGTTATTTTCTCATCAGAATATCCCGATCCCCGCTGAGATAAAAAAGAAAGTACCCCCATCAGTGGATGAATATTGGGATCGCATGCAATCATAATTACCCCAAAGGGGTATACTTGGTATGAAATTTGTTCCCCCTTTTTTAAATAACATTCTTCACTACGCGAAACATCCGCGTAATTTAGTTTCTTCAAAAATTGCGTTGTATGGGATTGGCGCACTGGCATTATTTTTTGCCTATCAAACAGCACAGGTTGCCATCAAGCGCCATCAAACAGAGCAAGACATACAGACATTTGAAAAACAAGTCGCTGATTTGCAGCGCACACAAGGGAGTTTGCAAGAATTGAACCAGTTCTTAGAAACTGATTTTTTTGCTGAAAAAGAAGCGCGACTCAAGTTGGGAATGCAACGTCCTGGAGAGGAGGTGGTTGTTTTGACTGGCAAAGAGAACATACAAGAACCGACACTACCCAATGATGCGCAGAGCGATTCCAAAAAAATATCAAAACAAGATTCTAATGGATCCGTATCAACCAGTCAATCAGCATCTTCAGAAGAAAAAGAGCGTAAAGAAAAAAGCAATCCCGAAAAGTGGTGGGATTACTTTTTTGTACCTGATTCAAAAAAATGATATGATGGCAAGTGAATAAGCCGATGGTGGGAATCGGACCCACGACCTTTGCTTTACGAAAGCACTGCTCTACCAACTGAGCTACATCGGCATATAATTCTCGACACCCTTAAATCAATATGGAGCGGGATACGGGAATCGGACCCGTGCCTCAACCTTGGGAAGGTCGCGTTGTACCATTCAACTAATCCCGCCAGTACGAACGGTAATAGGCATTATAATAGACTACCGCCATAAAATAATCAACTGCCGCTATGATCCGCTTTGAAAACGTTACAAAACTATACCCGCCTAATGTTCCTGCCCTCAGTGATGTGAATCTCCACATCACGCCGGGGGAATTTGTTTTTATCGTAGGCCAAAGTGGGGCAGGGAAGACCACGCTCGCAAAAATGCTTACCGCTGAGGAACGCCCCTCAAAAGGAAAGATTGTTATCGGTGACTGGGATATCACACGGATTCATCGTCGCGATGTACCTGCATTGCGTCGCCAAATCGGCGTTATTTTTCAAGATTTTAAACTCCTTCCTAAAAAAACAGTGTTTGAAAATGTGGCGTTTGCATTAGAAGTGTGCGGTGCCCCTGTTTCGCGCATAAGTACGGTTGTCCCTCAAGTCCTGAAAATAGTTGGTCTTGAGGAAAAACATCATCGCTATCCTCGCCAGCTTTCTGGTGGTGAACAGCAACGAGTTGCGATTGCACGCGCACTGGTCCATCGTCCAAAAATTCTTATTGCTGATGAGCCTACGGGTGATTTGGATGCTATCACTGCAAAAAGTATTGTTGATCTTCTTACAAAGATTAATGAATTTGGGACCACGCTCTTATTCGTGACGCATAATCGTGATATAGTGAATATGTTGAAAAAACGGGTGATCACGGTTGAAGGGGGGACGGTAGTCGCCGACAAAGAAGGGGGAAAATACATTTTGTAAATTATGTTTGTAAATATCACTCGTGTTGTAAAATTTGCATTCCAAAACTTTTGGCGAAACTTTTGGCTCTCCATCGTTACCATATCTATTATCACCTTATCATTCTTGTCGGTGAATTTTTTTATTTTTACCAATGCGCTGGTGGATACCGCCATGCATGCAATTGAAGATCGAGTCAATATCACCGTCAATTTTAAAACATCAGCATCTGAACCAAGCATACTGGCACTGAAGGACGTCGTATCAAAAAGTGAATATGTTGAAAGTGTTGAGTATATTTCAAAGGAAAGCGCATTTGAACGGTTTCGAGCAAAAAAAGAAATGGAAGGAAATACTATTATTACAGAATCACTCGATCAGTTTGAAGAAAATCCTTTGTTTGCAAGCTTGCTCATTAAAGCCAAGGATATTCACTATTATCCTGCGATCACACAGCTTTTGAATCAAAGTAAGTATGAGCCACTCATTGAAAAAACCAATCTCAATGACAAAAGTGTAGTGATCAGCAAATTGAGTACCCTCAAAGAGCGGGTGAAGCAAGTTGGCTTGGTTATCAATATTTTCTTTGGCGCTATTGCGGTATTGATCGTCTATAACACTATTCGCATTACCATTTATACGAGAAAAGACGAGATTGGCATTATGAAGCTGGTGGGGGGGAGTAATTGGTATATTCGAGCACCGCTGGTCTTAGAAAGCGTTATTTACAGTGTTGTGGCTCTGATCTTGACCATTATCATCATTTATCCACTACTGGGCATTTTTCAACCCTACACCAGTAATTATTTTGATGGTCAGGCATTTGACATTTTGGCCTATTTCAGTAACAATTTCTTTACCATTTTTGGCTATCAGTTGTTGGCATCGGTAGCTCTGAATGTTGCCAGCAGTGCTCTGGCGATAGGGCGGTATTTGAAGGTGTAAAGCAAGGTAGGTTAATGCGGGATCGTCTAATGGTAGGACTCCAGATTTTGGATCTGGCTATCAAGGTTCGAGCCCTTGTCCCGCAGTTCTGTGTATATGCTATACGAAATGCGCCCTTCGGGCGTGTTTTTTATTTTGGGATCCAATGGGCCCACCCCCACGGAATCCTTGAATTCAAACACAAATTCAAATGGTTTCTTAAAATCCAAACCAAGCCCTCGATCAGAAATTATGTGGTTCGAGCCAAGTTTTTTGAGAAAATCTTTTTTTTCGAAAAGATTTTCGTTCCGAGCCACTGTTTCCCCTTCACTGCAACGAAAAAAGAACTGTTTGGAAAGTTCGAGCCATCTATTGCCCTTTTCTCCAAAATCCATTGACAAACTGCCCTTGTTAGGGTAGTTTTTGTCATATCAGATATTCATGTAAAAGGAGTAAACACAATGCATCAAAAAGCATTTTTAGTCGGTACCCATAGGTATTCATTTCAAGCGGGCAAGTATGCCGAAATTCTAGGAGTACGATTCGTCGCTCCTGAAGGGCTGGAATCTCGTGCTTGTTATCACGTTCGTTTTGAAAATGGTCAGGAGGATGACATTGCCATTTCAGACTCAATTAACTTTGAGATTATTTCAGAAGCGGATGTAAAAGCAGGAAAAATTCCTCAGGTCGTACATTAAGGGTAAATAAGGGAGAAAACAAATGAATAAGGAACAAATCTGGTTCTGTGACGGATGTAAAAAACGGGGGACTATCACTTATGACACCCGTGAGGATGTTATGGGTGTGACTGAAAGGATTGGTACGAATCATCGCACGTTTTCGCCACAGTGTGAAAATGGTACCCGTGAATTGCGGGTTGTCAATGAAGAAGTTATTTCTCAGACAGAGCTGGACAAGATTACGGTACTGTCCATGATATAAATAATCGTAGCATAATCTACCGTTGTAAGTACCTAACGTAAAAAGGTACTTTTTCTTTTTCAGAATAATCTTTGTTTATTCCTTAAACCGCTTTAACTCTCCAGCGGCGATGATGACAACACCCAGCCCAATAGTGCCGCCCCAGGATGGGGCGATCCCGAGCGGGCAAGTGCTGACAGATCCTGAAGGGATATGGCAGTGTTTGTTCGCGTTTTCCAGGGCTTGGGGTTGGCATCTTGGCCGCGCGCGTTGATATGCAGCGGGCTTTGTATTTCGAAGGGGTGAAAAGAACCATTGACGATTGTCGCCGTAGGTGTCTGTCGCCAATGGTTCACCTTCCTTATTCACCCCTTCTCAATAGTCCGAGGCGGGCAGTGGAACGTGCGAATTGAGTACGTCACGCTGTTGGCCTCGATAAAAGCTTTTAAAAGTCGCACAAATGTCATTTTTAGATTGACAAAACCATTGTGACGTGTTATAGTATTAGAACGTGATTATAGTAAGGAGGAAGTTATTAATGAAAAGCGAGCCAGTTCTTGAGGCAAAAGATAAGGTTTTTGAAACAAACAGCTTGCCAGAAGTGCAAAAGA
>CAYHKW010000051.1:6636-7989 GCA_964357385.1 uncultured Gammaproteobacteria bacterium
ACGAACAAGGATTTGTCAAACAGATATGGAGTATCTTTTTCTCTCGGAATTAGAGATCAACAACTCCGTACAACCCACATTAATTGTGGCTTTTTTTTATCAACGCCATTGCGATGTATAAATGGGTCTCTGATTAAGGTTGTACGCTTTGTTGATAACCGCAAAGATTCCTTTATACTAATCCATGACGAGGATATCGAAAGGTGCTAAGATGGTAATGTACTATTTGTATGGGAATACCCTATCGCGAACATCGCTGTCAGAATTGTAAAAAACTGCTCTTCAAGGGGCTATTGATTGAAGGCGAAATTGAGGTAAAATGCAAGCATTGCCACGAGATGAGTGTATTAAAAGAAAGCGCAATGAATGAATATATGTGCGCGATCCAACATTGTCCCAATAGGATAGCAATACAACCAAAAGAATAGCACCCCCATCAGAAGCTCTTGAAGCTCACCCAAAAGGTGAGTTTTTGTTTTCTCAAGTTTATAAACACTAATATAAACGCCCTATGTCGGTTGAGAACAATGTGGTCGTCGAAGTCGAAAAAACAATCAATGAGTATCTCTCGCAGGCTGACTGGCGGGTGAATGCCAATGCCAATCAGGGATATTCATTAGGGGGCATGATTCTCAATGTTTCAGGAAAGATTATTGCCAATTATTGGCTGAATTCGGTGTACAGCAAGGCAGTTGCGGATGCCCATGTCAATGGAGATTTTCATATCCACGATCTTGATATGTTCTCTGGATATTGTGCTGGGTGGAGCCTTCGTCAATTGCTTGAAGAAGGGTTGAATGGGGTATATGGCAAAGTGGAATCGGCACCGCCAAAGCACCTGGAAACCGCGGTGGCTCAAATGGTCAATTTTTTGGGGACTCTGCAAAATGAATGGGCAGGCGCGCAGGCATTTTCATCGTTTGATACGTACTTGGCGCCATTTGTGCGAATCGATAACCTTACTTATGAACAGGTCAAACAGTCGATCCAACAATTTGTATTCAATCTTAACGTGCCATCGCGATGGGGAACACAAACGCCGTTTACCAATATTACCCTTGATTGGGTGTGTCCTGATGATTTGAAAGAAAAGAAACCGATTATTGGTGGAACACGTCAGGCCTTTACCTATGTTGAGTGTCAGAAGGAAATGGATATGATTAACAAAGCGTTTATCGAGGTCATGCTGGCGGGGGATAGCAAGGGTCGTATTTTTACGTTTCCCATCCCGACCTACAACATCACCAAAGATTTTGATTGGGAGAACGATAATATCCGTCCATTGTTTGAGATGACGGCAAAGTATGGTACGCCGTATTTTCAAAATTTTCTTAATTCCTCACTTAATCCCAG
>CAYHKW010000052.1:0-7985 GCA_964357385.1 uncultured Gammaproteobacteria bacterium
AACTGCTTCGCGATGATATTGCATTGGTAGGGGGTACCGAAAAAATTTTGCGGGGTCTATTCCCTACCTTTGAAACGATTTCAGACTATACAGGAGCGCTTGAAAGTGTTGCGAAACAAACATCGATCAATACCGTATTTACATTTGGTTCCCCAGTCGCGTATCCCCAGTCAGTACCACCCGATGCGGTTTCGCAGTTGCCGTATACTAGCACTTTGAATGGTTCCGTTTCAACAATCACTAACTATCTTCGACGTATTGAGAGTTTGCCCTATCTAACATCAGTGAGTAGTGTGTCGCTGCAAGCTACCGGCAATGCGGGATGGGAAGGAGATACCACTGCACTCCTGCAGTTGAAGGCATACGTAAAATAAATAATGATATGCCATTTTCGGTGTCAACTATAATAAAGGAAAAGAAATTCGTGCCGTGGATATACCCATCTCTGCTTGCATTTTATTTGATTGTAGTTCTCATAGTATTCTTGCAAGCGGCATGGTTTCTTTCTACTCATATCAATCGGATACTTAATCTCGATGAGAAAAATATCGAAGCCTCATTGCCCCGTATTGATACAGCGGGTATTGATCTTATACTTACCCATATTTCAGCAAATAGACCTGCTTCTCCGCCGATACAGCCTGAAAATACACCTCCCTCCCAAGCACCAGCCAGCATTCCCCGAATTCCTAACTGGCAACAGTTATGGAAACAATAACGTACGACCTGAAGAATTATCAAAAACGACTATCGCGCGGGTTTACGTTGATCGAATTGTTGGTATATATCGGGGTCCTTGCAGTGATTATGTTGGTACTTACCAATACGGTTATCGCTTTAAATCGAGGCTGGGGTCGGGTTGTTGCACAAAGCGAAGTAAATGCAAATATGAGAGTTGCTTTGGATAAGATTGGAAAAGACATAAAATCAGCAAGCGCAGTAGTAACACCAGCAAGCGCGGGCGCATCTGCTTCGAGCCTTTCATTAACGATTGGGAGTGATACGGTAACATACTGCATTACATCAGGTCAGCTGCGAAGGGAACCGACGGGAAGTTGCACTGCTTCATCGCCCGTGGTAACTGCAAGCAGTATAACAATGACGAGTGCAACCTTTGTTCGTTTGGAAAACACAAATACGACGCTTTCAAAAACGATATACAGTATTCAAATGACCTTGAATGCTCAATATGCTGGCACTAGTCCTGATCGGCAGTATTCCTCAACCAAACAAACCACCATTGATCTTCCTTAAATATGACGACGCATTCTTTATCGCAACATGGTTTTGCATCTCTTCCAATGGTATTTATCATTCTTGTTCTTATGATTGCGATAGGCATTGGTTTGGCAGTGCTAAGTTCGACAGAGATTTTTATTTCAGGGGGAAATAAGTCGTCAGATACTGCGTATCGGTATGCACTCGGTTCCGCACAAGATGCCCTCCTTCGCATCAGCCGCGACAAGACATACGCGTGCAGTAGTGTAGACTGTTATTCAATTGATTTTGTGACGAATGGTTGCAGTACGAACGCAGGTTGTGGTAGGATTAGTGTCAGCACAGGATTGGGTACCACCCTTGACCCAAAAATTATTACGGCTAAAGGACAGGTAGGGAACAAGGCACGGCGCCTTCAGGTGACGGTGGTGCTTGATACTGCAAGCAATGGAGAAATTACTTCGACAACATGGGAAGAGCTTACTAATTAGTTATCACACATGCCGTCTACCGCATTACCAAAATCTACCGTATCAAAAAAAGATATCCTTATTGTCGAAGATGATCAGTTTTTATTGAAAGCATACCAGCTTAAATTTGAAAAAGAAGGGATCGCAACCCGTACTGCCGTTAATGGTGATGATGCAATTACAATGATTGAAACAACACCACCACCAGCGGTGGTACTGCTCGACCTTATGCTTCCCGGAAAAAATGGATTTGAAGTTCTTGGCAAGATTCGCAGTACGGAAAGCTGGAAAACGGTTCCTGTCATTGTTGTAAGTAATCTTGGACAACTCAGTGATATTGAGCAAGGAAAAAAATTGGGTGTCAGCGAATATATTATCAAAGCTGAAACGCGCATTGCTGATATAGTGAAGAGTATTAAGAAATACTTGTGAAGAAAGTTGTGCACAGTAGAGAGATTGAATGCATACGTGCAATGGTGTACAGTAAATAGATAAAAGAGGATCATGTGTATCGTGTATTATGAACAATGAAACAACTAAAAGGGCTAATCAAAAAGGGTTTACCCTTCTAGAACTCTTAATCGTATTAGCAATTATTGCTATTCTTGCGGTCATTCTTATTTTAGTATTGAACCCTGCTGAAACATTTCGTAAGGCACGTGATGTACAGCGCTTATCTGATTTGGGTACCATGAAAACGGCGCTCGCACTCTATACTACCACTGTTGCCACCCCTGATTTGGATGCAGCAACTGCTATTTGTCTTGGTTCCGGTGTTACGACGGCTCAAATAGCTTACAGCAGTTCATTAGCATCAGGATCAGCGGTAACTTGTGGTGCTAATGTCGCAGAAGGAACAGATGTTGTTCCTCTTAGTACATTTAATAGTACTGACTCATGCTTTAATGTAACGACAGCTCTCGCACCTCTCGTTGACGGTACGGGCTGGCTTCCGGTGAATTTTACCGGTATAGCAGGTGGATCTCCCATTTCAAATCTTCCGCTTGATCCTGTGAATACAACAGTGCCGTCTGCTACTTTTACCTACTCCAATACAGTATTGGCATATCGTTATGCATGTCAATCAACCGGTGATAGCACCCACCCCAGCACCGTGTTTGAACTCGATGCCATTCTTGAAAGCGCTCAATACGGTCCCGGTAGTGCTGATGATAAGTCGGCAAAAGACGGAGGCGATAACGATAGTTATTACGAGACCGGAAGCAGTGTTCGTTTAATCGGTACCGGAACAAACTTTTAGTAGTATGATGCAGTGGCTGCCGGGGATTGCTGTAATTGTGGCAAGTACGCTAATCGCGGTAGTCTATGTAATGTCGTTTAAAATTAGACACGTCAAAAATAACCAGCGTACATATTATGGTATTATTGCGCTGGTTTTTGTTTTATTTTTACTGAGTTATGCGGGTACACAAACATGGTTGCAATACCAATTATGGAATACAACAGGAGTGGGACAGTCACTATTAATGTTACCACTCGATATAAGCGTAAAGGAGGAACTGGGGGGTGCATACCGTTTGTTTGACCGTCCTGGTGGATATTTCTATTTTTATGCCATTACTCGGTTTTGGTCATTTCCTTTATTAACGATCATTGCCGCCAGCGTGTTTGCTACGGTGTTGTATATACTATTTCGGTTGCGTCCTTCATTTTTTGAAAAAGGGGAGACTGCTTTACTGGCAAGTTTGGGGCTTGTGGTGGGTTTTCATCTTATTCTGATATATATATTAGCCCTGTTTACTGTCGCAGTGTGTATTGCTCTGATGGGTATTGTATTGGGGCGCAATCCAGTCACATCTATCGGCATGGCTGCCATTATTGCCGTACCGGTAACGTATGCATTGGGCACCATACCGGTTTTTTATGTAATACAAACCTACCTTCTGTTGGCATAGGGCGGGAGGCAATTATGTGATACACTTCTTAGTGCTATATGCATATTACTGATGAAAAATTAAAAGAACTGTTGCTGGGATCAGATGTTGTTAATGAAGAACAATATCGTTTGGCTGGCGATGAGTCGTTGCGGAGCGGACAAAGCATACCTAATGTTTTGATTGGGCGTGGTCAACTCACCGAAGACTACCTTCTCGAATTACTCGAGCCGTTTTTTAATGTTCCTACCATTGATTTAAAAACAGTTCCTATAAAAAGTGAAATATTAGAATTGATTCCTGAAAGTTTTGCTAAGTCAAAAGAAGTAATCGTATTTGCGGCTGATCCAAAGAAAAAGATCGCAAGAGTTGCTATGTCTGACCCGCTGGATATGGGGACGATTGAATATTTGCGGAAAAAATTAGATATGTGGATCGAACCGTATCTTACCACAGGGAGCAGTTTGAAATATGGTATAAAGTTTTATAAGAAAATGCTCGGTGCCCAGTTTAATGATATTATTGCGGAAAACGTAAAGACATTTCTTTCGACCGAAGGAGAGACGAATGTTGCTAAGCTTGCAGAAGCAGTGCCTATCATTACTATTTTGGGGAGTATTATCGAGCATGCAGTTGCACTCGGTGCCTCAGATATACATTTTGAGCCGTTTGCCAAACAGGTAGTAGTGCGTTTCCGTGTTGATGGAATTTTACACGAAATATTGAACCTCCATAAAGCGATTGAAACGATTTTAATCGCACGCGTTAAGATTTTGGCAGGATTACAAATTGATGAGCATCGCATTCCACAAGATGGCCGCTTCCATCTTGAGCTTGATGATGGGTCAGTGGTTGATATCCGTGTGAATGTTATGCCGGTCATGCATGGGGAAAAAGCAGAAATGCGCTTGTTGAAGAGCTCTGCGCGCCCGTTGACCTTAGACGATTTGGGGTTGGCGCCTGCTGGTATTGCTATCGTGCAATCAGAAGCGCAAAAGCCGCACGGTATGATTTTAGTGACGGGACCAACAGGACATGGAAAAACGACAACACTCTACGCTATTTTACAGATACTCAATACATCTTCGGTCAATATTGCCACTATTGAAGACCCTATTGAATATGAAATGCCGCGGGTAAACCAAACGCAAGTAAATATAAAAGCGGGCATTACCTTTGCGAATGGATTACGTGCGTTATTGCGCCAAAATCCTGACATTATTATGATCGGAGAAATTCGTGATACTGATACGGTTGAAATCTCAATTCGCGCAGCATTAACAGGACATATTGTACTCTCCACACTACATACAAACGATGCCCCTGCTGCAATTCCCCGTTTGATTGATATGGGGGCGCCTCCATTTTTGATGGCATCAACCGTAAATTTGGTGATCGCCCAGCGCTTGGTTCGTCGTATTTGTACTAAGTGCATCATTTCTTATAGCATTCCTGATGGTATAAAAACGATGATCAATGATCAGATTTCCCAAGCGCACCTGACGGGGAATGTTGAGATTCCTCAAACCCTTTTTAAAGGGAACGGATGTAATATTTGTGGAAAATCGGGGTATACGGGTCAGACCGCTATTTTTGAATTACTCCAAGTAACAGAAGATATACGTCGTTTGATTTTGAGTCGTGCAAGTAACGATGATATACGTGTTCAAGCAACAAAGGATGGAATGATATCTATGTTGCAGGATGGATTAAAAAAAGTCGAACAAGGGATCACCACTATCGAAGAAGTATTGCGTGTGACCCGCGAATAACAGTATGCTGTATACCTATGAAGCAGTAGACCAGCAGGGAGTTCGAGTGTTAGGCGCGATTGAAGCGCTTGATGTCGATCATGCCATCCAGCAACTGGAACAAAAAAAACTAATTCCCGTCAAAGTTCTTACCGGGAAAGAGGAGCGTCGAGCTCGGGGTCTTTCGGTGAGTCTTTTTGAGCACATTACCCCGCTTGATCGTATTTTTCTTATCCGTAATCTAGCAGCAATTATCCGTGCAGGCCTCAATATTCTTGAGGCGGTTGACATCATGATCGAGGACGCGACGAAACAGTCAATGCGTTTGGTGTTGATACGCGCAAAAGGGAATCTTGAAAATGGCCAGCCTCTTTCGGCGACATTTGCCATGTATCCAAAAATATTCCCTTCAATTTTTGTAGGTATGGTACGTGCCGGTGAAGAGTCAGGACAGCTTGCTGATACCCTCGATGAACTGAATGCACACTTGACCAGAGAGTATGGCCTCACTAAAAAAGTTCGCTCAGCGTTGATGTATCCCGCTATATTGCTTGCGGGATCATTTGGTATTGTTATGTTACTGTTAACGGTCGTCGTCCCTCGTCTTGCGAAAGTATTTTTGCAAAATAATGTTGACTTACCATGGGTTACTCAGGCGCTTTTGTTTGTGAGTAACTTGGTGGTGAGTCATCCAATAGGTGGCGTTGTGGTTGGTATTGCCTTGATTATTGTATTGATTATCTTGAAACGCTCAGTTTCAAATAGTCGTTTTTTTGCAACCATCATATTTCATATTCCACTAGTTAAACAGCTGGTAAAAAAAGTTATTCTTGTCCGTTTTACTCGAACATTAGGTAGTCTCTTAGCAAGTGGTACACCTCTTTTGGAAGCATTACAGTTCGCTCGTGAGGCAGCCAACAATCAAGCATATCGTTCAGCTATTAAGCGGTGCATTGTTCAAGTTACCAGTGGAGTTCCCTTGTCAAAAGCAATGGCAGGATTTCCTGATTTGTTTCCTCGATTTCTTACCAGTATGTTGTCAGTGGGGGAACGTACAAGTACAACAGAAAAAGTATTGAAAACATTCGCCGCCTTTTATGACGAAGAAATTGATACGGAGTTTAAAGATCTTGCTACGGTTATTGAACCAGTATTGTTATTGGTGATGGGAGTTATTATTGGTGGACTTGCGCTGGCAATCCTTGTTCCCATTTATCAATATATTAGCAGTGTCGGTGGATAATATGTCTTTCTTTTTTCATAGTATCGTTACCAAACGTGGATTTACCCTCCTTGAACTGATGGTGGTGTTGGGTGTCATGGCAGTGTTACTGGCAGCAACGGCAGGGTATTATCGTGGATTTTCTACTAATGTTGAGCTGGATGCCGCCACGAGGGTGTTGCGCGCTGATCTTCGTGATGTGAGTAGCCGAGCAACCACAGGCCAAGATACGAGGAAATGGGGTTTGCACTTAGTAAATGGTGCGACACAATACTATGAATTATTTTCGACTCCTTCTAACTATGCTGATGGCGCTAAGGTCGTCTATACAACAACCCGCTTACCGGGTAATGTAGTGTTTACCGCACCCGCACCCAGTAGTACTCTTGATGTTGTCTTCGATCGTATTACAGGTGCAACGTCAGTAGCAACGATCACGCTTGCATTGGAGGGGAAAAGTTCAACGATTACGGTAAGTGCATTAGGGACTATTGATTAATATATGCGACACATACTCCGCACACTTTCATCAGTGCGATCAAACCAACAAGGACAGCTTCTTATGGAGCTACTCATTGTGATTGCAGTGGCGGCGATTGTGTTGGGGGTGGGTTCACAACTGGTGCTTGTGAGTATTCGCAGTAATAAAAACGTTGGTGAAAATGATGCAAGTGTCCAATTGCGCCAGGAAGTGTATGAAGCAGTGATAAGTGTAGCGACGGCAAAATGGCAAAACGTGTTTAATCTTTTACACGATGGAACTGTCTATCATCCTACTATTTCAAGCGGATCATGGATATTAACATCAGGTACGGAAAATGTTACAATAGATGGTATTGTATATACGCGATCATTTACGGTACAGCATGTATGTCGTGTTGCATCAGCACCCCGATCAATAACTGGTATTACTGATACGTCAGGATCCGCAACGACCTGCGCGGGAAGTGGAGGAACCTTTGATCCATCAACGGAACAAGT
This sequence comes from uncultured Gammaproteobacteria bacterium, assembly GCA_964357385.1. Lineage (GTDB taxonomy): Bacteria > Patescibacteriota > Patescibacteriia > JACQRZ01 > JACQRZ01 > JAHFJA01. The sequence goes on from CAYHKW010000052.1 coordinate 7,538, forward strand.
ATCTACTACAGTTAGTTGGCCAAACGGTACGACTTTAACTGGCGCAGACTATATAACTCGTTGGAGAAATAAAGTCTGTAACCAGACTACGTGGAGTTCAACCGGCAGCGGTCCTGCCACATGTCCATCAACGCTCTATGACACCAAAACAAACATTACCACCGGTTCCAACCTCCAGCTCTGCCTCGGGGGGTGTTAAAACGAGAACCATCATTATTCTTGGCTTGTTTGTTGTCGTCGCAAGTATTGTTATTTATCTCTATTCTAGCAACCGAATACCAGGCTTAAAAAATACATTAGCCCCTACTGCGAAACAACAGGAGCAAACTGAGGGTATTACAAGCACCAGTGCATATAGTCAGGCCCAAAGCCGTGCACACGAATGGCATAACGATGCGACATTGGCATATCTTGAGTCAAGTAAAGAGGGGATTACCTTAGCAACGGC
>CAYHKW010000053.1:0-7353 GCA_964357385.1 uncultured Gammaproteobacteria bacterium
TGTTATGCGATTTTGAACCTATTATATGCTATCATGTATATACTCGCAACAAATATTCTATGAAACAAAACAATTCAACACGACTTAACTGTTTTACCCCACCAGTAGCCCTCGCAACATTTATTATCGAAATTCTATTTGCCCTCTATATATTAGTGCGCCATCAGCGTGATCGTTTTATGTATGGCATGGCAGCCACACTTTTGTTGTTGGGGACATTTCAATTATCAGAATACATGCTGTGTATGGGCGGTGATCAATGGTGGTGGTTGCGTATAGGGCATGTTGCGATTACGCTCCTGCCTGCATTGGGACTCCATATGGTGCGCATGCAGACAAAATCACGAGGACGTATTGCGGTCATTGCAGCATATGCGGCCGCCGCAGCGTTTTCGATAGCGTATTTTACACTTCCTGATATGCTTGCGGCAGTAACCTGTACCGGTACCTTTGTTGCATTCCATGTCGATAGCACGTTTAACATGCTTTATGGGATATTTTATCTCGGACTGCTTACGTGGGCGATTGTAGAGCTTCTCAATGCTATGAAAAACAGAGTAGGTGACCAGATTATCATTGGGTGGATGCTGGCTGGGTATTCATCGTTTATAGTGCCAATGGCGATTATATATATGTTGATTGAAGGGGCACGTATCGGTATTCCATCGATTATGTGCGGGTTTGCGGTACTGCTTGCATTGATTATTGTCTGCGCTATCATGCCGCGACATCGAGAGTTGCAGCTCTCAAGAATCAATAAGAAAACAAAAAAGAGGCGATAAGCCTCTTTTTTGGAATCGTTATATTTTTCCTACCAAATCAGGTCCTGGGGTTAATGTTTTTGCTCCGGGCGCCCAACTTGCAGGACACACCTGTCCGGGATTTTCTTTTACAAAAATTGCTGCCTTGAGTTTGCGCAAGAGCTCTGTTGCGCTGCGGCCGATGCTATTGTCATGCATTTCAAATGCTTTGAGTTTTCCTTCAGGATCAAAGATAAAGGTTCCGCGAAGTGAAAGCCCTTCTTCGTAAATATAGGTACCTAATTCTTGACACAATGTGCCGGTCGGATCAGCAAGCATGGGGAATTTGACCTTTCCAATCGCAGGGGACTGGTCATGCCATGCTTTGTGGACAAACTCAGTATCAGTGCTCACACTCAATACTTCAGCATTGAGTGATTTGAATTCTTCATAATGATCGGCCATTTCTTCCAGCTCGGTCGGGCAAATAAAGGTAAAGTCAGCAGGGTAAAAAAACAATATAACCCATTTCCCTTTGTAGTCAGCAAGTTTGAGAGGGTTAAATTTCCCGTCCTGATATGCGGTAAGCATCAGATCAGGGATCTGCATGCCAATCATGGGGCTACATGATTCGTAGGGGATCATTTCTTCTTCCATAGTGTTTGATGAGGAATAATAAGTGGTTCTATGATAGAGGAAATTCCAAAGACAGGCAAGGTAACACACAAAGCCACAGTGTGTATCTTAGTTAAGAGATTTGATATACTAACTATGCTTATACCTAAATCTTATTTTTAAGTGTATGTTCAATGTGCGTACGATCGGTCGCAAGGCTCTTACTACAGGGGTCATTGTTGCGTCCGTAGCGGGTTCATTTGTTTCTCCTGCAGTATCGTTGGCGGCCGGGTGTCAAAGCGGAACCCTTATTAAAGGGTCGCTGCATTCCGTCTATTATTGTGGTGCTGATGGCAAGCGGTATGTATTTACGGGTGAAAAGAGTTATCGAACATGGTACGCAAGTTTTGATAATATTACGACGATTTCCGATTCTGATTTGGGAAGCATTTCAATCGGCGGAAACGTAACGTATCGTCCGGGGGTAAAAATGGTAAAAATTGATACTGATCCAAAAGTATATGCCGTCGGTCATGGCGGTACGTTGCGTTGGGTGACCACCGAAGCAATTGCCAGTTGTCTGTACGGTGCGCAGTGGAATACAAAAATCGATGACATTGCTGATGCATTTTTTGTAAACTACAAAACAGGCGCTGCGATTACGAACTGTGGGGATTTTAATACCGCAAATGAGATGAATGGTGCATTAACGATCAATCAGGATAAGGATTTGCAACCTGCTGCTGATACTACTGCCCCTATTGTTATCTCTGTCGATCCTGCTAATGGTTCGACGACCGTGGCTCGCAATGCAACAATTTCCGCCACCTTTAGTGAGGCAATGAGCGTAGGTACCATCAATGCATCTAATGTTACCCTTAAAAGTGCCGGCAATGTATCAGTATCAGGAGTAGTGACATATAGCGGCAACAAGGCATATTTCAATCCTGATGCAACCCTTGCTGCGAATACTACGTATAGTGCTGAAATTAAAGCAGGCGTTAAGGATGTTGTTGGTAATGCTATGGTTTCCAGCTACGGATGGTCATTTACCACCACCCAATAAGAAAGCCTTTGTTTGAAAGAAAGAGAGGCCTTAATGGGGCCTCTTTTTCTTGATCGCAAGGCTATTTAGTGTATAATGAGCGCGTATATGCAACTATCTGACCTTATCTCGAAAATTAAGGAATATAATCCTCATGCTGATGAGGATCTGCTTAGTCTTGCCTATGAATTTGCTGACGAAGCGCATAAAGGGCAAAAACGCCGATCAGGGGAAGATTTTATTCAACACTGCCTATCGACAGCATATACGTTGGCGAGCATGCAGATGGATACCCCAACAATCATTGCCGGGCTTCTGCATGAAGTCACTGATGAAACCCCGATTACCATTAACGAACTCTCAAAGCAGTTTGGTAAAGATGTTGCGGTGTTGGTTGGGGGTGTCTCTAAGCTGGGATTGATGAAATATCGCGGGGTTGATAAGTATGCTGAAAATCTTCGCAAGATGTTTGTGGCGATGGCAAAAGATATTCGTATTATAGTTATAAAATTTGCCGATCGATTGGATAACCTTAAAACACTTGATGTTCTTCCTGAGGACAAACGGGATCGTATTGCCAATGAGGTATTAGAAATTTATGTTCCTATTGCGAATCGTTTGGGAATGGGAAGAATTAAAACGCAAATGGAAGATTTGGCATTTCGCTATGTGCACCCCCAGGAATACGAGGCGTTATTAGCACAAGTGCAACCTATTATTACCCAAAAGGATGAGTATTTGCGCCGCGTGGAAGACATTGCGCGTAAGGCTCTTGAAGAAAGTGGCATAAAAGAATTTAAAATTGAAAGCCGGGTAAAAAATCTTTACAGTATTTATAAAAAATTAGAAAAGAAAGGTGAGATGGAAGTGACTGGTCTGTATGACCTGGTGGCGTTGCGTATTATTGTTGACAGTGTTGCTGATTGTTATGCGGCGTTGGGAATTATTCATCAACACTGGAAACCGTTGCCGGGACGTATAAAAGACTATATTGCTCAGCCAAAGACAAATAACTATCGAGGTCTTCATACGACGATTTTTTGTGAAGAAGGAGAGATCGTGGAGTTTCAGATACGGACAAAAGAAATGGATCAAGAAGCAAAATTTGGTATTGCTGCCCATTGGCACTACGATGAGTCGGGGAAACGTGCTACTTCGCTTTCACGAGGAACAGAGTGGATTGATGAAATGGTATCCTTGCCACAAAATGTGACGGATGACCAAGAATATCTATCATCGGTACGTCTTGACGCATTTGGTGACCGTATTTTTGTGTTTACTCCTCAAGGCGATGTCATAAATCTTCCGGAACAGTCAACGCCGGTAGACTTTGCGTATCGTATCCATACAGGTGTAGGGAGGCGTTGCGTGGGAGCAAAGATCAATGATATGATGGGAACCCTTGAAACGCCCCTACAAAGCGGTGATGTCGTTGAAATCCTCACTGACAAGAATAGGAAAAAACCCAATGCTGACTGGCTTTCTTTTGTTAAAACAAGCTGTGCACGAAGCCATATACGAGCCCAGCTAAGAGAGGTATAATATCTGTATGCGACTTTGGATTCGTCGGATTATTTTTTCATTATTTGCTCTCGGCTTTATAGTAAGTGCGGTCGGTCTTTTGTTATATGCAAACGGATATCGTTTCAATATTAGTAGCTGGTGGTTTGAAAAAACAGGAGTGGTGACTATCGATTCTTCTCCCACCAATGCCACGATTTCGCTCGGTACTGCTACCACGGGGTCATTTTGGCAGCGTAGTATTTCACAAGGTAAGCCATATAAAACACCATCACGGGTAACCTATGTATTGCCGGGACAGTATCATGTGGTGCTTTCCAAAGAAGGATTTTGGGATTTTGCACGGGACATTGATGTCCAGGCGGGAGTAACCTCATTTTTTACCAATGGTATCCTACTAAAAAAAGAACAGCCGAAACAAGTATTGGCAGTGAAAACAGTGCGCACTCTGAATTTGCTGGGTAAAACTTCATATCTTGTTCAAACCGCAAATGATTTGTTTGTCGTTGATCGAAAGTCACAAAAAAGTGAAAAAGTATATCACTCTGAAGAAGAGATCAGCAACTTACTCCTTGCTCCAAGCGGATCGTTCGCAATATTTAAGACGGGTGATTTATGGCTGCGGCTTGATCTGAGCAGTACTGACAAAACGATTACGGTGCTCAAAATAGAGGAAGGAGAATCTCTCATATTTGGTGAACGTGACATGGTATACGGATGTGGTCCCAATGGGATCAGTGCGTATCCGAATTTGAGCCGTGTTGCCTTTAAGGAACATGTTTCGGTGCTGGATTGTACGGTGGTTGATTTGACCCTTTATAGCTTGGAAGTGCAAGGAAGAGAGGTTGAATTACGTGCACTGCCGTTAAATCAACTTAAAGGAGAGGAGCAAGCGATTGCTCATATTCCATCAAAAAAAGCCTCATTTGGGCACGGTGATCTACCGTATTTGATAATAAATACTGATGCTGAAAAAACATACGTATACAACACACAAGACCCCCAACATCATTTAATCGATCTTGATACGATGAATATGGCTGTGAAGTATGACGCACAAACATTAATTGCAAATAATACCGTAGAGATACACAAATATCACATTAATAATACTGATTCATCAAAAGAGCTTTTAACTCGAGAGGGAGGTGCAATCAGTGAAGTGTTAGTGATACCCACTATTCCTTATGTATTTTTTGTCCGTGACAACCATGAATTGATTGCTTTGGAGCAAACAGACCTTAACCCTAATCGATATACGCTTGCAGCCTTTGATCGCATTGCGTTGGTGCTCACGCTGGCTGACAAAAAAACACTCCTTATCGCGGGTGTGCGGCAAGGAGTCGAGGGAGTGTTTGAACTAAATATCTTGGAGTAATTTTATTGACCAGACTGAAGGGTATCGTTTCCCAGCAAGATAAGGAAATCAACATCCGCATTGTTTGCGTCTTGTTCAGGAGAGGTTCCTTGGATTACATCAGCGTGGAGTAAGGTGGTGAGATTATCAAGTTCATCATTTTTTTTACCATACGTAAAATCATAAATAACATTCTTGGTCATATCACGATTTTCAGCATTTCCGACCGCAGTAATCTGATAACCACTTATCTTTAATTCGTCAGCAACTTTTGTCGCAAGCCCGGTGGTTTGGGTGCCATTTTTAACAATGACGGTTGTATTGTTGTTTCCTGATTGCTGTATTGATAGCGTTTTGACTGCCAAGATTTCCTTCATTGCGGTTCCCATGGCTTCAAATGTTCCATCGTTGGGGCGCAACACATAGGCGCCAAGGTCAGTAATTTCAGAGTGCAGATATCCTGCTGGCGCATCATCAAATACAAGAGTGCTTACACTGCTTGGTTGAATCGATTTGCCTAATTGAGCAAGCTTAACGAGCTCCCATGTCTGCATGTTGGTAGAGATGTTGTCATTGAGGGTCGAAAGAAGATCGTTGATTTTTTGAGGATTAAGCAAAAATTGTTTTGTCATAACTCGTTCGCTCATTGCCATAATAACTTTCTGTTGACGCTTGCTGCGTGAAAAGTCTGAACCCTCATTATTCATCATACTATGGCGTGAACGTGCAAATTGAAGAGCTCGTACGCCATCCAAAATTTGTGGACCTTGCTCAAATCGAACTACCTGATATTTTTTATCACTCGTGGGATAGGTATAATCAGTAAAGCTATTATCAACAAACACATTGACACCTCCGACAAGGTCAACCATTCTTTCAAATCCCTTGAAATCCATGCGAACATAGTATTGAATCGGGATATTGAAAGTTGAGCTGATAACTTGTTCTGCCAGTTCAGGACCGTGGCCGGTGCGCTCGGCTTCCCCATATGCATGTGCATTATTGATTTTACTCCACCCATATCCAGGAATATCGACAAGGAGATCTCGTGGTAAAGAAATTAAAGCCACTTTATTATTGCGAGGATCAATGCTGGCAATCATGATGGTGTCGGTGAGATTAGACCCTTCATGACCCGCCCCGCCGATGCCTAGTAAGAGTACATTGATGCGCCCGTCGCGTTCACCAGCAAGTTGTTTTTCTACATGTTCTGAAAAATTCAGCAATGTGCCAAAGAGATTCATCTTGCTCAGCGCTCCATGAAATCCGGATTCATTTTTTTCTGAAATTTGGGACGAAAAAACAGATGCCCCGGTCATTAAAATACCAATGCCAAAAAAAACAATCAGTAGTTTCGCAAGGAGTGAGCGACGAGGAATGTCGCTCGCAGTATCGATATTAAGCGGTGTGGCGTGAGAAGGAGGTGAAACGTCAAGAAGATTTATATGTATTTGTTTCATATCTCATATAGTATAGGTCAAAAGATGTCCGATTGCAATATGTCATGATTATGCTTGATGTTTTCGTTTTTATGAAGTATACTATGTAAGCTTTGTATTTTAAGCATTTTACGGTATGATATTTGAATACTCATACCAATCATATCCCCATGGAATCCGCCTCAATCGAAACGCGCCCGGCTCGTTCGTCATTTAATTTTGTTCAATACATTCTTGAGCTGATCAAGATTATTATCATTGCTGCCGCAATTATTTTACCGATACGACTGTTTGTTGTCCAGCCATTCTATGTGAAAGGACTCTCGATGTATCCAGCATTTGGTGGTAATGACTATTTGATTGTTGATCAAGTCTCATATCATTTCACCACGCCGACACGGGGTGATGTGGTGGTATTTATGCATGATCCTGTTGACCACAAATATTTCATCAAACGTATTATTGGTCTTCCAGGAGAAACCATTGAAGTAATAAATGACACGGTAACCATTTTTAACAACCAACACCCCGAAGGATTTGCGTTAGATGAGTCAGCGTATGGCCCATTGCACGGACCGTCAACATTGGTTCGGACAACTCTTAATGACGATGAGTTTTTTGTTCTAGGGGATAATA
>CAYHKW010000054.1:0-6882 GCA_964357385.1 uncultured Gammaproteobacteria bacterium
GATCTGTTCTATCCATTGAACTACGAGGGCACACGCGAGGCTACCCTTTTGGTGCCTCGATGGTAATTACTTCAGGGGTTGAAGTGCTGTTTGGTTTTGAAAGAGGGGTCTTGAGTGCAATATATTGCTGCACAATAGTGAGGAAATTATATACCGTCCAATAGAGCACCACACCAGCAGGAAGAGTTGAGCCAATCACCAGCGTAATGACGGGCATGATGAGAAGCATTTGTTGGCTCATGACAGCGGCAAAGTCTTCATCTTTTGCACCGGCGACCTTTGGCGGACGCTTGGTCATCATCATTTTTGCTTGAACAAACTGCAGGGCGGCAGCAACGACTGCTAAAGGAATACTGTGCGCATCAAGAGAAAACAATCCTAGAAATGTCGTGTTGAGTTGTCCGGGATTGGTAATAAAAGAGTATACGTATTTGAGGCTTTCAGCATTAAGGCCATTGAAAAACACTTGATATACGGCAATGAGAAAAGGAAGTTGAACTAATACCGGCAAACAGGATGCAAGAGGATTCACTTTGTGCTCCTTGAACAACTTCATTTGCTCAGCCATCATACCCTGCTTATCATCCTTATATTTTGCTTTCAATGCACTCAATTTTGGCTGCATTTCTTGCATTGCCCTCTGCGCCATGAGCTGTTTGTGGGTAAGCGGATGAAGAACTACCTTGATGAGAATAGTAAGGATGATAATCGCAAGTCCCATGTCGTGATTAGGGAGGGTGTTGTAGATATATACCAGTAGATTAAAAATCGGTTGGTATATGAAGGTGGTATAGAGTTCGTACATATCGTAGATGCCCCTTAGGGTAGAAGTATTTTATTTGTTTTTAAGTATAGCACGAGGACTCAGTACATTAGGTACATTGTCAATCCCCCCAGTGTGCCATGGGTTGCACGATACGATACGCTTGATTGAAAGGTAGGAGCCATAGATGGCACCATGAGTCATAAGCGCTTGGCGACTGTACTGGGAGCAGGTCGGGTAAAAGCGACAGTAGCCGTTAGGGTATCGGAAACGCAATAATCCATGATCAGGCGAAAGGGTGCGTTGATAGAGACCAATGAGGAACGAAAGAATCGTTTTCATAGTTGTGGGCGCTTTGAAGGCGACAGATTAGGATGAGAAAAGGCTCGAACAATCTGACTATGAATTTGTTCATAGCTTGCCGTAACAATAGAAGGCTTTGCAATGATAGCGATATCGGTCGGTATTGCGATATGTTCTCGCTCTTCATAACTCGCAGCGCGAAGGCGTCGTTTGATGAGGTTTCGTACGGTCGCTTTTTTTGAGATTTTATTGGATACCACAACACCAATACGAGAATTTCCTAGAGAGGAGGGGAGAAGGCGTACGAAGAAATAGGGTGTTGAAACAGAAATACCTTTGCGAAACACTCGTGCAAAGTCACGTTGGTTAGACAAGCGCAAAGGACGAGGAAGCATTGTGCTACACCGTTAATGCGTGACGACCCTTTTTTCGACGAGCTTTAAGGACGTTCCGGCCGGTTTTTGAAGCCATTCGGCTGCGGAATCCGTGTGTTTTTGCTCGTTTTCGTTTTTTCGGCTGATAGGTTCTCTTTGGCATATATATAAGTGAAGCGAAAAGTAGGATTACTATAGCGATTTTCCTTATATCCGTCAAGATCAAAGGTGTCTTTCATGGGCGGTGAGGCGATTTAATCCCATTTCATCCACAGAAATTCAGCGTTTATGCACACCTTATTCACTTTTATTTATAGGTGTGGTACCGTTGTTTGTCCGGCAAGTATGTGATACACTTGCACCCACAGGCGTCTATCATCTTTACTATCAATTCGCTAACAGTAATTTTCTATGACAACCCAACAATTGTGGCAAGCCGCGTTAGGAGAACTAGAGCTGTTGGTGAGCAAGCCAAATTTTAGCACCTGGTTCAAAGCCACATTTATTGTTTCGTTTGATAATAACAGGGCCATTGTTGGGGTCCCAAACACGTTTGCAAAATCCTGGCTTGAGCGAAAATATCATGCGATGATTCTCAAAGCGCTTCGTAATGTTGCACATGAGCCTATTAAGGAAGTGATATACAAAGTTGAAGTAACCAGACCCGCTTCATCATTATCAATGCCATTGTTTCCTACCGAACAAGCAACCGTACCTGCGTTTACTGCTGCTGCCGTGTCAGCACCAGTGGCCACGATTACCCCCACCGCATCAGGAGGCCATACTCATTCACTCAATCCGAAATATACTTTTTCAAATTTCGTTGTCGGTAAATATTGTGAACTTGCCAATGCCGCATGCCTTGCGGTGGCATCAAATCCTGGTGAAGTATACAATCCCCTCTATATATATGGCCCAGTGGGTCTTGGAAAAACACACCTTCTGCACGCAGTGGGTCATGAAATCATGACAAATTTTCCTGCAAAGAAAGTTATGTTTGTAACGTGTGAAAAATTTACTAATGATTACATTCAAGCAGTACGATCAGGACGCGGGAAAGAACTCAAGGATTTTTATCGATCGGTTGATGTATTGATCATCGACGACATCCAGTTTCTTTCCAGTAAAGAGGGAACACAGGAAGAATTTTTTCATACCTTCAACACGCTTCATCAGACCAATCGCCAACTCGTGATTGCATCTGATCGTCCACCTAAAGCAATCCCTGCTATTGAAAGCCGCCTTCTCTCTCGCCTTGAGTGGGGGATGATTGCCGACATCAATATGCCTGACTTGGAAACGCGTATTGCGATTCTGGAACAGAAATGTGTTGAACGTGGGCTCGATGTTTCTGCAGAAATGTTGAATTATATGGCGACGATGGTACAAACCAACATTCGTGAATTGGAAGGAGCACTTAATCGTATTGTTGCGTATTCACAGCTCACGCCTGATGCTATGAGTTTTGAAAAAGTGAAACAAATTCTTTCCTCGATCACCACTAATCCTGCAAAGAAATCATTGACCCCCAAGCAACTTATCAATATTGTGTCTGAGTTTTTTGATGTTGCACTTCCTGATATTTTGGGTGCGTGCCGTAAAAAAGAACTTACGATGCCGCGCCAGATTATTATGTATCTCATGCGCGAAGAGCTGAAGTGTTCATTCCCTTCTATTGGTGCCGAATTGGGAGGACGTGATCATACCACCGCGATCCATGCGTATAATAAAATTGCAAAAGAAACAGAAGAATCACCGAAAGTTAAATCTGATATTGATCTTATCCGTCAGCGCATCTATAACATATGAAGTTTTCGTGTATTCAGGAAAATCTATTCAAAGGGTTGCAGGTGGTCAGCCATATTGCGGGGAACAGTTCCGGACTTCCCATCCTTTCAAATATTTTGTTAAAAACAGAAGATGGATTTTTGACGCTGTGTTCTACCAATCTTGAAATGGGTGTGAAGTGTACGGTGCGCGGCAAAGTAGAAACAGAAGGGGTGATTGCCATTGATGCTCGCGTGATTACGGAGTATATTGGATTGCTTCCCAAAGATCGTGTTGAGCTGGAAATTCTTGAAGGGCCGATACTTTCCATAACCTGCGGCACGTACCATACTCAGATTAAAGGAGTTGTTGCGGATGAATATCCTTTGTTGCCACCGGCGGAAAAAGCAAATTCACTCCAATGCCATGCAAAAGATTTGAAGAAACATCTTCAGCGAACCGTTGGCGCAGCTAAGTATGATGAAACGCGTATGGAACTTTCCGGTGTTCTGTTTGTTGCCCATGAAAAAAAACTTACGGTCGTCGCGACGGATGCATACCGTTTGGCTGAGAGCACTCTTTCGTTGGATGAACCGGCTGTCGCAGATGTGCGAGTGATTGTGCCCTTGAAAACAGTACAGGAATTGCTGCGCAATCTTTCTGACGATCCGGAGTTGATCGTACAACTTATGATCAGCGACACTCAGATCACTGCCGTTGTGGAAAATATTGAACTCGTTTCAAAATTGATTGATGGGCAATATCCTGACTACACACAAATCATTCCGTCTTCATTTTCAACACGCGCTGTGGTTGATCGTCAAGAGTGGATGCGTGCGGTCAAAGCTTCCAGTATTTTTTCTAAATCAGGGCTCAATGATGTTACCTTGCAATTTGAACCAGGTGAGAGTGACAAAGGGGTGCTCACTATTTCATCGGCCAACACGACCGTTGGGGAAACGGCGGTGAAACTTGAAATTCAATGCAGTGGCAGTAGTATTGCTGCCTCATTAAACTATCGATACCTTCTTGATGGTTTGCAAAACATGACGACGAGCCAGGTCTCGGTCGGTGCGATCGATTCAAATAGTCCCTGTATTCTCAAGCCCGTCAACGAGGAAGGATATCAATACATGGTCATGCCGATTCGGGAGTAGTGCTTGACTTTTTTGTTAAAAGAGTATAGCCTGTGTGGGTGGTCTTTTTTTATTTATTGTTTTTGAGGAAGAAAAAATGAGTGATAGGAAGTATGAAAAGGTAAGAGAAGTTGAAGTGAAAAAAGGGGAGGTAATGGTCATATCAGAAAAAACCATTACTGAAAATGGATATTTTCAAGGGAAAAAAGTAGGACCGTTGGTTTCACTTGATGCATTCAAAGGACGAACTGTTCGTTTTATTGATAAAGAGCTTGTTCCTCGCTAAAGGGAGGAACAAGCAATGTGTTACGGGGTCCAAATGGATCCCTATTTTTTTATATGATTGTATGATACATGAGTGATTATGACCAAGGGATTTTGGGGACAATTGAAAAAGCCTATCATGGTGTTGGCACCGATGGCAGATGTTACCGATGCCGCATTTCGTGAAATTATTGCCAAATATGGCAAAGCGGACGTGATGTGGACCGAGTTTGTTTCAGCGGATGGACTTGCGTCGGAAAAAGGACGCAAGGGTCTGCTTATTGATTTTAAATACAGTGAATCAGAACGTCCGATTGTTGCGCAGATTTTTGGTGCAACTCCGGCGCATTTTTATGAGGCGGCAAAGTTGGCTAAAGAACTCGGTTTTGATGGAGTGGACATCAATATGGGATGTCCTGATAAGAAAGTTCTTAAACAAGGTGCCGGTGCATCACTATGCAAGCATCCAAAACTTGCTCAGGAGCTTATATATGAAACCATGCGGGGAGCGCAAGGTCTTCCTGTCTCAGTGAAAATCCGATTAGGGTACGGTACTGATATTCTTGATGAATGGTTGCCTGCACTCTTGGAAACAAATCTTGCTGCTATAACTATCCATGCACGAACCATGAAAGAGATGTCTGATGTGCCCGCACATTGGAATAGATTGAAAGATGCTGTCGTCATTCGTGATCGTATTCAAACAGGAACTGAAAAAACCCTTATTTTAGGTAATGGCGACGTAAAAAATCTTGAACAGGCACACGAACGCGTTAAAGAGACAGGGTGTGATGGGGTGATGATCGGTCGAGGGATTTTTGGCAATCCATGGTTGTTTAATAGGGAGATAGGAGAGGTCTCGCTTGAAGAAAAACTAGCCGTTATGGTTGAACACACAATGTTATTTGAATTCTATTTTCATGATATAAAAAGTTTTGATGTAATGAAGAAGCATTATAAAGCCTATGTAAATGGCTTTGATGGTGCCAAGGAACTGAGAATACAGCTCATGGAATGTAAGACTGCCGCAGAGGTGCAAGCGATTGTAGGGCTCTTTTTAAAACAAAAAGAGTATAACCAATAACCTATAAAAAAGTTAAGGAAGGTATTATATGAACATCGTAGTAGTACGCAGCCTTGACCAACGAATTGTTTGATCGTAGAGTCAACATATCATTCTTTATTTTTATTATATGGGATTTATTTGGTTCTTGGGTGTCGTCATTGTGTTTGTACTGCTTATTTCTTTGCGCCAGATCAATGAGTACCAGCGCGGAGTTATGTTTACTATGGGACGGTTTTCGGGTATTAAAGGTCCCGGCTGGAGACTGGTGGTTCCAGTGTTTCAAGGAATGACAAAGGTGGATATGCGCGTGAAGGCAGTCGATGTCCCCAATCAAAAGGCGATCACGAAAGATAATATTACTGTCGATGTGAACGCGGTCATTTATTATAATGTCGCTGATGCAGGCAAAGCGATTTTGACGGTGGAAAATTATTTTTATGCCGTTTCACAACTTGCCCAAACTACTATGCGCAATGTTGTAGGTGAAGTAGAACTTGATGATTTACTAGCAGAGCGGGAAAAACTCTCAGAGCATATTCGTGAGATTGTTGAAAAGACTAGTGAATCATGGGGCATTAAAGTTGATAATGTTGAACTTAAAGATGTATCGTTACCTCAAGAGATGGAACGCACCATAGCAAAGCAAGCAGAGGCTGAGCGTGAAAAACGTGCGGTGATCATTCAGTCGGAAGGAGAAGTACTTGCATCAGAGAACATGGCAAAAGCAGCAAGCATACTCTCCGCGGTGCCAGGAGCTTTGCACTTGCGAACATTGCAATCAATTAATGATATTAGCTCCGATAATTCCAACACGATTGTTTTTGTAACGCCGGTCGAAGTCTTGAAGGCGTTTGATGGGTTTGCAAAGAAAGCGGGAATGTAAGATATGGATATAGAAAGAGAGACCTTCTAAAACGAGAGTCTCTCTTTATTTTCCAATAAACGGTTTCGCAGTCTGCCAAGCCATATCAAAAAGGGCTTTGAGAGCATTCACTATTGCAGGGTCTTCAATACGGATGACATAGAGATTTACCCCTTGCGTTCGGAATAGTGCCGCAACATTTCCATATATGGCGTTATCGTTCTCAATTCCCTGGACTGTTGCGAGCCGTGAGGAATAGGTAGAACCAGCAATGTCAGCATAGTTGCGAGAGGCTCGTTTTGAATCGGGTGTATCATCGATGATTTCTTTTGTTACGATCTGCCCCT
>CAYHKW010000055.1:0-6428 GCA_964357385.1 uncultured Gammaproteobacteria bacterium
CATTTATCAACAAATGGAAAGATTGAAGCGTTATTCGCAGACGCAGGCAGTGCAAGCCCATTTGTTAGAGTCAAATAATGAGTACAAACTAAAGGGGGCTTCGACACAAGAATATATTAACGCCCAGGATCAGGCATGGCGGGCGGCATCGCCAGATATCGAAACGCCGTTCATGATGGCGATCCAGAGCAACCAGCTATCAGATGATCTGCGTGAACAGTTTATCGATTATTTCAAGCGACGAGACGGATACCACATCATCAAGGAGATTTTCATGACCAATGCGTATGGTGTCAACGTGGCACAAAACCAAAAAACCAGCGACTATTATCAAGCTGATGAAGAGTGGTGGCAGACAGCACGAGACAATACATTCTTTGTAGGAGATATTGAGTATGACGAGAGTGCCAATGAATACTTGCTGACGATCGCTATCCGCGTTGATGACCATAATGGCAACTTTGCGGGAGTCATCAAGGCACTGGCTAACACCGAAGTATTGATCCAAGAATCTGAAATAGCAAACCCTTCAGCCGGTTTGACATTGCTCACTGACAAGGGTCAGATTATTTACTCTACCAATCCCTTTACATTTTTGGGCGAATACCCCAACACTGAATTAATAAAAACGATTACCGGAAACCAGCAAGGCTATAGCGTAACAAGCGAGGAAGGAAAAGAAAAACTGATTTCTTATGCGCACTCTCGTGGTTTTCGTTATTTCCCTGGGCTTAACTGGACCTTATTGGTGTCAAATGATACCGATGTTGTATTTGAGCCGTTAACCAACCTTAAAAGAAATCTCCTTTTCGCTTCTCTGCTCGTTGTCTTGGTGGGACTCATCACCGCTCTTGTGGTATCAAGACTAATTGGGAAACCATTGCGTAAGATTACGGAAGGGGCGCGTATGATTAGCGCGGGGAATCTGGACGCAACCATTTCTGTTCGTTCCCACGATGAGCTGGGTGAGCTTGCGGATGCATTCAATAAAATGACCCAGGACTTGAAGCAGTCCCAGCAATCTCTTCACTCGTATACCCAGCAACTTGAACAAAAAGTCGCTGAGCGTACTAAGGAGCTCAGCAGCAAGGTTATTGAGTTGGAGCGGATGATAGAGTTGATGGTGGGGCGCGAGCTGAAAATGGTTTCTTTAAAGAAAGAAATTGCAGATAGAAAGAAAAAAGTGATCAAATAAGTCTATTAAAAAAAGACCACAGTTCGACATACGCCGAATGTGGTTTTTACGTTATGAGATTCTTAAAGAACTGGCTGTCTGACTGCTGTATCAAAGACAAGGGCTAAGTAAATAAAAAAAAGTGCCATTCCGAATTTAGAATGGTCACTAAGAAAGTCCATGAGAATATTAGCATGGATATTCTTTATGTCAATGTTTGATGACGCAACGTGATTTGAATAAAAAACTACAAAGCCGCGCAAAGGAGCAGCAAACAGCGCAGCTTTGTAACTCATTCCCAATATAAGTATTGCACCGTGTCATGTGTTGTCAATTCGTTTTTCTTGCTAGGCTTTTCAAAATAGCTATAATCTGCTATATTTCCTTTTGTTATGAAGGAAAAGCCATCACAATTTATTACCTCAACATTTGGGGACTATGAACTCCTTGATTGCGGAGAAGAAGCCAAACTAGAACGGTTTGGTGATGTTGTCGTATCTCGTCCTGACCCTCAGGCATTATGGCACAAAAACCTGGATGAAAAGGCATGGAGAGATGTGCATGCGTCCTTTTCAAATAGTGCCCAAAATCCTGCCTGGAAATCGTTTAAAGCAATGCCAGACAAATGGAATCTTGACCTTGGCGATGGTCTCATGGTTGCCGCGCGTTTGAGTGCGTTCAAACATGTTGGGTTGTTTCCCGAACATCGTGCGAATTGGCAATGGATGTCAGATGTTATAAGTGCAGCAAATCGCCCTCTCAAAGTATTGAATCTGTTTGGGTATACCGGCATTGCAAGTTTAGCTGCTGCAAAAGCGGGTGCAGAAGTATGTCACGTCGACGGGTCAAAAGTAGCCGTCAATTGGGCACGCGATAATGCAAAGCTATCAGGACTTGAAGATAAACCAATACGTTGGATCGTTGATGATGTGCTGTCGTTTGTAAAAAGGGAGATTAAACGAGGTAACCGCTATGACGGTATTATTATGGACCCGCCAGCATTTGGTCATGGTCCTGATCGAGAAGTATGGAAAATCGAAAAAGATTTTTTGATACTCACTGATTTGTGTAGCCAGATTTTATCCGACAATCCTGCTTTTGTGATTATTAATGGGTACGCAGCAGGGTATTCCTCCTTGGTCTATTTATACAATCTCAAACGGATGATGGGGGATCGAGAGGGTATATTTGAACACGGAGAACTTACGATTCAAGAATCATCTGATCGAGGTTTTCTATTGCCGTGCGGTATCGTCGCACGATGGAAGTCTGTATGATCAAGGTTTTTTATGAAGACAATCACTGTATCGTTGTCTACAAACCTGCTGGCATGCTGGTGCAAAGCGATATAACAGGGGATACAACCTTATGCGATGAGGTCAAAGAATATCTCAAAGAAAAAGGAAATAAGCCGGGTGAGGTGTTTCTGGGCATGGTGCATCGCATCGATCGGCCAGTCGATGGGATCGTTATTTTTGCAAAAACAAGCAAGGGTGCATCACGTCTTTCTGACCAAATTCGCAATCATGAATTTGAAAAAGTATATACAACCGTAGTTGAGGGGATTGTTGAAGAAAAAGAGCAAACTTTGACGCATTATCTGGTGAAAGACGAACGAACCAATACAGTGAAAGCATTCAGTACACCCCGATCGGACGCCAAGGAAGCAATTTTATCGTATAAGGTTCTTGGGTACAAAGGACAGACCACCCTTCTTGAAGTGCAATTGGAAACAGGACGCTCTCATCAAATCCGGGCACAATTGTCGGTAATCGGACATCCTATAATGGGGGATGGAAAGTACGGAAGTTTGTTGGATTATAAAAAAGGCGCCATAGCGCTCACTGCTTCAAAACTGTGCTTTAACCTCCCGGTAGGTGGCGAGCGCAAGTGTATCGAAATCCCTGTCGATAACAGCGGCTTTCATGAAAAACATACTACAGGCGGATGCTGTGAGGGGTATTAGATTTTTTGGAAAATGAAAAGACCATAGTGTTTATTCTATGGTCTTAATTTTTTTCTCACAACATCTATTTGTGAGTCCTGGTTAATAACTGCTCGTTATCTTGATGAGATAACGACTGGACTAGCTCTTTGCATGCTTCCTCCTTTCCCTTACTAGGGGTTATAATGCTTCGCGATCTATATTTACTCTTTTGCGCCTAGATCTGACAGTGGCGTTGTTATTTTTTGCCATACTGCCGGCGCACTTGTTTTAATTTTCATTAAAACTATCTCCATTTCCTCTGTTTTCAAGAGGCAGTCATTTTGTGGGGCATTGTTCCGTAACCCCTTCACCTTGCCCAAGGGTAACCTAGGCGTTTTGGGAACTCTCGGACTCTGTCCCTACAATGTACCATGGTGTGAAATACCAAGTTCCGATAAATACAATATACCATACTATTATGATCTTGTCAATAGTATTTTAGACAAAATTACCGTTTTCCGTGTATTTACGGCATTTTTGACTTTATAAACGGGTGACCATGTGATTCTAGGCGGCTGGTACACTATGGAGCTGGACCAGTTTTGTTGCTTCGGACTGGGTAATAACTTCTTTTTCTTCGAGTACTTGAATAAGGGAACGGATATCGCCTTTGAGCTCAAGTTTTACCTCTGACAGTTTTTTATCGAGATATTCAAACAATTCGTGTTTTTGTTTTTCTAGCTTGTCATCGATTTTTATTTCAAAGGCTGCTAATCGTGCTTCAAAATCCTCCTTCATAACCATGTTCTTTTTGAGAAAGTCCATGATCTCATCAGTGGTTACGCTGTATTGTTGGGTTTGTTGATCCATATACTTGCATCATACACTATTATTTTTGAAAATGAAAAGACCTACAGAAGTTTTTTTATTCTTCTATAGGTCTTAATTAATTGTTTGACCCTGGTGTAATTCCTGCGCACCTCTGGTCAGTTAGGTACGACTTTTTACTGAATACTATTAATGTTAACTCATTTTTGGGCGGGCATGAGTCAGGCCCACTCTCTTAAGTCTTTTTGTTTCTGATTTGGTTCTTTTCAGAACCGTTTCTTTTTTAAAAAGCTTAAGTAAAACATTAATTATTTTTCCAGAGCACGTCTCTGGAACCGTTTTTTCTTCTATGATGTAGTCCTCAGTTAAAAGGTCTACAATGCTTTCAAAGATTTCTATTTCTTCTGATGAGATATAGAATCCTTGAAAGTCAAACACTTTAATTTGAATTGGATCCGTATAAACGAACCCATTACTGAGTCCCTCCATACGTTCCTCCTCAATTTTTTAAATAACGGTTTTGAGCTACTACGTCCCCTCTAGGTCGACATTCACTCGTGATCTGTTTGATCTATATTTCATTTTTTACGCCTAGATCTGATAATGGCGCACTGTAGAAAGCAGCTTAATCATTTTGACCTCCTTTGTTGTAATAATACTTTTAAGCGCTTAAAAATAGTATACCACAATACTACACATCTGTCAAGAGTATTTCAGACAAAATTACTGTTTTCCTTGTATTTACGGCATTTTTGACCATGCAAATTAATGTAAAACATTGCCTTTTTCCTCAAAATATCGTATTATTCGGGCATCTATGCCTGCAAAACAGTATAAAATCAACACATTTGGTTGCCAGATGAACAAATCTGACTCGGAGCGCATCAAGACGCTCTTAGGTGGTCTTGGTATGGCGGAAACAGAGGATGACAACGCTGCAGATCTCATCATGTATAACACGTGTTCCGTACGCCAGACAGCCGAAGATCGTATTTATGGGCAAATGCGCGAGGTAGAAAAGCTTAAGGCAGTAAAGCCTGAATTAGTGGTCGCCATCACCGGCTGCATGCCCGGGCGCGATCATGATGGAAAGATTCGTAACCGCATGCCATGGGTAGATCTGTTTTTCCCAACCAATGAAATGGTGCATCTTGCACGCCGTTTGGCTGAAATCCGACCCGAAATCTTTGAGGGCGCTAGCGATGAAGAATATGAGCATTATCTCAAAATTGCTCCCGTCTATACTACAAAATATTCTGCCTACGTACCGATCAGTACGGGCTGCAACAAGATGTGCGCGTACTGTGTCGTACCGTTTTCTCGCGGTCGTCAGGTAGACCGACCCGCGCAGGATATTATCAATGAAGTGAAGGCACTGGTTGCAAACGGCTGTCTTGAGATCACGCTCCTTGGGCAAACCGTCAATTGGTACCGACCCAGCGATGCTGATACATTTTCATCGAACAATCCTCTCAACATCAACAAGACCAATTATTTTGGTGCGCTTCTATGGGAGCTCAACCAGATTCCTGGGTTGACTCGTATTCATTTCACGGCACCGCACCCGAATCACATGACACCGGAAGTCATTGCGGCGATGACATTGCCAGGACATTTGAATTTTCTCCATTTGCCCGTTCAGGCAGGCAATGATGAAGTACTCAAGCGAATGTATCGTCCGTACACTCGACAGCAATACCTTGATGTCATCAAACGATTGAAAGACAAGATGCCAAATCTCGCATTGGGCACCGATATTATTGTCGGATTTTCTGGAGAGACGCCTGAGCAGTTTGAAGAGACTATAAGTTTGTATAAAGAATGTGATTTTGATATTTCCTATACTGCCATGTATTCCGTGCGTTCAGGCACCAAGGCTGCTGAGCTGTATAAGGATGATGTTTCAAAACAAGAAAAAAAGCGACGATGGCTTGAACTACAGTCATTAATGGAGCAAACAGCAGTACGCAAAAACCAAGTTTTTGTTGGTACGACTGTCTCTGTGCTCGTGGATCATTTTGGAAAAGGTATTTGTAGTGGTAATTCTCGAGAAATGAAGCGCGTACAATTCAAGGGTGATGAATCACTGGTGGGTACGATTCAGAACACGAACATCGACCGCGCTGTTGAATGGGTATTGTATGGCACTAAAGCCTAAGCTTGTCGTCATCGCCGGACCCACATCGTCAGGAAAAACTGACCTTGCTATTGAATTGGCAAAAAAATTCAACGGAGAGATTGTTTCTGCTGATTCCCGCCAGGTGTATAAAGGGATGGATATCGGCAGCGGCAAAGCGACAAAAGAGCAACAGCAGGAAGTTCCACACCATCTGCTTGATGTTGTTGATCCGAAAGACCGGTTTACGGTTTCTGATTACAAACGCTTCGCTGACGAAGCGATTGAAGATATTGTTAGACGGGGAAAATTACCGTTTTTGGTGGGGGGGACTGGTTTGTATATCCAGGTAGTCGTGGATAATTTTGAAATATCAACAGGCG
>CAYHKW010000056.1:0-6169 GCA_964357385.1 uncultured Gammaproteobacteria bacterium
AGAATTAGAAATAATATACCTTTTTTCATACAAGAAAATGTCCTTTAACGCTACTGAAATTGTACCCCTTTCGACACTAAAAACAACTATTGCCAATATATCGTTTTTTCTTTATACTATCTCTATAATCGTTACTTTTGTATGTACTTGTATTTTTTAGGAAATTCGTGTTTCAAAATCCAGACGAACGACAAGGAAACCACCCTTTTGTTGGATCCATTTGATGGGACTGCCGGCACGCTTTCAAAGCAGACTGCGGACGTAATTCTCTGTAGTAGCGACCGTTCAGATCATGGGTATGCTGATGTGGTAAAGCGTATCAGCGAAACCTCGCCATTTGTGATCAATAATCCGGGTGAATATGATGTTAAAGGCATTAGTATCCAGGCGGTTTCCATAAAGCAAGACGCGCCAGACGTAAAAGGTGGGTCTGAATATGCCACATTGTACTCAATGGGCATCGAGGGGGTGTTTGTGGGTCATATGGGCGCGTTGAATCGCCCTCTTAAAGAGGCTGAACTGGAAGCTTTGGGTCGCATTGACGTATTGCTATTGCCGGTCGGTGGTGGGCACGTTCTTTCAGCAAAGGCAGCCGTGGAGGTTATTTCACAGCTTGAGCCTCGCATGGTGATTCCGTGCCACTACGCCATGAAAGAAAGCAAGCTTGAATTGGGTACGCTGCAAAGTTTTATCAAAGAAAGCGGTATGAAGACTGATGAAGCGGTTGATAAGTTGAAAATTATTAAAAAAGAACTTCCTGGTGAAGATACGAAGTGTATTGTTTTGAACATTGCATAAGTATGACGCATTCTTATTCACGAACACGTGCAGGAATCATTTGGTTCCTGGTTACCGGTGTCTTTACGGCACTGGTCGTGTTCTGGATACCGTCTTTGACGGGAACAGTTCGGGCCTTGTCCGGGGAAATCGGCAAAGGTACCAGCGAGTCGTCAGAGCAGTTTTCTAAAGAATGGAGCAGTACGCAAAAAGAAATCAAACTGCTTACCGACACTATCGCTTCGGTATCCAAAGAATCGAGCCCCTTTTCTCAGACACAGATGGAAACATTTGCAAAAGAGATTGATGCTCATGCAAGTACCCCCAAAGACTTAGCCGCATTCCCTGTTCATGAAGATGCTAAAGAAGAGATCTCTGTCGACACTGATCCTGTTGCCGCATCATGTACGCGGATCGGCGGTCGCTATGTCTCACGCACCACCGAAAAACATGATTACGGGGTATGTATGTTTAAAGACGGTTCTGAATGTGAGGTAAGCGCATTTGCCAGTGGGGCGTGTCGTCAAGGACAATACCGCAAAGCAGAGGACGGGATTACCACTACCCCTGATCTTGTGCTGGAAGTCGAAAAAGCAGGATATTGCTCTGCACGCACGGCGCCTATTGCATGGACTGAGGATGAAAGTGCTGACTATATTTGTCTCCAAGGGGTAACGATAAAAAACATTGGTTGGGGCGATGCAAAAGCAAGCACTATTAAAACAGCAGGAAAATATTATGATGTACCGGCACTCGCAGCGGGAGAGTCATTCACCTTCTCTGATCACTTTCCATTTATCAAAGCGAAAGTAAACAACCAGGCAGTAATCGTGGTAGATGCAAAGAATAATGTTTCAGAATTTAATGAAGATAATAACGTCTATACCTTTCCGAAATAATGTATGGCAAATAAAGAAGAACCAAAGGAGTTCGCGTTGGGACGAGTAACACAAAGAAGTATCGTAAGTGAAATGCAGGATTGCTATATCGACTACGCAATGTCAGTCATTATTTCACGTGCGCTTCCTGATGTCCGTGATGGTCTCAAGCCAGTACACCGTCGTATTCTCTACGCAATGTGGGATATTGGACTTCGTGCAGGCGGCAAGTTTCGAAAATCAGCAAACGTAGTCGGTGAAGTGATGGCAAAATATCACCCGCATGGTGACTCGGCGATTTATGATGCGATGGTGCGTCTTGCTCAGGATTTCGCAATTCGCTATCCGCTGGTCAACGGTCAGGGTAACTTTGGTTCCATGGATGGTGACTCCCCTGCTGCAATGCGTTACACGGAAGCAAAATTGATGCGTGCTGCAGAAGAAATGCTGTATGACATCGACAAAGATACCGTTAATTTTATTGCCAACTACGACGGCTCTCAAAAAGAGCCAGTAGTGCTCCCTGCTCGTCTTCCTAACTTGCTGCTCAACGGTACAGTCGGTATTGCGGTGGGTATGGCAACCAACATCGCTCCTCACAACCTTACAGAGCTCTGCAACGGTATTGAATATCTCATTGAAAATCCTGATTGTGATCTTGATGCGCTCATGGAGTTCATCAAAGGCCCTGATTTTCCAACCGGCGGTATTATTTATAACATCGAAGATATTCGCCAGGCATATGCAACGGGTCGTGGAGGTATCGTCATGCGCGCTCGCACTGAAATTGAAGAAACAAAATCAGGTCTCTGGCGCATCCTCATCACCGAAGTTCCCTATCAGGTAAACAAAGCAACATTGATTGAAAAGATTGCTGACTTGGTTCGTGAAAAAAGAGTGGAAGGGATCAAAGACCTTCGCGATGAATCAAACAAAGAAGGAGTGCGCGTGGTGATTGAACTCAAAAAAGATACGTATCCAAAAAAGATCCTGAACCAGTTGTTTAAATTCACACAGCTTCAAGATACATTCCACTTCAACATGCTTGCTATTGTTGACGGTATCCAGCCAAAAACATTGACGCTCAAAGGCATTTTGGAAGAGTTCATAAAGCATCGTCGCGAGGTGATCGTTCGCCGTACCGAGTTTGAACTTGCTCGTGCTCGCGAACGCGCTCACATCTTGGAGGGGTTGATGATTGCGATTGCAAATATTGATGCCGTCATCAAACTCATCAAAGCATCAAAAGACAAAGAGGTCGCAAAAGATAATTTGATGAAGAAATTCAAACTCTCCGAACGACAGGCTCTCGCAATTTTGGAAATGCGCCTTGCAACACTGGCAAACCTTGAAAGCATGCGTATCGAGCAAGAGCTCCAAGAAAAGATGGCATTCATCAAAGAAATGGAAGCGCTTCTCGCCTCACCAAAGAGACTCATGGGCGTAGTAAAAACAGAGTTGTTGGAAATCCGCGACAAATACGGCGATGATCGTCGCACTGAGATCATGAAGAATGCAGTAGACAAGTTGGGAGTAGAAGATTTGATTCCAAACGAATCAACGATCGTCATGCTTACACAAGACGGGTACATCAAGCGTCTTCCTCCTGATACATTCAAACAACAGCAGCGGGGGGGTAAGGGTGTTATCGGCCTCACTACAAAAGAAGAAGATATCGTTGAGCAGTTGTTTGCTTGCAATACCCATGACGACATTTTATTCTTCACTACAAAAGGTCGTGTATTCCAATTGAAAGCATATGATGTACCTGTTGCGTCTCGTACCGCAAAAGGTCAAGCGGTGGTCAACTTCCTCCAGCTTGGTTCCAATGAAAAAGTTTCAAACGTACTCTCGGTTGCGGACCTCAAGAGTTATAAGTATCTCATGATGGTTACCGAGCAAGGGGTGGTGAAGAAATGTGATATCAAAGATTTCAAAAATATGCGCTCATCAGGTTTGATTGCGATCAAACTCAAAGGCGATGATGCATTGCGATGGGTCAAGCCGACGAAAGGACAAGCAGACATTATGTTGGTTACCAGTGAAGGACAGTCAATTCGCTTCAAAGAAAATGATGTTCGACCAATGGGTCGCGTTGCATCCGGTGTCCGCGGTGTCCGTGTGAAAAAGGATGACAAAGTGATTGGTATGGCTCTCGTTGATGACAAACAAAAGAATGCAGAACTTCTTATTGTGATGGGTAATGGATACGGAAAGCGTACCACCGTGAAAGCATACAAGACACAAGGTCGGGGCGGTTCTGGAATCAAAACAGCACACATCACCGCAAAAACAGGAAAGATTGTGATGGCACAAGTTGTTGATCTTTCAGACTTGCCTGAAGGTGAGAATGGCGATTTATTAGTTATCTCATCAAACGGCCAAGTGATCCGTATGTCGATCAAGAGTGTATCGTCATTGGGGCGTGATACGCAAGGAGTACGATTGATGCGTTTCAAAGAAGACGGCGACAAAGTTGCCAGCGTAACGATCGTGTAGAAAAAATCGCGAGAAAAAGAAAAACCGGTGAAACAGAATTATTCTGCTCACCGGTTTTTTGTTATTTCGAAGGAAACATCTTTTCGTAATCTACGTCACTGTCTTTTATTGCATGCAACGCTATCGCCATCATATCATCTTTTTTCATTTCAGCTTCTCTTGCGTTTCTAAAATACATCATAGCAACGGTGCCGTATGCTTTACGCAGTGGATTAACACTTTGCGAAGCGTTTGCCATGTGACCTACGGAATAGTACGGTATGGGACCGTAGGCAATCGATGCAAGCAATCCCCTTGCTTCAAGTAGTAGATATCTTTTCTGTGCATCAGCACTTTCAATTCCGCCTTTCAGACTCTGTCTGAGTTCGATGTCCTTCACATGTTGCTGTTCATGTTGAGACGTACTCGCAAGTACACCGCTGATGACTGGAGTATCAAATTCTTTCGGACTATCCTTTTTGTCGCATATACTTCCCCATTGTGTGTAATAGAACACCGCATTGTTGTCGCCTTTTGGA
Source organism: uncultured Gammaproteobacteria bacterium (assembly GCA_964357385.1). Taxonomy (GTDB): domain Bacteria; phylum Patescibacteriota; class Patescibacteriia; order JACQRZ01; family JACQRZ01; genus JAHFJA01. The sequence goes on from CAYHKW010000056.1 coordinate 4,673, forward strand.
TTAACACAGGCATCACGAGCAATGTCAGCATATCGTGCTAATGGTTCAAAGTAGTGAGTGATCAAGCCGCTATTATCGGTGTTGGCTGCAAGAACATTCCCTTGTGTTTGCAGTGTTAATGCATGAAACACGATTTGTTCCTGGAAAGGAATTTTTCTCTTTTTTCTTTCATCAAATACAGTACCGCTGCGATGCGCATAAATTTCACCCAGCACCGGCAATGCACCATAGTTCGTATGCCCGTCGCCAAGAGCAATGGGAGTGGGAACTGCTACGGAAAAGTACCACCCTTTCTTTTGCAAATCATTGATGAGCGGTTGTATCTTTGCAAGATACTCGTATTCATCCTTAATAGCAGGAATCGTGATACCAACATCTTTATATTTTGGTACATACTTGTTGTGCAGTGCAACAAATGTCTCTACTGCATCATCCAGATCAGGATGCTGAACCGTCCAATCAATATATGCACCAAGGAATTGCTTTGTAAGCTCTACTGTAGGATCGTTTTTTGTTGGCGTTATGGAATTAAATCCTTTGAATTTATAATGTATCGAAGAACCTTCCCCAATTTTTTCAGGCAGCGGTGGGGTAAATGCCTGGTTTTGGATGTACATAATGCCAAACAGTGCAGATAGACACAAAACCCATACAATTACATTTTTCATTTTTCAATGTCCTCTTTTTTATAATAACTACGATATACCCTAGCACAAAAACATCATTTTGTCAAGGGGTAAAACCCTTATAAATACAGCGAAAATGAAACAATAAAAATAATCAAACTCAGTGTGATCCCCGTAAACAAGATATCTTTTGCGAGATTGAACAGTCGTCGTTTTGGTCGATAATAGTTCGTCGAGAGATTATATGTTTCCAATGCAAATTGTCTAATAATTTCTTCGCGCGATGCAAGAGTTTTAGAAAGTGTCTGTGCGTAATCTGCTGCAGTCGTATGGCGTGCAATTGTTTTGATAAACATCATACTGTTTTCACCACCATTCTTACGCATGAATTGTGGCGGATGCATGACAAGAATACCAATCAATGCAGAAATAGCAGCGAATATCGCAAGCACCAACGAGTACAGTTGTATATTTCCTCCTTGCAATGTTGAACTGGCAAAAACAAATATCGCCAGGCTGAGTCCAATGAGAATATTGGTTTGAGAATCGATTTGTTGGCAAAAGTCATTTATTTTTTGCAACGTTTGCACAAGGACTGCCACTTCCGCTTCGCTAATATCTTTTTTCTTTGTGCTACGTTTTTGCGTTGTCATATGTGTTAAGTATAACACGCGGAAAATAAAAAACATGGATAACCATGTTTTGTTGTATACTCACAATATTATAGGAGTACATTCTTATGTTTGTGCTGACTTCAATCTTTTTTGCAGACCATCCAAATCGAAGTACATATAGCCAGTCATTAGAAACGGACAGACGAATGTAAACATCAACCCAAACACCACACGTTCTATCACTTCGCCATCCAATA
>CAYHKW010000057.1:0-5851 GCA_964357385.1 uncultured Gammaproteobacteria bacterium
AAAACGATATAAAAAAGGCCTTTCCTTATAAGGCCATAGTAGTACCTACTCTACAGGGGAAGTGGCATTCTGTCAAGATCATTGGCGTGATACACTGTACTCATAATCAAATCCATATGCCAAAATACATTGTTTCCCTTGCATTGCTTCTTTTTTTTATACTCCCCGCCCTACCAACCGCCACCCATGCCGAGAGTATTTGCCCTTCAACCCCCGGGACACTCGTAAAACTTCCCAGCGATAATAACCCCAAAACATCAGCTGACAGTGCGGTGTATTTTTATGCCAATGATTGTAAACGACATGCATTTCCGCATTCACGGGTATATTTCACATGGTACAGTGCATTTAACAATATAAAGACCGTCTCTGCCGGCACTCTTGCATCAATGCCACTGGGATCCAATATTACCTATCATCCAGGAGTGAAGATGGTAAAATTTTCAACTGACAATACCGTCTATGCCGTTGCACAAGGCGCCGTCTTGCATGGCATTGATAGTGAGTCTCGTGCAAAAGAATTATATGGCGATGCATGGAACACACTTGTTGATGATATTAATGACGCATTTTTTGGTGACTATATCATCGGCACTCCGATCACGGGAACCGGACAATACAATCCTGCCAACGAACGCACTGCAACACAAAGCATCAATGACAACTTTGCAAGCATGGCTCAGACAATGAATATTGCCACCGACCAAGGAACGTTTAAAATCAACCTTGTTACGCTTTCACGCGAGGCATTTACCATGATCACCGATGCTGCAATAGCATCTGATTGCGATAGAGATTGTGCTGCTATAACGCTTGAGCAATATATAAATAAAGATGCGGGCTCCTCAGGGATAGGGATCCATGGAACATATTTTTGTCCGCCAGATTATGCCCCCTGCGCAAACAAAATAAATAGCTTTCTTCCGCCAGTATTTAACACTCTGACGGATAGTATGCTCAATGAGGATGCACTCCGCGTCCACGCCGGTCCCCTTTTGGTACAAACAGTTGATGGTGCATACCAATATTTTCATAGAACAAAAGATTTTGGCTCTTCGGTTGCAGATTTTGAAAGCCGTACTGGTAAACAAGTAAAAGCAGCGATCGCAAATTACCCTTCTCTTATTGAGAACAGTACGGTCATTGTAGATACTGAACCAATGGAAGACCCGCAAACCACCAAAGCAGTGCGCGGTGGTATTGGATATGACAGCCGACGAGTATATTTGGCAATAGCACAAAACGCCAGCGTTGAAAATCTGGCGTATGTATTTAAAGCGTTGAAGGTTGATAACGCAATGAATCTTGACGGTGGCGGAAGCGCTGCGCTCTATTTCGCGGGCTCCTACCTTGTTGGCCCCGGACGGTTACTGCCCAACGCTATTGTCTTCAAAAAACGATAAGTGGAATTATCGAAGGAATTCAGGATTGATCTTGAGTATTTTATCATCCCCTGCACGTACCGTGCCCCGACCGTCTCTATTGGATGTCGTAACATACAGGAACCCGTCATTGCCGACGACTACCGCGCGAAGACGGCCATATTGATTGGCAAAATGAGCTTTGAAAGCAGTGACCTTACCATCCGTTCCTATTCGTGCTTCATAGAGAGATGATCCGCGCAATCCTGCAAAAAATAGACTGCCATTAAGATATGCTATACCCGACGGCGCCCATGTCGTGGTGGCACCTGAATGGCGTACGGGCGTTACCATCCCAGCGCGCGTTTCATCACCTTGTATTGTTGGCCAGCCATAATTTTTTCCTTTTTCAATCAAATTCAGCTCATCAAGTCCCGATAATGCTCCCGATCGTCCATGTTCAGTTTCCCACATGCGTCCTTGTGCGTCCCAAGTAATACCTTGCGCGTTACGATGCCCGTATGACCACACAGAGGTGCCAAATGGATTGTCAGACGGAATTTCGCCGTCAGGAGTGAAGCGAAGGGTTTTTCCTGCTATGGAGTTAAGATTTTGTGCGAGTGCAGGGGTTTCTGCGTCACCGGTCGTGATATACAGCATACGGTCAGCACCAAACGCAATCTGTCCGCCGTCATGATAGAGCGCAGCGGGAATATCTCGTACAATAATTTTATCGGCAATCAACTGATCACCCTCAAGACGAAAACGCTGCACACGATTTGATTTCCCGTTATCCGTCGTTGTGAAATAGAGGTAGACAAACTTATTTGCTACAAAATCAGGATGAAGCGCAATACCCATCAATCCCCCTTCACCGATATTATGTATTGCAGGAATATCAATGGTTGCTGTTCGCTTTCCAAGACGTCGTACGGCACCCGAGCGTTCTGTCACCAACATGTCACCATCGGGTAAGGGTGCGATATCCCACGGTACAAATAGGTCTTTTGCAAGCACTTGTACTGCATATGCCTTGAAATCAGTATCATTGACGATATGAACTGATTCTTTTTTGTATCCTAATGACTCCAGCTCACTGAACAGGCCAATATACTTTTTTGTAGCAACAGAAAACACTTTTGTATCGCCTTTTTTCATTATCAAATCGGTTTCAGGAAAGCGACCAAATGCCATTTCTTCAAAATCAGCGATATTGGTGCTTTTAAATCCATACGAACCCAATATATCAGGACTTAAGATCCGTCGGCGATATCCATTGTCGTTGATTACGTATAACGCACCTGATCCTTTTGCACGAATAACAAACATATCTGGTTTTGCCGCGTTTGTTTTCATGATGTTTTTTGCAGGATCGATATATACCAGCGCAACACTAGTGTTATTGTCTGCACGCGATTCAATAAAATGACGGCGCGGATCAACATTAAATATCAGACGATATATACCAGCAGGCATTGTATTCACATCAATATATTGGTCAGGGAGAGTAAAGGCGTATTTATCAGCCCAACCCACTGAAACCCCTTGTCGATATCGGCCGCAGGTACCCAAAAAACGCGGCGTTGGAGAGCCGTTAACGATGGTTATAGGCAGATCATCGCGCAAGCAAAATGTTGTCTTTTGGGTTGTTCCGATAGGTGCAGTAGATGAACCATCGGCAGGTCGGAGGAGTTCAAGAGTATAATCAGCAAAATCGTCATAGTGATAATGGCCATGCGCTTCGTGCCACAAAAAGTTTCCTACTACTTTATCTCGTGTAGTACCGTTTGGTCGGATTAGATGCTGGAATGTTTCAGACAAAACTTCCTTGTTAACATCCGTAGGTTTTGGGGTGCCGATCAATTCAAATTTACCTTTTCCTGCATTCCAAAAAGTTGACGTAAAACGAAGAACAGTCCGAATACCCACCTTTGTCAGTCGGATATCCTGCATGGGAAATGGAATTAAATCAGGAAGAACATTTTTTTCTGAAAGTAATATGATAACTGAGTTGGCCGTTACTAGTTCACCATCACGATATGCATCAAGAACAGTGCGAGGAACAATGACAAAATCAGCAGTACGAAAGCCTTGTATGCGCAAGGTGGCAGGAGAATCGATGCGCCGCTTCAAACCATTTTCTATGTAATACAGTCGCGTATCACCATCCGCGCGGACAAGAGTCCCATCTATTAATGTTGTAATTTGATTAACATCCACAATGGTAACTTCTGCGGCCTGAGACGGTACCTGAAGAGAATACATGCTTACAAATACCAGACAAACGATAATACTAACTCTGATGGTGCGTATGAACATAGGGCGTCTTCTTTATTTCCAAACTGAAAGCATGGCTCCATTAATCAACAACAGAACCAAGTAATAAGCGTTGTTAAGCATCCACAATTTCCACGATTTTCCTTCCCACAAGACACTCCCCAACGTAACAGGGGCAATAAAACCAAGCCACGTCCAAAATCCTCCCATCAAACCAGCAGAAACGCCGGTCGCTTGAAGATATGAACTTGCAAATATAATACTATGAGCAAAGGCATATGCCATAATAAGGGAACCGACAAACATCAAACCATATTGATTTGTCATGTCTTTTGATTTCTTGCCCGCCATTTTTTCCTTACTCAGACCCATCAATGCCATCCATTGCTTTCCAAACAAAGGGCCGTACCACAAATACCCCAATACCATACTGATAATACCAGCAACCAACACGGCGACATAATTTATAGGAACAACGGGCATATATCATGATTAATAGGTTAGTCTTTTCATTATACCACTAAAACAAAAAACACCAGGGGACTAGTGTTTTTGTCAAAATAAAGCTTCCCAACGCTTTAAATAAAGGTCAGAGCGATACCTTTGCTGGTTCCGCGACCCGTACGGCCAATACGGTGAACATAATCATCATGAGTATTAGGGATCGTGTAGTTGATCACATGAGTGATGTCTTTGATATCAAGACCACGAGCCGCAACGTCGGTTGCCACCAGAATCTTGATGCGATTATCACGGAATAGTCCCAATGCGCGCTGGCGCTGCATCTGACGCTTATCACCATGGATAGAATCCGCTTTGAAACCCTTCAAAATCAAATCTTGGGTAAGGCGTTCAACATCGCGTTTTGTTTCACTGAAAATCAATACCTTCGAAAGTTCAGGCTTTTTGAGCAAGTTTTGAAGTTCTTGGAATTTTTGCGTTTTATCTTTTACACGAATCACATCTTGTTCAATAGAATCAGCCGTAACTCCCGATCGGATTTCAATAGTAACCGGATCTTTCAAAAATTGGCTTGTCAGCAAACTTATACGCGGGGGCAGCGTAGCAGAGAAAAATAATGTCTGACGTTGTTCAGGGAGTTGTGAGAGCATTTCCTTGATGGGTTCGATAAATCCCATATCAAGCATGCGATCGACTTCATCGAGTACAATGTTGTTAAACATGCCAAGTCGAATATTCTTACGGGCAACCATGTCTTGCAAACGACTAGGCGTACCGATAATAAAATGGGGACTGCGCTTAAGATTGAAAATCTGCTTATGCATCGATGTTCCTCCTACAACAACGGCCGAATGGAGTTTCATACCATAGGCAAATGCACGAAAATCATCATCGATCTGCACCGCAAGTTCACGAGTCGGCGCAATAATAATCACACGCTGTGAAGGATTATTAAATACCTTATGAATCAACGGAAGCAAGAATGCGCCGGTCTTCCCAGTACCCGTATTAGCAAGACCAATAATATCTTTGCCTTCCATGACAACCGGGATTGCACGATCTTGGATGGGGGTTGGATCCAAAAACTTTCGTCGAGCAAGGTTATCGTTGATCTCTTTTATGAACTTAAAGTCAGTAAACTTGTGAGTAATAACCGGAGGAATGATTGGAGCTGACTCAGATGCTTTTTTAATAAACATTGCCGGGTCGATGTTTTCGCTAAAACGTCGCTTTTTTGCTTGTGGCTTACCACGACGGAATGGGCCTGATGAGCTAAAAGAAGGGCGTGAGGTGCCGCGTGAACGGCCTGAAAAGGCGGGCTTTGGAGAATCGCCAAAACGGCTTGGTCCTGATGAAGAAGACGAGAAGGAAGATCGTGAAGCTCCTACACCAATACGGCTCGGTCCTGATGACCGTGAGCTTGATCCTGAAGAAGGTCGTGAACCTCCAAAACGACTTGGAGATGATGAAAAACGTTTGTTGGGGCCGCTTGAGCGGCTCGGTGAAGATGAAAATTGTCCCATAGATTGTCCGTATACACCTAAAAAGGCGTAAATAAGTTAGTATTTAACGATATTCGAATTGCCGTATAGAACATCGAATAAAGTCAAACTTTCTCGGAAATCTATATAACAATTTATAGTAAAAGGGAGTATAGCACGTCCTGTGGAAAAAAGCAAGGGGTGGGGCGGCGTGGTATAATTATCGTATGCAAAAATCTGAAAATAATTACGCTTTCATCGATAGTCAGA
>CAYHKW010000058.1:0-5684 GCA_964357385.1 uncultured Gammaproteobacteria bacterium
GGGAAAAGAAGTCGTTACCCAAAAGCCGGGTCTTGGAGTCGCGTTGACTGATAGCGGTATTGTTTCATATCCCTTTTTCCAATCGATTATTGTTGCACTGTCTGCTACAGGGGTCATGATCTATACCATTGTAACGTTTCTCCTTCATGCCTTTCAAACATTAGTATTCAGTAGTTTTTCGGGTCCAGTCGGTATTGCTGCTTACACGGGCGTTGCACTTCAAGAAGGATTCTCCCATGTGCTTTTATTGATGATCCAATTATCATTGAGTCTTGCTATTTTGAATATCTTGCCGTTTCCTGCCTTAGACGGCGGTCGAGCACTGTTTGCTATCATTGAAAAATTTCGAGGAAAGCCACTTCCACGAAATGCAGAGAACATTGCGCATCTCATTGGTTTTGCTGCTCTTATGCTTGTTGCATTATTAGCCACGATTAAGGATGTGCGCGCATTATTTTAACATCATATATGGATTATATTATTTTTCGTGCCATTAACGATCTTGCGGGGGTATCACCGCTTCTTGATGGGATAGGACAATTCCTGGCAGTGATGGGTATTTTTGTTCTTGCGTTAATGGTGCTGCTCGCACATAGTCATCGTCTTCGAGGGATACTGGAGGGGGCATGTGCGGCCATTATTGCGTTAGGGGTAAACACGGGTATTGGTATCATTGCATTTCGGTATCGTCCTTTCATTGCACACGAACAAGTACATCTTTTGATTGAAAAATCAGGGCTAGACAAATCATTTCCCTCTGACCACACCTCTCTTGCATTTGCACTGGCCACTATTCTCTACATGAACAACCGAAAATGGGGGATTGCTGCGTATGTCCTCGCTCTTTTTATCGGTATCGGTCGTATCTATGTTGGTGTTCATTATCCTACTGATATCTTGGGTGGTATTGTGGTTGGTACCCTTTCCGGTGTTCTGGTGTGGTATGGGGGGAAACGCCTGCTTTCTCATAAAAAATTCAAATAACATTTCATTCCATGGTTCGGTTTCTTGCACGACGCATCATTATTATCACTGGCATACTTTTGTTATGTTACGGTATTTACGCGCTCTACGTGTGGTTTGTGCCCCGCACTCTTTCGGAAACAGTAGCGATCGAGATTCCTGCGGGACAACGGGGGTATCAGACACTCGAATTACTGGCGCAAAAACAAGTCATCCGTAATCCTTTTTTGGCAGGCGTCTATTTGTCGATCACCGGCAGAGATGGACTGCTTCAGGCAGGCGATTATACTTTTAGCGGCCGTATTACTCTTTCCTCAGTGCTGGATACCCTGACACAAACACAGCGTGCTGCAGAAGTAACCCTCACATTTCGTGAAGGATTGACAGGGCAGGAAATGGCACAGTATCTTCGCGAACAAGGACATGGTGCTGCTTTGACGTTTGTCTCTGCCATGCAGATCATTCCTCTTGGGAAGTATCCGTTCCTTTCAACACTCTCAAAAGGAGCCAGTCTTGAAGGGTTTTTGTTTCCTGACACCTATCGAGTCTTTCCTAATGCCACTGCGTCTGACATCATTAGCGGTATGCTTGAGAATTTTGACCATAAATTGACACAGGAGATGCGTGACGAGATCAAGCGTCAAAAGCGAACGATTTTTGATGTGATAACCCTTGCCAGTATTGTTGAAAAAGAAGTGGCAAATGATGACGACCGCGCCGTTGTCGCAGGGATTTTTTACAAACGCATAGAGGAAGGCATGCGCCTTGAGTCTGACGCGACGGTAAACTATGTTACGGGTAAAGGATTAGCCCAGCCGTCATTTGCTGATACGGATGTTGATTCGCCTTATAATACCTATGCATATAGAGGACTTCCTCCTGGGCCGATTGATAATCCAGGCTTGTCTTCGATTAACGCCGTTATTTATTACAAAAAATCTCCGTACTTATTTTTTCTTACCACCAAAGACGAACAGACGATCTTCAGTAAGACCTACGAGGAGCATTTGGCAAACAAACGCAAATACCTTGACAAATAGGTAAAAATGTGCTATAAGAGAGGTATGTTCTATTACAATCAAAAAGAGGAGATAAAAAATGAAAGAAGGGAATTATAAGGTCATTTCAGCTCTTATACAGCTCATGATGATGGTGATTGATGGCAAGATCGATCCTAATGTAGTCTTTGAGGCAATAAAACCATTTCTTCCAGTAAGGCAAAAGATACAAAAAGGAGAAATATCTATTGGCGTAGTTCTTGATAAGCTAGAAATTCCTGATGGGTTGATGTATAAGCCAGGTAAAGAAAAAGGAGTGGCGGTGTTAACCAAAAAAGACGGTCAACTATTTTTTAATGACAGAAAAATTATCTTGCTCCGAGGATCCGAAATAACAAAGAGGGAAGGTAGAGATTCTTCAATAGAATATGTACCTGCGGCCATAGCGCGTGAATTATATGAAACGCAGACATTTATCCCACCAGATTGGGATAAAGATGAAAACAATATTGATCGCATGATAGCGTTCTCAGATGACTTGTTTATTGATGAGGAGGATGGAGCGCGGTTTGCTGCTAGCTTGCAATTTTGTGTTAAGAAATGGACGAAAGGGTTAGTCTCAATGAAGCATCTTTCAGCATTAGTATTTTATGCCTGCCTTGAGCCTGTAGCACTTTGAGTAACTAACACAAATAGCCCGTATATAATTGCGGGTTTTTTCTTCCCAAAAATCTTGACCAATAATATGATATCCGGTATATATCAAGTATTGTTCTCTAAAATGAAAGAGAGGTAGAAATGTCCAAACGCAGTGATCGTGATAAAGAAATTTGGGCTCTTGGCAAAGATATCCATGAATACATGGAGCTGGTAATAAACGGCAAGTGTAACCCTTCGGAGTTGCACAAAATTATGAAGGTTCTATTGCCTAAGAAGGATGTTGTGCTTGAAGAGCCCTCAAACCATAGTCCTTAGCCCGTAGAATACGGGCTTTTTTATATCAAAAAATTTGGATATTTAAAGGATATTTGACACATTTCCCACTTTTTTGTATAGTGGGGACACGATCCAGAGAGTATGGGTGCTTTGCCCGAAGCGAAGCTTAATTATGCCTGTATTAGGGTTTTACTTCATTTTTCCATTAGGAAAGCAATGCTGTGGATCGTTTCACAGTTTTTTTAATTAATTTTTATGGCAACAACTCGAGCAAAAAAGGAGGCCGTCCTGACCCGCGTGGGGGAATACATCCCTAACAGCAAGTCGATTGTATTTATCGACATGAAGGGAATGACGGTCAAAGATGCCGATGACTTGCGTGCGCAGTGTGATGCGGCACAGATTCATTGTCTGGTTGCAAAAAAGACACTGTTTGCCAAGGCATTTCAAGACGCAGGCATTACTGAACTGAGCCCTCGCACTCTGGAAGGAGAACTTGCGGCAGCGTTCAGTATGGCAGATGAAGTTGCTCCCGCACGTCTCTTTGCAAAGTTTGGCAAAGAACATGAAGGGTTTAGCATGAAGGCAGGTCTTCTCATGTCTCAAGCGCCCGGCGCACGATACATGGATACAAAGATGCTTATGCAGCTTTCAAGCCTCCCATCCCGCGAGGAACTCCTCGGCAAGTTGGTGGGTACTATCCAAGGTCCGCTTTCTGGCATGGTCAATGTATTGTCAGGCAACATGCGGGGTCTGGTAACGGTATTTAAGGCAATGAGTGAAAAGGGTGCGTAATCGATTTAATTAATTTGAATATCACAATAATATGGAAGAAGAGAAAAAGGCAGTAGAGGTTCCTGCAAAGTTTGCAGATCTCGTTTCAAAGATTGAACAGCTCTCAGTACTTGATTTGTCAGAATTGGTAAAAGTACTTGAAGAAAAGTTTGGCGTATCAGCTTCCGCTCCAATGGGAATGATGATGGCAGGACCTGCAGCAGGCCCAGCAGAGGCAGCAGAAGAGAAGACCGCATTTGATGTTGAAATTACTGATTCAGGTGCAACAAAAATTGCGGTAATTAAGGTAGTACGTGAAATCACTGCTCTCGGTCTTAAGGAAGCAAAAGATCTTGTTGATGCAGCACCAAAGGTAGTTAAGGAGGGTGTTTCAAAGGCAGAAGCTGAAGATATCAAAAAGAAGCTCGAAGAAGCAGGTGCAAAGGTTACTGTTAAGTAATTCCACACTATTAAAAAAGCCCTCGCGTTATGCGAAGGGCTTTTTTGATACTATATATTTAGCTACCGAATACTACGGCGATAATCAACGTAATAGCCAATGCTTCTTGATAGGTAAGAGTGCGAAGTTTGAACATGTTGGTCATGAAGAAGTTCCAGAACATACGAAGAAGTTCTGCACCCCACAAGATAATTGCGAGAGCGACAACGATCATTGCTACAAATCCAGAGGTAGGATAACTAGAAAGGATAAGGCTAAGATAGGTATTAGCGGCATCATTTGTTGGCTGTACCAACATAAAGAGTGTTGCGCGAACAACTAAGAACAGTAACAGTACTGCATTAAACAGCGATGTAATCGGCTGTTGTTTTGTTTTTTTGCCAAGCATGGGTATGAAACTTAAAAAATTAGACAAGCATAATTACAATATAGTATACCATAACTATGCATGAATAATTATTTTCCACTGTGTATAAAACACTATTTCAGATGTGCGAGAGGAATACTCACAATTGAGTTGTCAGTCAGTATGATTATTTCTTTTTTCTTTTCTGCGACCGTGAATGATCGCGCACTGGAAAGAATATCAGCGGTTAGTTGCGCAGTTACTTTATTACGAGTTTTGTCGAGTACAAGGATACGCTTATTTGCGGTGTCGAGTAGATAGAGTGAGTCTGATTCTTCAGCAACCCAGAACTGATGTACGGTTCCTGGTGTTGGTTCAAGTTTTGGAAGAGCAATAGAAGATGCTTTGCTGGAACTAATACGGAGCATATCTGTTCCTTTTTTCAATACGAATGCCGTGCCATCAATGATGATCTGGCGACCATCATTCAGCGATGCAGCTGCGGTACCGTTATACCACTCGATAGGACTGCCAAATCCATCTTTATTTTTACTGTGTCGATATATTGTGTTTGATGCTGCATCAAGAACGTAGAGGCGGTTATTAAAGAATGTGATGTGCTGGAGCGTTTCTTTTGGAGCGAGTTTAACGGTAATTTGTTTTGTTTCTTTGTTTTTGATGTTTACTTCGTAGAGACGATCTCCTTCTTTGTTGCAGAAATAGAATAGGTCATCTGAAAGTGCGTTTGCACAGCCAATGCTGGGGATTTTTGCTTGGGTATTTATCTGGGTCACCGTGCCGCTTGAGCGAGAGAGAAGATAGACGCTGTCATTATTGTATACCAGAATATTAGCAGGAGACGCTGTCATCGCAATACCCTCTAAGGTAGGAATTTGATTACTGAGATTAGTTATTTCAGTCTGTGTAACGGGATACACTTTATGTATCTTTTGGTTTGTTTGATCAATACGCTGCTTTAGGGTATCCCAAGCGGCTATATGCTCTCCAGAATCGCGAGGAACGCTAGAGAGAGCGGTCTGTGCTTCTGCTAAGAGTGCAATCGCGTGCGCCTCGTCTTCGAAAATCATACTTGACTCAGCTTGGTTGATCTTTTGCTCAACTGCCATAATTTGTGCAGCATATGCTTGATCATCGGATTGTTGATTATTTTTTTTGTTGAGAGTAACAATACTGCTTCCAAAAAGGA
>CAYHKW010000059.1:0-5571 GCA_964357385.1 uncultured Gammaproteobacteria bacterium
TTGTTTTGTTGGCATAAAAATCAAATGCTATACCGTAAGTTTCACCTCTCCTTCTTTTGGCTTAACACCCTTGAGAGGGACGGTGAAAAAAAACGTAGTGCCTTTATTTTCTACTGATGTAAACGACAACGTTCCCCCCCAATCTTCAACAACACGCTTAGCAAGACTCAAACCAAGACCAGAACCTTCAGGAACATTAACAATAGCATTATCGGCACGAAAAAACTTTTCAAAAATCTTACCTTGGGCATTTTTTGGAATACCAATTCCTGTATCTTTTACCGAGTACACCAACCGCTTTTTCTTTGTATCAGCTTCCATCGTAATCAATATTTTACCCTTCTTCAATGAATATCGAATTGCATTACTTACAAGATTCTGGATAACCTGCCATGCAATATCACGATCCATGGGAATCATAGGCAGCTGCTTTGGTAGTGATGATGTCTTGATGGTAACCCCTTTCTCCTTTGCCTGCGTCTGCATGGTCATAATAACATCTTTTGTGAGCACGTTGAAATCAACGGGTATAGGCTCAATCCTCACCCGCCCTGCTTCAACGCGCGCCAACTGCAAGAGAAGATTCACCAAATTAATCATACGTTCGATACCTTGAGTAATCCAATTGATGTACTCTGTCTGCTCTTTATTCAACTTTCCCGCTGCACCATCGGTCAACATTTCAGCAAACCAACGAATCGATGTTAGCGGGGTGCGCAGCTGATGCGATGCGGTAGAAATAAAACTTAGCTTTGATTCGTCCAACTCTTTGTCTTCGGTGATATCATGAAACACAATAACAAGTCCTTTTATATCCTGCCCCTTAAGCGGCGCCATGACACCCGCTACAGGAATATTTTTCTCTACTGCATTGATCCGAAAGCTAAACCCATCATTGAGTAAAAACTCAATAGGCTTTTGCGATGTCAAAGTCTTTTTTTCAAGTCGATCTTCTTCTGGAAGCACCGTCTTTCCTTTCAAAATCGTACATATATCAAACCAATTCATACCCTCTACCTCATTGGTTACCCGCAACAACTTTTGCGCCGCAAGATTAATCGAGGTGATACGAAACGTCTCATCGGTAACGACAAGTGCTTCTCCCATCGAGGAAATAATTGCCTGGAAACGATCACGTTCAAACAACAACTCGCCTTCGAGCACCCGCGAATCTTCTAAAAGATTGATGAGCGCCAAACGTGTTCTGCTCAAATCTCCTACTTTTTCTTCGAGAGTCTCCTGGGTTGCCTTTAATCCTTGCGTTGCATGCATCTCTTGATCCCTCTGCAGCATCCGCAAACGTTCATGCCCCAACAATTCAATAGGAAGTATGTCCAAAAGATGTCGCACTTGTTCTTCAGAATATTTTTTTTCAAATTCTCCATAACTCTGTTCAACAATCTCCTTTGCGCGCATCACCCCTACTGACTGTACGATATCTTGATACAAGACGCGGTAGAGAAGCTGAGCCATCATGCGAGGATTCACCAGATGCTTTTGCTGTGAAACAGACAATAAGACATTAATATCTTCAATATCGTGAATTTGCACAATAAGATCAGGAAATAATTCTGCTAGTGCATGACTCACCACTCGAATACACTGCGCTATACCCGAGTTTGTACTCACCTGTTTCCACAATGATTGAATAGCAATATATAAAAGATCCTCGCCGTGCGTTTCCTCCGTCAGGAAAGTAGTCGACGTGGTGGGAAGATTATTTTGTATTACCGCTTTTGGCATACCCCGCTCAAGGCTAGTAGAAAAATTTATTAAGACGTCGTGCGGTCAATATGATGTAGATCAATACACAAAAAACAATAAGATCGTCATACCGATAAAAATTCACAATTCCGTATGCCTGTAAGGTAAGGGTTGTTTCACGCAACGCAAAAACGAACGGCAATACCGCCACCATGCTCCATATACTCTTTACCATTCCTCCTGTCCGACTGCGCAATGCGACACATGCAATACCGATAGCAACCATCAAGGTAATGTTTATAAACGGAACGTAAACGAAGATTAACGTAAAAATATCACTCTGCAACATAGAATCAATACGCAAAAAATATACCTCTTTAGTGTATCATGTTTTTACCGTATCGTATTGGTTACACTTACTTTTGCGCATCAGTCACAATCACCGCTCCCCGATCGGAAGGATACAAGTGATTATGGTAACCCCATGTTCCTGGTCTAGTAAAAGTGTATTCATAGATTGCAGGACCATGCGCATAGACGGGTACCACACCCAATATTCCATTGCGATATTCGCTTATAATATTTTTTTGATCAAACCCTGGCAGATTATCGTGAGAGGGATGAGGATCAGATCCCACCCACATAGGACGACCCGATTGATTGTCCCATGCTACGGTGGTGCCGATAGGTATAGTTATGGTCTGCGGTTCAAATCCATTCATGGTATATGATACTTTAACCTCTGTACCACTTGTGTCCACGGGGGGCGGTGAACCTTTCGTTCTCTGGTATTGAATAGAGGGAATCACCAACCCAATAAGAGCGACGATACCAAGTACGCCAATGATGAGAATAATATTTTTTCGATCGATCATATGAATGTGCTATGATTATAGCAAAGTAATGACATTCGTATAATTATGAAAATAGATTTCATATCAGATATTAATAAGGGCTACGCGACTGCCTTGAACTACAGCAAAGCAGATCGTTTCATGATGAAAGTGCTCTGGTGGCATCTGGGGATTTTTCTGGCAATCGTAGTAATAAACTCGGTACTCAAACTCGCTGAGATTTATCCAAGCCCCCTCTCATGGAGAGTAATCAGTATTACCGAAGGGGTAGTTGCCGCAATTATTGCCATTTTGACGACATTAATCCCATTTTTTCTCAAGCCCACAATCAAAAATCATTATGTCTGGCGAGTAATAATAACAACTGCTCTTGTTGTATACGCGTACCTGCTTGTTTTTATTAGTGGCGGTGCGATTGAGATGCACTTTCATTTCTTTATCATTGCAGCACTCTTGGTTATCTATGCAGACTGGCGCCTGGGCTGGATATTGCTCGTGTTAACCGGTCTCCATCATGGTATTCTCAACTACTTTGAACCAGGCTGGGTATATTTTTACGGGAAAAATGACCTCTCAGTGATGTGGCATGCATTACCAGTTTTGGTGACCGTCATTTTCACCACTCAATTAAGTGAAACCTCGCGCAACAGCGTTATTGATCTTGATAGCGCCAAGCATGGACTGGAAAAACAAGTAAAAGATCGCACCAAAGCATTAGAAGTCGCGAACAACAGCCTTGAAGCACAGGTAAAAAAACGTACGAACGAACTTGAACAGTTAAAAAATAATCTTGAAAAAGAAGTAACCAATCGGACCCAGGAATTAAATGAAAAATTAAGTGAAGTAAAACGACTTAACGAATTGATGGTGGGACGCGAAATAAAAATGGCTGATTTAAAGAACCAACTCGGAAAAGCAAAAAAGAACGGTGCTTAAATTTTGAATGATTTTTAATCTGGCGGAGAGGGAGGGATTCGAACCCTCGGTCCCTTGCGGGACACCGCTTTTCGAGAGCGGCACATTCGACCACTCTGACACCTCTCCCCGCACCAGCAGTATCGCGTATTTAAAAGTGTTTTGCAATACTCGAGTGCTCATCCCTATCACTGCTATTAAACTCTCCTTTCCCTACTAACATTGTCGCCAGCGCAGTGGTAAGAGGTACTGCCAATACCAATCCGATAGACGAGACAATGGTCCGCACAATTTCTTGTGCAACAATTTCATTGTTAAGCGCCATGACCGTACCTTGTCCGCTGATTACCATAAGCATGATGAGGGGTAATGCGGCACCTACATATGCCATGATAAGGGTATTTACTACTGCCGAGATATGGTCATGACCTACTTGCATCGCTTTTTTAAATAATTGACCCCCTTTCAGATGTTCTGCAGACTCTGCCAAAGCAAACACGGTTGAACTTTGTGTAAGAGCAATATCATCAAGCACTCCCACACCGGCAATGATAATGCCGGCAATGAGAAGACCAACATAATCAATCGATACTGCTGATACTCCTTGCAACAGGAACGATTCCTCCCCTGCCACGCCCGTAAAATGAAACGCTCGCGCTGTAAGACTGGCAAGAATCGCCACCACGGTCAGAGTTACCGATAAACCGGTGAGCGCCGCGATCGTTTTTTTATTCACTCCATGGGATACATACATTGAAACGAGCAAAATCACCATTGCCGATATAATACCCACCTGAACAGGATTAGTGCCTGCCAGTAGTCCCGGAATCGTATAGGAAGCAAGAACCCCCGCGCTCCACATCAGACCAACTAATGATCGTAATCCCGACAATCCTGTTACCAACAAGACAATTACAAAAAATGCAATCAAAAGATAGAGACTTGGCTGCGCTCTCGAAAGCTGGACAACCGAATACGTTTCGTTGTTGGTGTCGTATGCGATATATACACTCGCCCCGCTCGATACAGGAGCAATGTCATTACTGACTTCATACGTCTGATCCCCTGCTTGTACTTTCAATGTCTGCACGGTAATAGTACGTCTAACGAGATCATTATAATCACTTGATTGATGCACAACGCTTTGCACTGTCCCTTTCTTCAAATCCACATCATCAAGACCGGTTGGCTGAACATATTGCTTCAGAACTGATCCGCTATACCACATCATCAAACAAGAAATCACTAGTACCGCACTAACAATCACTGGGTGTGGCTGAGTAAAGAATGATCGCATCGAATTCTTTACGCCACCCGGCTGCATGGTTTGCATATGCCAAAAATTTCAAGAGTATGTTTTTGAATAGTACTCAATGTGGTGCTTACATTCTTTTTAAGCGATGGAAGGGGACAGTACGCAAAATCAACTACCTTACGGCAATTCGTGCACACCAAATGATGATGGTGCTTTTGTTTATTTTCATATTCAAAATAAGCACTGCGATCATCAAGAAACAATTGACGCACAATTCCTTTTTCAACAAAGGTGTTAAGGGTGCGATATACGGTCACTTCATTGAGTCCGTCTTTTATGGTCTTTTGGTAAATATCCTCAACTGTAAGAGGTTGCGTTGCAACAAGCAAAACCCTCAAAACCACCCGACGAGGATGGGTATTTTTTATGACATATTGCTCCAGTATGTCGATAGGAATTGGCAGTGTTGGTAGCGATTTCATATACCACACAGACTACCGCAAAGATGCGCTCTTGACAATCTTTATAGGAAATTGTAGGATAATAATAGTTGCAATCTATTTGCATTTGTAATCAGATATCGATTATATGCGCATCGCATTTGTGGGAAAAGGAGGCAGCGGGAAAACGACTCTTGCTGCCCTGTTCTCTCGTTTTCTTGCCCAACGACACATAAAGGTGCTAGCAATTGATGCTGATATAAACCAACACCTCGCTTCAGCATTGAATATTACCCAAACACCCCATCAAATGGGAAATGAAATTAACGTGATCAAAGAATATCTACGTGGAAACAATCCCCGAATAGCCAGTAGTGAGACAATGATTAAAACCAAAACTCCT
>CAYHKW010000060.1:0-5365 GCA_964357385.1 uncultured Gammaproteobacteria bacterium
CAATCTCAGTACTTTTTAAACCACAATCCTGCAAAATTATCCGATATTATTCTTTTGTTAGCTCAAGCCCATGTCGGCCAAAAGAGCTATAGCGTCATCGGACAAGGGATGATTGATACGATTATCAACGCAACCCCTGCTGATAGAAAGGATTTTTTTTATGAAGCAGCTGGTGTTCGTGCGTATCAAATCAAAAAAGACTCCGCGCTTTCAAAATTGCGCCAAACCGAAACTAATGTCAGTCAGGTAACACTACAGTTGGCAGAACTCGAACCAAAATTGAAATATCTCAAACGCCAAATGGGACGCCTTGCTCAGCGTGAGCAATGGGAACAAGAGTATAAAGGAATTGCACAACAGTATTACAATCATCAATGGAATGTCCAGCAAAAACGCTTGGATAGTTTAAAAACACAAGAACAAGAATTGAAACAACAGATCACTGGTGTACAAGAAACATTGGGCGCACTCCAATTATCATTTTCCACCCTTGAACATTCGAGTTCTGAAACCAATCGTCGATCACAAGAATGGGAATTGTCTCGATCGCTCAATGACCTCTATCGCCAACAGCGCGAAACACTTTCTCAGATTTCACTTATTGAAGGTCGACTTGAACTTGCCTTAGAAAAACAAGGACAGGCACATATTTCTTGGATCACCAGAAGAATTGAAGATATACAGGTATTGCAACAAGAGCTCGTTCGTCAAAAAGAAGCGATCGCATCTCAACAAGCTTCATTACAAGAAGAAATCAATCTCCTTACCGCACAAAAAGATACCATGAGTGCTCTGCGAAAAGAAAAAGAAGCAGCGCTCTCCCCTCTCAGTACTGACAAAGTTCTCATGGAGACAATTCATGATCTTGAGGCACTGACGGCAAGCCGTACTGTGTTGGCGCAAGAGTCAGAAACACTTGAGCGTCTTACCCAATTTATCCAGTCATTATACGAAAAAATCGATGTCATGGCGGGACGGTTTGCATCATTAAAATCCGCACCAACACACAATGAATCAATCCGTGTGGAGCTGCACACTCTTGATAAAGAATATAGCGTGATCGTATCATCGCTTGAACAATCACGAGTACAATTCCAAGTAGCCCACGAACGCCTGGAAAGTATTACCACGCAAGAAATAACCGCACAACGGGAAGCAGAAAAACTCCAAGGAGAATTGTTGTATTATGGCAGTGATGATAAAAAAGAACGCGACCAGACACTCAATAACGAAAAAGAAAAAGCACAGTCATCTCTTGCTCAAATCAATAAGAATATTACTGATCTTGAAACACAGATTGCTGATGTGCGCGCCCATGAAAATGTTTCACGAACCCAAGTTTTTACTTTACAAAAAGAAATTCAATCCGTTCAAGAGAAGTTACGTGATGTTGAGCATCGATTTTCTTTGAATCAAGTTGAGTGCGCAAAATATAACGCTCATCGTGATGATCTGTTAGAAAAACTTTGTGAAGATCTTTCGGTTCTTCCCGATACGCGCCTGGAATTACGCGAGCAAATTGAAAGTGTTTCATCAGTATTAGGATTTGATAGTAATTATGAATTACCACAAGGATCTGAACACGAGCGCATGATGTATCAGCTGAAAAATAAATTGGCGAGCATTGGAATGATTGATCAAGAAGAAGTGTCTGAATATGAAGAAGTAAAAAACACCATGGATTTTTTGCAGACCCAGCTTGATGATCTTTTTAAAGCACGCACCTCTTTGGAAGGAGCGATAGTTGAACTGGATACGTTAATCAAAACGCAATTTGAATCATCAATGAAGCATATTAATCGATCATTCAACGAATATTTTCAAGAAGTATTTCGTGGTGGAACCGCAACGTTGATCTTGCACAAAGAAACACCAAGCGTTGAGGCAGAAAATGAAACACTCCCCGAAGGAGATGAAGAAGAAAAGAAATCATATCAAGATGAAATCGCCGGCGTAGAAATCCAAGCAACACCCCCCGGGAAAAAATTACAAAGTATTAGCTTTTTGTCCGGCGGTGAAAAAGCACTTACCTCAATTGCTCTCATTTGCGCCATTATGGCGCATAACCCCTCCCCTTTTGTGGTCTTGGACGAAGTTGATGCCGCGCTGGATGAATCCAACGCCCACCGATTTTCCTACATTCTCACCCAGCTTTCCCACAAAACCCAGTTTATTGTCGTCACCCACAATCGTGTTACGATGCATATCGCCCAGCGTCTCTATGGGGTTACTATGGGGGGTGACGGGGTTTCCTCAGTCGTCAGTCTTGACATTGATGGGGTAACTGATATATTGAACAAACGTTAATGCAAACACTATGTTAATGATTCGCCTCGCTCGCGGGGGAAAGAAAAATCGACCGTTTTACCGTGTTGTTATCTCTGAAAAGAGTAAAGACTTGTACGGTGATTCACTTGAGATCCTTGGTTATGTCAGCCCTGTGGCTCCAAAACAAGTAGAACTCAAAGCTGATCGTATCAAGTACTGGCTTTCAGTAGGGGCAAAAAGCTCACCTCGCGTCCATAATCTCTTGGTAGACGAGAAGATTATTGACGAGCCAAAGATCAAAAAACTCTTTGCGCCAAAGGCAGAAACCCCCGCAGTAGAAGCAACCGCTTAAAACCCTTATTTTTCAACAAAATCTATACCTGTTTCAGGTATGAAAAAAGTTGACAAAAAGGGTTTTTTGTGCTATCATTAGAGTATGATATAGTTACTATATTACTAACTCTAAGTTGAAGAAAACCGTATGTCAGACCAACAGTTTGTTGAGACCGTAGTAAAGGCGATCGTGTCACACCCCGAAGATGTGACCACTGAGCGCAAAGTGGATGAAATGGGAGTATTGATTACCCTCCATATCAATCCGGAAGACATGGGATATGTGATTGGACGCGAAGGTCAGACCGCTCGCGCTATCCGCACCCTTCTCCGTATTGTCGGTGCAAAGAACAACGCTCGCGTAAACCTCAAAATCCACGAACCAGAAGGTTCACGTGGTCCACGCCGTGCTGATGCTGCGGGTTCTACTGCTACCGCAGCACCCGTAGAAACAAGCATTATTGATGATTTTCAGATGTAAATTAGATTTTAGGAAGCTAGGAAAACCCGTTAAATACGGGTTTTTCTTATATTTATAGGATTTTAAATGTCCTCAACACCCTTGACAAATCTTTAGTATTGTGATATACTTATTACAGTTAATTGAAATTCAAAGCGTTTCCGGATCGCAAACCGGAGGAGAATCAAAGATGAGTAATATAATTTTTTCTGCAACTGAATTAGACGAACAATTTTCAGGAGAATTCAAAATCTCTAAAAAAGAGTTCGAGAAAATTCTAAATGGTAATCGTCCCCTTTCTAACAAAGACGAAAGGCTCCTTCAAGAAGATATCAAAAAATTTGAAGCTCTCTTGCAAGAGGCCGAGAGTAGGGTGGTTGGCTGCTATACTCAAAAAATTGGAAAAGACTATCACGATGAAGATTTTGGATATATATATGAAATAATATCCATATCAAATGATGGGGAAGAAAAGGTTAATATGGCTATTAAGGAAGGTGCCATACCGCTCTATTCAAACTCGTTAGTTAGGTTAGTCAATTTTAATTGGAGCGACTGGGAAGATTTTTCCTATAAGTATAGCTACTATCTTGGGGACACAAGAGTAGGACAATACACTAAGTATAGTGGAGAACACGAAGAAAAGAATATTTATGAAACGCTACGACGCAATTCTCATTCCGAAAGTGTCTCTATGTATCATGGTCCAGTTACTCTGAGTAAGATGGCTGTCTATTATGCTCGTTATATTCATGGGATAATGCAAATTTGTCAGTCATATAACGCAGTAATCACCCATTCTTAAATTAAAATTTATAGCAAAAACTAGATATGAAAGGATATCTGGTTTTTTTGATGCTAACTTTTTCTGTCGGCATTCATTGCATCCCCGCTTTTTTATATATACACTACCTTTACTACTATGCGCTTCGATATCCTCACCATCTTCCCCCACCTCTTGGATTCCTATCTCTCGGAAAGCCTTTTAAAACGTGCCCAAAATAATAATCTGTTGTCGATCAATACACACGATATACGCGAGTACACCACTGACCCTCATAAAAAAGTAGATTCAACCCCCTATGGAGGCGGTCCAGGAATGGTCTATCAAGTAGAACCGGTCGTAAACACTCTTGAAGCGCTCCCTCGTGAGAAAAAGCATCTCGTTATCCTCACTTCCCCTCGTGGAAAGCCGTTTACCCAAAAAATGTCCCAACAATTGGCAAAATACGACCAATTGATCTTTGTGTGCCCTCGCTATGAAGGAATCGACGAACGCATCAAGAAATATATCGACAAAGAGGTCTCAATTGGCCCGTATGTGCTCAATGGAGGTGAAATCGCCGCAATGGTCATGATTGAGGCAATATCCCGCCATATCCCCGGTGTATTAGGTAAGGCGAGCTCTCTAGAGGAGGAGTCGTTTTCCAAAGAAGGGATTTTGGAGTATCCTCAATACACGAGACCAGAAATATTCCGAAATAGTAGGGTTCCAAAGGTACTTCTTTCTGGTAACCATAAGAAAATCAAGGAATGGAGGGACCAAAAGTCTCCCAAAAGGACCCCTTCGGGGCAAAATAGCTAAAAACTGGGGATATCTTGGGGACACTATTGATTCTTGACAGATTTTCGTTATAATTATAGTATCTAAACGTTGTATTTTATTAACAAACACATTCTTTAACGACGTATTTGCACCAAAGCGCGTTTGAGGACAGAAGAGTGAAGTTCTTCTCGAAAGGACTTCCCTCTTTTTTCTTCGAAATAGCATCGCTTTAGTTCAGCGGTGTATATCAGAGAAAAGATCTTTTCATTCATTAAGTGACAGACAATTTCTAATGGGGGCAACCCCACTAGGGATCTCGCAATTTCTGTTTTTTATAGAGCAAGCTCAATTCTCTTTATAAGAGTTTGATTCTGGCTCAGGATGAACGCTGGCGGCGTGTCTAAGGCATGCAAGTCGAACGAATTTTCTTGAGTAGCAATACTTAATACGATGAGTGGCAGACGGGAGAACAACACATTGGTAACCTACCCCGGAGTTTGGCATAACCCGTCGAAAGATGGGCTAATTCCGAATACGTTCCATGGCTTATGGCTATGGAAGAAAGGAGCAATTCACTCTGGGAGGGGCCTATGGCTCATCAGCTAGTTGGTAGGGTAAAAGCCTACCAAGGCTACGACGAGTAGCGGGTGTGGGAGCACGACCCGCCTCACAGGGACTGAGACACTGCCCTGACTTCTACGGAAGGCTGCAGTCAAGAATCTTCCCCAATGGACGAAAGTCTGAGGGAGCGACGCCGC
>CAYHKW010000061.1:0-5186 GCA_964357385.1 uncultured Gammaproteobacteria bacterium
GTATTAGGCGATGATGTATTGCAACAATTTGCAATCCTCTTATCACCGTTTGCCCCGCACATCGCTGAGGAACTTTGGTCACAGCAGGGCGTTGAAGAAAGCATTACATTTGAACCGTGGCCGACATTTGACGAAACTCTGACCAAAGATGAGACTATTACACTTGTGGTTCAAGTAAGTGGTAAGCCGCGCGCTCAACTGTCAGCAGCTGCTGATATTTCAAAAGATGATGCACAGGCACTCGCTCTTGCCGATGAAAATGTAAAACGGTGGATCGAAGGAAAAGAAATAAAAAATATGATCTACGTCCCCGGACGGTTGATCAACATTGTGGTGGAATAAAAAAACTCTCCTTAATTCAGGAGAGTGTTCAATGCTTACATTTCATGTTTTTTAATGAAATTGAGAAATTCCTCTTTTTCTCCCAATTCATAGAAACAACAACCATAACCTTTTAGAAGATCGTACATCTTCTTAGCCGCTCGCTCAAATGTAATAGTGTCTATTGTTATATTCTCTTCCAGCTGTGGACGTATCCCGAATAATGTCTCAAAGATCATTTCGCGAAACAGTGTCGAATGTTCATAAAAATAATTTACATCAGAGACTGCTTGCGCTGTTGATATAACAGTTCGAGTACCGTTTTCAATGCAAGACCATCCACCATGCCGAGCTACCCACTCCATCTTATAGTAAATATCATCATCTTTTTCATCCCAGAAGTCCTTCCAATTATAGTTCAGAGGAAAGCTATCGCGTTCAAATGAACGCTGGCATTTATCCAATAGACAACGAATATACATCTTAAAACATTCGTCCTTGGAAAATCGATCCTTCAATAATTCAATAGGTGCATATTCAGCCAAAAATACGTAGGCCAGAGGACTATCCATCACCGCAGCATATGACCTAATTCCAGACTTGAAATCATTGAAATAGCCGATGGCTGCATCCAATTCATTCTTTTTAAACAATGTTCTCAAAGAACAATATAACGATGGACGTGTATACATCCTTTTCTCCTTTCTTTTTCTTTACTTTCTCATACCACCCTATCACACTTTTGCCATTTTGTCAATGGCACGGTAGGATAGAGACACATTACAGCCTACCCATAACTATCACAGACATGCCATCCCTCAAAACAACTGACCCCATTATTGACGACTTATTAAACAAAGAATTCGATCGCCAGCAGAATACCTTATCTTTGATCCCCTCTGAAAACATCGCCAGCGATGCAGTTCTGCAAGCACTAGGATCAGTAGCAAGCAACAAATATTCCGAAGGGTATCCCACCAAGCGGTATTACGGCGGCAATGAGTATATCGACCAGATCGAAGCACTCGCGATTGAACGGGCAAAAGCGCTTTTTGGCATGGAACACGCCAATGTGCAGGCGTATTCGGGATCACCAGCAAACCAAGCAGTGTATCTCGCACTTCTCCAACCCGGCGATACGGTCATGGGTATGGCGCTTCCGGCAGGCGGCCATCTTACTCATGGATGGAAAGTAAACTTCTCTGGAAAAATCTACAAGGCAGTACAATACGGCGTTGATGAAAAAGGACTCCTTGATTATGATGCCATTGCCACACTCGCGCTCCAGGAAAAACCCAAAATGATTATTTGTGGTGCGACTGCGTATTCCCGCACGATTGATTTCAAACGCTTCCGTGAAATCGCTGACTCGGTAGGGGCATATCTTCTTGCTGATATTTCACACATCGCTGGTCTCATTGTGGGCGGAGTACATCCTAGCCCTGCTCCGTATGCCGATGTCATCACCACAACCACTCATAAAACGCTTCGTGGTCCTCGTGGGGCAATTATCATGTCCCGCACTCAAGAACTAGGAACCAAGATCGACAAAGCAATTTTCCCTGGACTCCAGGGAGGCCCCCACAATCAAACAACTGCCGCTATTGCTATTTGCTTGGAAGAAGCAAGCGGTGCCGATTTTAAATCATACGCACACCATGTTGTTAAAAATGCAAACGCACTTGCTTCAGCATTGAGCAATCATGGTTTTTCTCTAGTGACTGGTGGCACTGACAACCACCTTATCTTGCTTGACCTCACCAACAAAGGACTCACGGGCCAACAAGCAGAAGATGCACTCAACACCGTCGGCATCATTGCAAACAAAAACATGATTCCTGGTGATCCTCGCTCGCCGTTTGATCCTTCAGGCTTGCGCATCGGCACCCCTTCTATCACTACTCGCGGTCTTACCACCGACGATATGCAAACACTTGCTGACATCATGGCATCTGTTATCGATAACAGAGAAGATGAAACAATCATCGTAAAAGCAAAACAATCAGTGCTTGATTTGTGTACTCGCTATCCTGCCTACCCGCGATAATACCTATGACAACCAAGACCCCTCACATTTACCTTTTTCACGGTACTAACACGTGGAGTATTAGACAGAAAACAAAAACGTGGATTGAGGTGTTTAACAAAAAATATGGCAATGCGAGCAGTATTGATATCGATGTTTCAAGCAATGCTGCAACCAACCTTCTCCCTCTCATTCAAAACACTCTTTCCTCGCACACACTATTTAGCAGCACCTCACTGCTGCGCATCCGTGGGTTATTTTCAAAAAGCTGTCCTGCGGCAGTGCGTGATCTGCTTATCGAAAAACTTCCTCTTTGTTCCCCCACCACCTTTGTTATCATTGAAGATGAGACAATCGATAAACGGTTGGCGATATATAAATTATTGTTGTCGTTACAAAAAAGCGGAACGGTAACCATTGAAGAGTTTGAACTGCCTACCCACGAGAAACTTCAAACGTGGATCCTTTCCTATCTCAAAGGATATGGCGTTTCGATTGAACCCATAGCATTAACTCTTCTCATGGAGCAATTTGATACTACTGGATCATTTGAAAACGAACCTGACAGTGGTATGCTTTGGCACCTATCGAGCGAACTTCACAAGCTGGTGCATTACACAGGGCGAAAAACAATTCATCATGATGATGTTGAACTTCTCGTATGCGCGCCCGATACCGCGCACATTTTTAATCTTATTGACGCGATTCTTGCAAAACAAAAAACAAAAGCATACACCCTTGCACATGATTTAGTTTCAGCGGCTCCGTCACAAACAAAATCATCAGTCGTTGGCATCACCTCTATGCTTCGTGTGCAGTTCCGAGCATTACTCATGGTGAAAAGTATGAAACAAGCTCATATCGATGATGCGACAATGGCAAAACAGCTTGGCTGGAATCCAAAGCGGGTATGGGTCGTATCAAAAAAAACCTCGTCTCTGACCTTAGAACAATTACAACGCATGTATCGCCACCTTCTGTCCTTCGAAGAATACATTAAACTCAACTCAACTCCTGCTGATGCAGGATTAGACATTTTGATCGCACAGTTGGTGGGGTAAATAGACATTCATTGACACCCTTCCCCGTCCATGGTACAACTCCATTCGCATTTTGAATAAAAGGAGGATAGAAGTGAGATATTTCATAATTCCGAGTTGTGACATAAAACCAAAGAATTCATTACAGAGGACGCACACTGAAAAACGTCTTTTTAAAGGGCTATTCCGCTGGCTAAAGGATAGAAATAATGACGGTGGTGACTTTGATTTCATTATTGTAACGGGAGGTATCTACTTGCCTTCCGAAATACAAACCATACCAGCAGGCGTGTTAATGAGAGATTGGCTGTTAAGTAAAGGCATTGAAGGAAAATATATAAAATGTGAACCAGAATCGCGGGACACATTTGAAAATATTAACAACTCCATTGCGCTTGTTGCCAGCGATAGTACCCCCATGTTTACGGTGATAACCCACTGGCAGCATGGACTACGATTTTGGGTAACGTTTCGTCTGGCACATAAGGTAAAGGTACGGATTATACCTATCTGGTATTGGATTGGATGGAAACAATTTCTGTGGGAGTGGGTCTATTTATGTATCCACCTGATTGACCCAAAAGGGAAAGGACGACTTGCACAGAAAAATCGTAACAAACGTACCTTTAACGGAGAACGTGCGTGAAATTACAAAAAACCGCTGAAACCAGCGGCTTTTATTTTTCGTTCTATTCTATCATAAAATTACTTTATCATCACCGCCTCAGTAATCTCATGAAATAATCCAGCGCGGTTTTCGAGTGTTGTTTTTCCATCAGTAAAAATCGCGATAGCATATTGATTGACTCCATCATCCACGATTGCAGTATCATGAACAAGGCCATCAAGCCGCCCTGTTTTGTTGTATGTCTGCGCTTTGATATTTGAACCAGGAATAAGGGTCATGTTGTGGGTCTGTTTCATGAACGAAAGCAAGAGATTTGTATGTTCTTTATTCAGTAATTCCCGCCGATACAATTTTGCGAGTAGCGTTGTCATATTGCGTGGCGTGATTGAGTTGGTTATCCACCCATAGGTTATGCCGATTGATTTAGCATACACCGCCTCGCCTCGATAGGTGAGGATATCATTAAACGCATACCATGAGGCATTATTACTGATGCTGATCATTTGTCTCAATTGCTCACGAGCTAAAGTACCTCGTACTATTTTTTTCAATGTGTATTTTCCTTTTTCTACTTGATGCAGATAATCGACAGCAACCAATACCTTAATAGTACTTGCCGCGACAAACGACCGATCCCCGTTGATATTAATCGCTTCACCGGTCTTTATATTCACCACACTCACCCCGACAGAAAGTTTTGGATATTTTGCAATAATAGTTTGGATTGCTTCTGCTTTCTGAGTCGACTTTACTTGGACAGCATAGCTATTGAGTGGCCAAACAATGCCGCAAAACATAGCTGCAAATAAAACCATACCAATAGCCTTCTGTCCAAACATATAATTAATCTTACAAAAATACCCCGATCAGGGGTATTTTTTCTTACTTACTGATCGCGTTGACCTTCTTAGAAAGTCGAGACTTGTTGCGTGATGCAGTATTTTTCTTTATTACATTCTTGAGCGCTGCTTTGTCCAAGTGCTTCACGAGCTGATTGAACCAATCCTTTGCCTTTACCGTATCCTTTGCGGTAATAGACTTGAGGAGCTGGCGCTTAAGATAGGTAATATTTTTCTTCACCGCCACATTGCGTTCAGTCCGTTTCTTGGTCTGTCGCAAATGTTTAATTGCGGAAGGGTATGTGCCATAATTTAAAAAATTAATAACTGAA
>CAYHKW010000062.1:0-5068 GCA_964357385.1 uncultured Gammaproteobacteria bacterium
GGAATGATATCGTAGATATGAGGAGCTGGAGAGGTGGCTGAGTGGTTGAAAGCGGCACCGTGCTAAGGTGTTAGGGGGGAAACGCGACTCGGGAGTTCGAATCTCCCCCTCTCAGCCAGAGAATAAAGGAGATAATACCCTTATACGGGTACCTTCGGTCCATGCAAAAACAGCACACAATCTTACAGTGGGCGTTTCCTGAATACGAAATACCGCATCGTGGTACGGCGTGGTACGTTGTTGCTGGTTTGGTTGTTGGATTATTGATTGTCTGGAGTATTTCTCAGCAGAATTACACGTTTCCATTATTGATTATAATGGTAACAATCATACTCTTCGCCCATACATTGCAAACCCCACTGACGCTCAATTGCCGGATCACGTCGGAAGGAATTTCTGTAGGTGACACCATGTATCCATTCCCTGATCTTGAATCATTTTGGATTGTGGAAACAGCAGTCGGAGAAGTGCTGTATTTTCAAAATCGGCGTGGCATGAAAAGAGTTACCAAAGTACCTCTTCAGACACAAGACGCTGATAATGTCAGAACGTTTTTGCAACAGTATGTAGAAGAGAATCAAGAGTACACCAATGAACCGCTTGGGGATTGGCTTACTCGTAGGCTTCGTTTGTAGTGTTAGAGATAGCCCTTTTAGGGATTATGCTCTTGTCGTTCAATGGATAGGACGCGAGTTTGCGGAACTCGTAATCCAGGTTCGACTCCTGGCGAGAGCACCACAGGAAATCATCCTTCACGGGATGGTTTTTTGTTGATACGATGATGCCTATATGATTCCTCTTGAGACGCCTGTTTCTGGATTAGGAACACTGGGAAAGGCATTACATAAACGATTAGCACGACTGGGTATCGACACCTGTCGAGATCTTGTTTTTTATACTCCATTTCGATTTGAAGATTATACGAACGTGGTAAAAATTGTTGATTTGAAACCAGGCATGCAGGTCAGCATACATGGGCAAGTTCAGCTTATTAATAATCGCCGTTCACCCCGCAGTAAAAAAACAATTACTGAGTGCCTGGTTGCTGATGATAGCGGGCAAGTTAATGTCGTATGGTTTAACCAGCCATATATTTCCAAATCCTTATTGCCAGGTGACTACGTTCGTCTCTCGGGAAAAACGAGTGATAATTATTTTTCACTGCAAATGGTAAGTCCGACGTATAAGAAAATCGCACCGGGGCATGAAACAGGACCCGAAAGTTTGCTGCCGGTATACTCCACCACAGAAGGATTGACTCAAAAGCAGTTACAAACACTGATTCATCAGGCGCTTGGCATGTGCGAAATTCGAGAGTGGATTCCAAGAGAGGTTCTTGAAAAACATGGGCTTTTATCATTACCTCAAGCTCTCTCCATTATTCATTCACCGGTAGATTTAGAGCGTGTTGCATTGGCGCACAGACGACTGCATTTCGAGGAGTTGCTTCTTATTCAACTCTCACAAGCATTATCAAAACAGCAGTTTGCGGCGTTACATAGTCACCCAATTTCATTTGATCAAGAATATATCCAGGCGAACATTGCAGAATTACCCTTTGCATTAACCGATGCCCAACGAAGTGCATTATGGGATATCCTTCAAGATTTGCAGCAAGATCACCCGATGAATCGATTATTGGAAGGGGATGTGGGGTCAGGAAAAACAGCGGTTGCCGCACTTGCAGGCAGCATGGTACTCAAGGAAGGGTATCAAGTGGCATTATTAGCGCCGACAGAAATTTTAGCGCGTCAACATTTTTTGTCGTGGATCAAATCATATTCAGTGGGCTCTCGTGGCACGATAGGGTTGTGGACATCAGGGGATTGTCGTATAGCTCAGTGGAATGAACAGACTGGGCAAATGGAAATTAGTGCTATAAAACGTCCAGAGATGCTCAACAAAGTAGCAAGTGGGTCTGTTACTATGGTGATTGGGACGCATGCACTTATACAAACAGACGTGAAATTTTCTCAATTAGGACTCGCGATTATTGATGAACAGCATCGTTTCGGGGTTGCTCAGCGAAAATCCCTTAAAGAAAAAAATAACGACGGTATTATGCCGCATTTGTTATCAATGACTGCTACACCCATTCCTCGCACTCTCGCACTGACGGTATATGGTGACCTTGATCTTTCAATCATTGACCAAATGCCACTCGGGAGAAAGCCTATCGTTACAAAAGTTGTTCCAATGCGATATCGCCAATGGACCTATAATTTTATTCGTGAGCATATCGAAAAAGGAGAACAAGTATTTGTGATTTGCCCACTGATTGATGCATCTGATACGTTGGGTGTTACTTCAGTTACTGAAGAATATGAAAAACTATCAACGAGTATATTTCCTGAGCTTGCACTTGAAGTACTCCATGGTAAATTGAGTGCAAAAGAAAAAGAAGAGATCATGTTGCGTATGCAAAAAGGGGAGATTGATGTACTTATTTCAACATCAGTAGTCGAGGTGGGGGTAGATGTCCCCAATGCCACTATCATGATGATCGAGGGGGCTGAGCGATTTGGTCTTTCTCAGTTGCATCAATTTCGAGGACGTGTTGGACGTTCATCGATACAGTCGTATTGTTTTTTATTGGCATCAACACAAGAAAAAGAAGAGGTCTCTCGACTCCGTGCGCTCTCAGAGAGTACTAATGGGTTTGAGTTAGCAGAAAAAGATTTGCAGATTCGCGGTATGGGTGATGTGTATGGCACCCGCCAATCAGGATTGCCACCGATTTCTCGGGATGCTCTCAATGACCGTGTTCTCATAAAAGCGGCGCGTGAGACGGCTACTGATGTCATGAGCAATATCTCACAGTACCCTAGTATAAAAGAACGTCTTGACGTATTTCAAGCAGACGTTCATTTTGAGTAACTACACCTCTAACTCTTTCAGTGTTTGTATTTGATGCAAGGTTATTGGCGGAGTGGCGTATGATGCTTTGGGACAGATAGCAGATGTGAACCCAAGCTTTGATGCTTCTTTCAGTCGGCGATCGGCATGAGAAATGGGACGTACTTCGCCATTTAAACCAACTTCACCAAAAATAACCTGGTCGCGTGGGAGCGCGATATTTTTATATCCTGAAATAATTGCGGCGCAGACTGCTAAGTCCACGGCGGGTTCATTGATTTTAAAACCACCGACAATATTAAGGTGAATATCCTGGTCGCCCAAATTAAGGCCAAGGCGTTTTGATAATACGGCGATAAGCAACTGAAGGCGATTGGTATCAAACCCCACAGCTCGGCGTTGAGGGTAGCCAAAATATGTTTTTGAAGTTAGTGCTTGCACTTGTACCAAAAACGCACGCGACCCCTCCATGATGACCGACGTTACACTTCCGGGAAGATCCTTCGTGTTTTCAGATAAGAAAATATCAGAAGGATTGGTTACTTCGGCAAGTCCTTGTTCGGTCATTTCAAATACCCCTAATTCGTTTGTAGAACCGAAACGATTTTTTACTGTTTTCAAAAGGCGGAAGTGATATTGGTTATCACCTTCAAGATAGAGGACGGTATCCACCATGTGTTCTAGTGTTTTTGGTCCAGCGACCATACCTTCTTTTGTCACGTGTCCGACAATAATGACAGGAATATGATGCTTTTTTGCCATTTCCAAGAGTTTGATGGTAGACGCGCGTACTTGCGTAATGCTGCCGGCTTCAGAATTGATATCCATTGAATGGATCGTTTGAATCGAATCAACGATAGCGAGACGGGGTTTGTGCTCAACAATGCTTGCACAGATTTTTTCAGTATTAGTTTCTCCAATATACAGGATTTGTTTCGCTACCTCAGGAGACGTGCTTAATCGATCAAGGCGCATTTTAATTTGTTGTCCCGATTCTTCACCAGAGGCATAGAGGATGGTGTGCTGCTGCTGTGCAAGGCGAAGGGCGATTTGGAGGATAATGGTACTTTTTCCAATTCCCGGTTCTCCGCCAATGAGGATAAGGCTGCCCGGAACAATACCACCACCCAGGACTTGATCAAGTTCACTAATACCGGTGGCGATACGAGGAATATCACTACTTTGTATTTCAGAAAACGGAGTCGCACTTGCCGATGGCATGGGGGGTAGGTTGGAAGGTGTGCCGTCAGAAACAGTCTGAGCAAGCGTTCCCCATCCACCACATTCAAAACAGCGCCCTGCCCACTTAGGGGATTGAGCGCCGCATTGAGAGCATTCGAAAAGGAGAGTTGGCTTGGACATGGTTAGGATATGGAAGTATCCTCATTCTATTCTGAGCACCCAATGGCGTCAATAGCACTAGATACTACTGGCATTTTGATGACAATTCAATATGCAAATGAGGTGCTGTCCTCTTGTTTTTTATTTACAATTCGTTGATTGAACATGGAGATGGGGGCCTGTTGCTCCTGTTGTGCCAGCGCTTTCATAAAAAGTACCACAGTTTGCATGGTACGTTCCCACTCCGTACCCTAGCGCTTTCAATTTTTCAACAATACTTTTCCCTTTCGGATCAGAACATATAACTGCGTTAGTTGATGCCCCGCATACTGTTGATGAAAAATCCACTGCCTTTCCCGCCCTATGTCCGCCCACAGCACCTGACTGGCGTATCAATGATTCTATAGTCAAGGTGTCGTTTGGACACTGGTCAAGAATGGTTTTGATTGCTCCACGAATACGGGGATCTACTTCTGATAGCCTGCCTGTATCCCCGATGAGTTTATTTCCTATATATGGATTTAAATCTTGAGATGTAGCAGTCACACATCCACCGCCTGTAAATGATTGATCAAGCTCGGGCGACGTGTTTTCTATATCTTTCACCTCAAGTTCAATTTTTTCAATCGGATTCCCCAAATTCAATCCTGAAAAAATCGTGAGTGAAGGATTAATGAGGTAGAGGAGTGAATACGAACCTAATAATAATACGAGTCCAATAATTGCATTGCTGATCATTTTGCGTGCTGCCATAACTCCTGCTTTATCACCCCGCGAGGTTGTCCAACGCAGACCCCCTGCCATAAGGACAACAACAGCCACAATAGCAGCGGCCGTAATAATCCATGTATAAATTTGCGCAAGAAACTGA
>CAYHKW010000063.1:0-5059 GCA_964357385.1 uncultured Gammaproteobacteria bacterium
AAAGATTCCATGAACAAGAAGTCGCGCTATTTCCTTTTCTAAGGAATGTTCAAACCGCTGCGCCTGACGGATCGCAACAGGTATTGAAATAAACACCTCGCCCTCACCAGTCATGCCATCCTCGCCATAATAGAAGGATAACACGTCAGTGGTGCGCGCTAATTTACGATACTCCGCATTGAGTTTTTTTATCTGCTCATCACCCGTAAGAATCACCGTGATGGTGATATGGGGAGCCTTTTTCCCCAATGCGGTATTGCATGCCCGATAATACTTACCGTACCAAGTGCTTTTTTTTAAAAGAGAGGGAACCCCTTGTGTCCCCTCTTCAATAGTAAGATGAATCATTATCGCGGGGAAGATAAATCAGTGATCAAAAAACTTCTGATCATCATTTGAAATACTGAACCAAAATTCATCTCCTGCTTCCCTCCTAAATCATAGGTGAGGACATATACATACGGACTTATCACTGTCCCACTATCGTCATTGGCGGTCATATATACCTCCAATCCATTTTCCGACATAACTCCTGTCCATGTATCGTATTTCATTGTTTGTAATGATGCAGTGTTGGCATTAGGCTTATGAACAGTGGTATACCATTCGAGAGCACTGAGCTTTTCGGGATTATCTTGAACGGTCAAATTCAAAAACTCACCCGTAGCAGAACTAAAGATCACTTCTTTGTTACCCTTATCCACCGAATCAACCACCCAAGCTGATGGATATAATAACGAGTACACATAATTAGTGTTCTTATATAGTGTTACTGTGGATGATTGATCTAATTTCGTTCCTGTTTTTGTGGGGTCATAGAGAAATTTCACCTCTGCACCATCCAAAAATCCATCCGCATCAGTATCAGGTTTCTGGTCATCAGTATTAAAAATTCGCTCCTCCGTATCGGTAAGGTCATCACTATCGCTATCCGCACTCTTTGTATAAGTAATAGTACTGGGGGGCGTTGTGGGGGTTGTATCGCTCGGTATAGGAGTTGGCTCTGAGGGTGGATTGACTGGTGGGTTTTCATTTACAGGGGTCGTGGGTGTTTCGTTTGTTTCAGTTGGCTGTTGCGCGATAGGCGGTGTTGTGGAAGTGATGGGAGGAAATACGACCCACCAGACCAAGAACACTGTTGCTACCACAATAACACCGACACCAACAAGTATAGCAATAAGCCCTCCTGACTTCTTTTTATTCTCACTGATGGCGGCGGCGGTAGGTACTGCAGCGCGATGAGACGGCATAGTATAAACAGTTCCTTCTAGAGGAGCTGAAGTGGTTGATGTGTTAGATTGTTTCTTTTCTTCTGCGATGGGTTCTTCGATGAAATCAAACATAAAAAAGCTTTTATAAAATATCTATTGAATCTTATATAAAAGACCGGGACCATTGGGGTTATATCCCGCCCTGACTTCTTGTCCATCAAGATACCCGTCACTATCAGTATCGGCATTGTTCGGATTTGTCTTATATACATTCACTTCTTCGCGATCAGTAAGACCGTCATTGTCAGTATCAGGCAAGTCAGGATTAGTATTAAACGTACCTTCTTCTGCATCAGTAAGACCATCGCCATCACGATCGGAAGGTGCGGGTGGTATCATCTCTTGAGGTTCAGGCGATACTGTCGGTTCTGTATTTGTCGTCGGAGCAGGAGTTGGTTCAGATGATGTTGGTTGTGTAACCGGAGGAGTAGTGTTTGGCTGCTGTACGGTCGTAGGTGTCGTATTGGTAGTGGGTTCTGAGGTGTTACCTAACAGCATATAGATAAGGATCGCCGCGCCTACGATACCCACCAATGCTACAATCGCGCCTACAATCAAAATCATGGTTTTACGATTCATGCTGGGATGCACCGTGGAGGCGTATGGGGTATATGCGGGACCAGTAACATCATGAGAAACTGCGTCGGCAGGCATCATTGGTGAATCGGTTTCACTAAAAATATCTTGCACCTGTGATTGTACTGTTGTTGGAGTAGTTGGACTGTCTGCTGGATTGGCAATTATTGGGTCTGGCATACGTACGAAAGATAGTAGCTAAGTATACTTTGTGAATGTTAATCAGTACTGCAGTACGATTTATTTTTATTAAAGCGTCCAGGATTCTCGAGATTCATACACAAACGATAAGTCTTCCCGCCGTCAGTGGTGATATAGGTATATACATGGACTCCTGTTTTCCCCAAGGCATTTTCAACTGTTTGGGGTTTATCACCGCCAAATGCAAACGCTCCTGTTTGTGCATTCCAGCATGTTTTTTGATCATACCCTGTGCATGTTGGAAATGGAGGCACTAATGGGTCAACAGGAAGTGCGACATGAAGAGCATTACCCAGTTCACTTTGCCATGACGGCCACGCTGATAGTGTTTGTCCTTTGAAAAAACTACCGGCGGCTAATGAAGGAAATGGGCCTTTACCTAGATAAGATTTCATATCAGCCATATCTGAGAGGCGGAGAACATCTCTCCTTAGTTTACCAGAATCATCAGCATTCGCAACATCAGCCGATAATTTCAAATTATTGATAAAGGAATTAAATACCTGTTGTGTTTGTGTACTGGCTCCTTCATTATACGAGAAAGATAAGATATAAAGCTTTGTATCCGGATCCTTTCCAGGAATGCTTATATATACCCCTTGAGCATCACGAACCGCCTTATATCCGTCGATAAAAGTAGGAGTGGGGCTCGTTCCTACTTTTGCAGTGTTGATATACCACTGGTAGGGTGATTGCTGTAAGGGGTTTGATCCAACACGCATCGCGATAACATCGGTATTTTTTTGATCTGCAATGCCCTCTGAATTACCAAACCTGAAGATATATTCTTTATCAAAAATCGGCGAACTGGTATCTGCAGGGATTGGTGTGGATAAGAGTGGAGGCAATGTGAGCGCACCCGTATTACCCTCACAATAGAAGGTATTAAAATCATAGGCATCAAAGCCAGAAACTTTTGCGCTATCAAACTCCCAAGGATTTTCACAGAGAATATTTTCAACAGAAACAGTGGTGGATGTGACGGCTCCTTTTTTGTCACACGCAACACTGGGATCCGGGTTGCATGTCGAATTTCGTTCTTCAACCTCAACACTCACCATTGCACTTCCATTAATTGCTTTAGCAGTTACATCAATTTCAGCGCCATACGGTGCGTTGGGAATGGTAATCGTGTTCTTCTCACTTTGCACTTTCCAGATATATGAACGAATAGTATTCGTACTTATGAGTTCTCCACTTGTCGCATAGGCAAAGACATGATACGTATGCTGGTTTCCGTTTAACGTTGTTTTACTATCATCCAAACAGTCATTTTTGACGCAGGTAAATCGATCAAATGTTTTCGGCGCGCCGTTCACAAGAATAACAACACGACTGATCTTTTCTATCACAGGACCGGTTTTTATAGGTTTCTCATCAAGATCATTTGTAATGTTAGGGTCGTTACTAGGGTTAGAGGGATTTGACGGAGTGCCACCTGGAGGCGTGCCTATTGGGTAATAACATTGTTTTTCATTTGCGTTAAATGTCGTACCGGCCGGGCAGGTACCGTTAATGTTAGGGCTTACGCCAACTGGTGGATAACACAAACCGTCAGGACGAGGGGTATAGCCTGGTTGACATGAGCCATCGGAACGCGGTGGAATACCGTTGGTAGGATAATAACATTTATTATCGGTTGTATTTAAATTCGTAAAATTTGGACAGGTGCCATTCGGATTAGAGTTGACCCCAGGATTTTGATAACATAAACCATCGGGTTTTTTGATTAATCCTTCATTACAACTGCCGTCAACGTTTGGCGGAATGCCTCCTGTTTGGTAGTAACATTTGTTGTCATTCGTGTTTAGTGTCGTCAAACTTGGACATGTACCGTTAGGGTTAGGGTTAACGCCAGTGTTGAGGTAACAAAGCCCATCATCATGCTTCACTAGACCTGTATTACAACTACCATCTAACTTCGGAGGAACGCCACCCGTCGAATAGTAGCATTTACCATCAGTTGTATTAAAAGTGGTAAATGTCGGACACGTGCCATTAGGATTGACATTGACACCGACATTTGGATAGCACAGCCCATCGTCGTGTTTTACAAGATTATTAGCACAACTACCATCAGTACGAGGAGATATACCTCCTGTCTGGTAGTAACACATGTTGTCTGTTGCATTTAACGTAGTTGCTCTCGGACATGTACCGTTAGGGTTAGGGTTAACGCCAGTGTTGGGGTAACATAATCCGTCAAGACGCTTAACAAGACCGGATTCACAGCTCCCATCAGATTTTGGGGGGACGCCACCAGTCGGATAATAACACTTGTTATCGGTTGTATTGAACGTACTAAATGTGGGGCAGGTGCCATTGGGATTTGGATTAACACCAGTACTTGGATAGCACAAACCATCTCCATGAAGTGCATATCCAGACTGACAACTGCCATCAGAACGCGGGTTTATGCCGCCGGTTGGGTAATAACATTTATTATCAGTAGCATTGAATGTGCTGTCTCCCGGACAGGTTCCATCTGGATTAAGATTGACTCCAGAATTCGGAAAACAAAAACCATTACGATGCTGTGTATATCCATTTGGACATGTACTATTCACAGGTGGAATTGGTGGGACATCAGGCCGCCGATCAGTATTCCCATCACGATAACACATACCATCAACATGAAGTACGTATCCTGAAGTACACGATCCATTCACTGGATTTCTAGGAGGATTATCG
This sequence comes from uncultured Gammaproteobacteria bacterium, assembly GCA_964357385.1. Lineage (GTDB taxonomy): Bacteria > Patescibacteriota > Patescibacteriia > JACQRZ01 > JACQRZ01 > JAHFJA01. The sequence continues at coordinate 4,740 of CAYHKW010000063.1, forward strand.
GGTATCCTGTCACGATTTGCATCAACATAACACATGCCCCCAAGGACTGTATAACCATTTGCACAGGTCCCACCACTCGGTGGAATTGGTGCCGCTGGTGGATTTGCGGGAACAGTACCTCGCGGAACAACGCCTGGTTCAACTCTTACCGTATAGGAAGTATTGGGATTAAGAGGTTTTTTGGGGTCACATAGCGCCTCTGTTCTGGCATTATCCCCTTGGCCAACAATAACAAAAGAAAATCTACATTCCGGGTCAGGGGTAACTTTAATGTGTTTTCGTGCGCTATCCTCATCAACCGGCTGGTTAAATGTTACCTT
>CAYHKW010000064.1:0-5053 GCA_964357385.1 uncultured Gammaproteobacteria bacterium
TTCTCCAGTAAGTTATGATTCACGTCGATTTGGTCCGATTCACCAGTCAGAAATAGCGGGTCGTGTCATCTTGCGAGGGCTGCCATTGAGTAAATTTCAGTTTTTCACTACTCCTCAATACGATTTAACCACACTTTAATATGCCAAGGAAAAAGAAAACCGATGAAGAAGGAGAGAGTATTCCTACCAGCACATCGACGACTATTCAATTGCAGACCATGTCAAAGACACCCCAATTGGTCAAAGGTATGAAGGATATTTTGCCGGTAGATCAAGAATTGTGGGAGCATATTCGCGATACAGCGCGTACAATAGCCACTCAGTACGGCTTTGGACGTATTGATACGCCCATTGTTGAATCAACGAGTCTTTTTACGCATTCAGTCGGAAAACAAACTGATGTGGTCGAAAAAGAAATGTACTCCTTTGAAGATCAAGGAGGAGATAATCTGACATTGCGTCCCGAATTTACTGCAGGCATTGCCCGTGCGTACATTGAGCATGGTATGTTAAATATGCCTCAGCCAATCAAGGTCTATACTGTGGGGCCGTTATTTCGTCATGAAAAACCGCAAGCTGATCGATATCGCCAACACCACCAGTTTAATTGTGAAGTAATTGGAGAAGCAAACCCTGCGGTTGATGCGCAATTGATTCTCATGGCATTCAAATTGTATAAGACGGTGGCGTTGCCTGTTATCCTGCATATCAACAGTATTGGTTGTCTCACGTGTCGAGGAACGTATCGTGAGGTGCTCGCTGAATATTATCGAACCAAACGTAATCAAATTTGTGAGGACTGCAAGCGCCGACTGGTAAAAAATCCTCTTCGTTTGTTGGATTGTAAAGAAGAGCAGTGTCAGCCCGTGAAGGCAGGTGCACCTCAGATTATTGATTACTTATGCGAGGAATGTAAATCTCACTTTGAGAAGGTATTGGAATTTCTGGATGTGCTTGAGATTCCTTACTCTCTCAATCCTCATTTGGTGCGCGGGTTTGATTACTATACTCGTACGGTGTTTGAGTTTTACTTGCTTCAAAATGATGAAGAAACACCAACCTTGGCATTGGGAGGGGGAGGCAGATATGATAACCTTATTGAAGTATTGGGAGGTCGCCCTACGCCCGGTTGCGGATTTGGTCTGGGAATTGAACGTATTGTCAATCGTTTAAAGCAAATTCAACATGATGGAGGAGAGGTATCTCTTCCTATTCAACCACCCGTTGACATGTTTTTAGCGCAATTGGGTGAACAGGCAAAGAGACAGGCAATGGTACTATTCGAAGATTTAGTGACGGAAGGGTTTTCTGTCGCGGAAGGCTTTGTGAAGGATAGTTTGAAGGCTCAATTAGAGCTTGCAAACAAATTAAATGTCCGTTTTACCTTGATTTTAGGGCAAAAAGAGCTTCTTGATGGTACTATTATCATTAGGAATATGGAGGGGGGAGAACAAGAAGTAGTTGACATTAAAAAGATAATCCCTATATTAAAGAAGAAAATAGAGTCTGTGTCAGAAGACTCTTACCTTAATTTGTAGATACATGAAAGTGAGGTGAATATACATGCCTGAAGTCAAACGCAAACCAAAAGAATCATTTGAAAGTTTCTATCGACGGTTTACCGGTGATGTGAAATTAAGCGGCCGCGTTTTGCAGGCCCGTAAAATTCGCTTTTTCCAAAAGGGAAAAAACAAGCGGGCTCTCAAAGAGTCAGCGTTGCGACGCAAGAAAATCCAAGACAAATTGGATTATCTTACCCGGACCGGTAAAGTCAAAGATCAATTTCCTGGAGCAAAAGCAATTTTTAAGCTCAATTAAATTTGCACTACCCACAAGGGGCCCTAAACAGGCCTCTTTGGCATTTATAATATGACATCACTTGAACAACGAATTGATGAAGACACTATTACGGCGATGAAAGAAAAGAGATCAGCAGACCTCATGGTGTTACGCCAGCTTCGATCTGCATTAAAAAATGCTACCATCGACGCAGGGGAGCCGCTTACCGAAGAAGCAGCACTAAAGGTTATTGTGCGGGAAAACAAAAAACTGAATGATTCGCTTAATGATTTTACAAAAGCAGGACGTGATGACCTTGCAAGTGCGACGCAAAGCGAAATTATGATTGTAAAACAGTATTTACCGGAGAGTCTATCTTCTGATGAATTACGCACAATTGTACAAAAGGTATATAATGATTTACAGGAACGGGGCGTGCCAATACAGAAAGGCCCGCTTATGGGAGCCGTTATGAAAGAAGTTGGTGCCCGAGCTCAAGGGAGTGATGTTGCCCCCATAATAGATCAAATCATCCAATAGAATCAAAAACCCCATGCGTGTCGCTCAGAGAGTATATATATTCTTGGTGGGAGTACTGACCAGTGTCGTACTCCCATTTGGCGTATTGGCAGCAACTTCAGACACCCCAGGTCCTTCAATTGTATTGCGTATATTACAGATCGTATGGATTGTGGCGGCAGTGGTATCGTTTGGTATATTGCTCTATGGATTTGTTCAGATGCGTCGATCCCAAGACGATCTTCTTAGTCATGAACAAGCAAAGAGAATTGTTTTGTACTCGGGTATTGCGTGCGCTATCTCTATCGTTCTGTTGGGTGTCATTACGTTTTTTATACTAAGAAGCCAATCGCAACAAAGTACTACCCCTCCTACTCCACAGGAAACACAAATTCAAGGCGGTTTTGGTCAGCCACAAGGACTTTTTATAAACGTAACTCAGCATTACCCAACACGAGATCAGCGAAATGTCCCCCGCAATGCGGCGATCCTCATTTCATTCAAAGAAGAACTCAATCTTTCAAGTGTACAAGCGAGCCAAGAGACACTTGATTCAAAAGCGGTTTCGATACAGAAATTAGGAAGTAATGACGTACCGCAAGGTGATCTTGTATTGGCACATGTGCAAGGAGCTGAAGATAAAAAAAGCATTAAAATAATACCTGACGAGCTTTTGGGTACCGACGGGGAATCATCGACAAAATATAAGGTAACGATTTTTCCTACGGTGCAAACAAGTCAGCGCACTTCTATGTTGGGAGGAACAGGGAGTTATGCGTGGGTATTTTATGTGGGTACGGTAATTGATATTGCACCTCCACAGATAGTGTCAGTCTTTCCTGGAGCCAGAGAGTCCATTCCACGAAATAGCCTTGTACAAATGACATTTTCAAAAGCAATTGATCCAACAACGGTCAAAAAAACATTTATTCAATTTAATAACAACACATCTCAAACCGCACTCGATGGTACTTTGTCACTGAGCAATAACTATCGCACGATTATCTTCACTCCCACTGAAATATGTGGATCTAACGCATGCAATCAGCGGGTCTTTTGTTTACCGAAGAGCGGTCGATTTACTGGCCGTATTAAAACAGCAAACATAACCACTCCGCGAAGTGCGAATCAACCCAATGCCGCCCGTATTCCTTTTGATGGTGTTACTGACGCACAAGGAAATGCATTAGATGGAGGAGGGGAGAACGGCTTGAAAAAGGATGGAATTTCACAAGGAACAAAAGATGACGATTATACATGGACTTTTGCAACTTTGAGCACAATGGAAACAACAGCCCCCACACTTCTTTCTGTAATTCCCGGCAGAAATGGAACCCGCGTCGATCGCACTGCACCACTTCAGCTACGGTTTTCAAAAATAATGGATATTGGATCGCTCCTCACTACATCGATTGTTTTAGATAAAGTTGCGAATTATTGGCTTGATAGCACTCTTGATCTTGATAAGAAACAAACAGTCGTGAATCTTTCGCATGATGAATTGAAAGAAAATACGATTTATTCGCCCGATGTACGCGGTGATGTTCGTGATATCTATCAAAATTGCTTTGCCTCATGTGCAGGGCCTTTGCAATAACATTATATGTATCGCATTACTTCACCATTAACGACATTTGTAGGAGGAATTCTGGGGGTTGCTTGTGCTCTTTTTATTGTTGCGGTTACATTTGCTCAGGTGATGCCATTTTCACTGAATACTCCCACTACAAATCCTTCAATCAGTAAACTTTGGCCCGAGTCAGGAGGAAGGGGGCAGTATATTACCGTAGAAGGTGCCAATTTTGGCGCAACACAAGGGAGGACGGTATTTATTCGTCGCGGTGTTGAAATTGCGGCTGATATCCCGACCCAAGGGGGTTGTGAAGGACAAACCTGGCATGACAAATATGCGGTCATCAAAGTACCTACCAACCTAGAATTGGGTCAGTATACAGTAAAATTATATAGAACTGATAATCAAGTCACCCGTGAAGTTTCTTTTACTGTAACCTCAGCGCCATCTTCACCAGGTATCTGCGCTATAACTCCTGATAATGGTCCCGCTGGTATTGCGGTGAAAGTATATGGTGAAAAATTTGGAAATAATGCGGGTCGTATTATTGTAGAAAAAGCAGATGCGACCGTTCAGGCTGGTGGATGGGCAGCTGAATATATTGAAGCAGTATCGCCAATATCAATACCTGCTGCAGCGAAACTGCGTGTCATCGATGCAAACAATAACCTCAGTAACCCTATCCCATTTACCGTAGGACGCTGCACGCAAGCAATGTGTGGTGCATCGAGCTCTTGTTGTGGTGATGGATCATGCCGCGCAACAGGGATGTGCGTCGATAAAGCAACCTCATGCACCTATCGTTGGAGTTTTACAACGGGTGATTTAAAAAAAGTAGGGGAAACATGTAGTACTAACGAGCAATGTCTCTCTCGCGCTTGTGGGGCTGATAAAAAATGCACACAGGGTTCTGCAAAAGAGAATACTGCATGCACATGGGATCAGGAGTGTTCACAAGGACTGATGTGTAGCCAGAGTGTATGTAAATCACGGCTACGTCCGGTGGGGCAAAGCTGTAATACAAAAGAAGAGTGCTCATCCAATATTTGTTCCAAGTCACGATGTGCACAAGGAACTCGCCCTACTGGTTCACAATGCGCTACCTCTGCGCAGTGTACATCAAATAATTGTATCAATGCACAATGTGTTCCTACTCCAAAAAAAGTAGCGGTGCTTGATATT
>CAYHKW010000065.1:0-4846 GCA_964357385.1 uncultured Gammaproteobacteria bacterium
AAACACTGGTGATGCCACAACGGTATTTGATCGACCGATCCCTTATTTCCATTTAGTAGTGTTATTTGACTAAGATACATAATATCAAAACTGGCGAGCAATCGTTCAGGATTTTGACCTTCATTCCACTGACGGCACAAGTATCGACCATAATAGAGTCGGTATTGGCTATATCGCACATCAGCAAGGTTCATCAAGTATTTCCTCCAGCGATAATTTTTATATGTTGCTGATGCGAGTGTTGGTGGTTCAAATGAGACAAGGCCACCCGTATACACATCAACTTTTTGCCCGCTCACCAGCGTACCCGGTATAACAAACCATCCTGTTTCTTTAATCGGAAACGGAGAAAACATATCCCACTTTTGATCAAGACGAAATACTTGAGCGATCCATTGAAATGAAGGGGCGATACGCAAATTTGATGTCGAGATGGTACTGATATTCCAAACAATTACATATATCAAACATCCCGCAGCGAATATTTTACCAACTACTCCCAACCAGCGCATTATTGGTCTCTCAAGATGGATCATGCCCCCATTAACACACATTTTTTTACGACGTGCTGAAACCCAATCATAGATCCGATCTGCTAAAACACGTACCCATGTCCGATCACAGAGCCAAGAAAGCCATCCAAATACAGGCGAATGTTTTGCAAGCATGAAAAATGCTTTTGATTTTGTATACTTTGTTTCATTACATACAAACACCCAGGAATTTTTTTCCTCCATGTATTTTAATATCTCTTTGTTTTCCTGGGCAGTAACAACAGGTAAGCCTGGGATAAATAAAAACATAGCGATTATCCGTGCACTGTTATTGCAAAATCCGCAGTGTCCATCATAGTAGAGTACGCAATCCTCATGATACTGTCGCCATCGTCGCTCGATTGCATCCCACACTCCGCCCGGCAGAAGTCCCAAGAACGCAACAATCATAACCCATGAGAATAATCCCAACTCCAACGTAAGTCCCATTGCCAAATGCATCCCAATGGCACTGATGATTAATATAGTACGAATTGTTTGTACTCGAAACGGTATAAAAAATAAAATCGGCATCCATGTTTCAAATGCCATGACCCCGCGGGTGATATACGGAAGCAGTACAGTGAACTGAGAAAGCCATACACCCAACGGAGAAACAAATCCGCCTGCGTTAAGTGCAAAATAGACTGCCGATGCTTGTACATGCCACTCAGGACCTGTTTTAAATGCAACAGCAAACACGTAAATCAAAAGGATCTGAACTATATAGGCAACGGTTGCCGGAGTGAGCACTGCAGTGCGGTGTTTCGGATCGACGGGTTTATGCAGACTATCTATTGAGGCGGCCGCACCCCACGGCAAGAATAATGCCCAGAACAACACTAAACGAAGTACGGTATCGCTATTTTGCGATATCAAAGGATTACGTGCTTGGAAAGAAAGTAATAATACCCACGAAATAAACGTTGCAATGCGCGTATGCCAGCCTACCAGCATTGCGCATGCAAAAAAGAATGAGATGAATAGCAACACAGCTTGAACCTGCCACAAACCACTAATTAAATTTAATGAAATATGCCATTGATTGGTAACAGAATCAATGAGAACAGTACGAGGCAATACACCAGCATCAGAATAATGAGCAACCAGATCTCCAGCACGATGAATACACTCACCAATGATAAGAATTGCAGTTCCAATTCGTAACAAAGCGAGCGAACGAATATCAAGTCCGAACAAAATAATTATTTTTTTTATTAACCACTGCATTATTTTTTTTGAAATAGATTTAAAATATTTTTTCTCTCTCCTATGTATGATATACTATTAGTGCATTAATATGTAATTCCTAATAAGGAATCATAAACGAAAGGAGGTGATACCCATGCCACCAGTAAAAAAGAAGAAAGCAGCACCAAAGCGTAAGCCAGCTGCTAAGAAGAAAACAGTTGCTAAAAAAAAGCCAGCAGCAAAGAAAAAGACTGTTGCAAAACGTCCCGCTGCAAAAAAGAAAACCGCTGCAAAAAAGAAAAAGTAATACTTTTTCCCCGCAGCGAACAGAAAAGAAATGATCCCGCATGTCTTGTACACGTGGGGTCATTTCTTTTTATATATAAAGGAAAAAGAACGTTTTCAAAACAGAACACACACTACATACTCATCACCAAAATATTTTAAAAAATATTTTTTACTATTCTTGTTTCATTTCTTTTACAATAAATTTTTTTGTTTGCGTTGTGGTGGTGTGCAAACTTTTATTACACCAAACACACCGTCATATCCGCCAACAATTTCAATTTCTTTTTGTCGCATGCGCATAATTCCATCAACAAGTTCGTGCGGCACCAGTGAAGAAAAATTATTTTCTTTTGCATCGAGTAAAATAAAAAATTCATTACCAACACTGTTGATAAGTTCGTTATACAATGTCGAAACTTTTTTTGCACTCACCCCTGTACCAACACATTGTGAAATAATTTCTTTCAGTGGGATGATGCTGTGATAGGGGACATGATTGTTCATCGCACTATTATTGCGGTCTGCTAATTCAGATATGCGATAGAGCACACCAATCGTTAATGGTTTTTTACAAATAGGACAAATGCCATTAAGTCGTTTTGTTTCTTCCGGATCACATGAAAATTCACATTTTGCATGTCCGTCCATGAAATATTTTCCTTCTTCAGGAAAAAATTCAATCGTTGACGATAGAGAAAGATCATTTATGCCCTGTTTCCCAGCCTTTATTGCGTCAAACACCTGTCGATATGAATGAATTTCACCCTCAAACACCGTTGCTTCTCGACCCAGTTTATCAAGAGAGTGTGCATCAGAATTTGAAATCATCGTAATATTATCAAGTGCTGATAATCGCCAGTTCATTTGAGGGTCAGAAGAAAGTCCTGTCTCAATCGCAAAAATATGAGGAGCAAGTTCCTCAAAACATTCTTCCAAGGAATCATAACCAGATTTTGATCCAAACACCGCAAACCACGGCGTCCATGCATGGGCAGGAATCATTATAAAGTCAGGGGACACTTCCAATCCTATTTTTAAAATCTCTTTTGCAGAAAGACCCAAAATAGGGCGCCCATCAGCAGAAAGATTGCATCCACGAGCAAGCAACACATCAGTAAACTGTTTCACGGTTTCTAAAGAGGGGAGAAACACCAGCAAATGCACGCGTCGCACCTTGCCGCCATGACTATAGATCGCACTCAACTCGCTACCGAGCACAAACAACGGCTCTTTGTATGGACGTTGTGAGTATTCCTTATAGAGCGCTTCACTTTCTTCTCTATGAGAGGCGTTGAGAGTAAAGAGGCCCGGCTTTCGTTCTTCTAATTTGGATGAAATTTCCTTAAACCACGCCGGATGAGTAAAATCTCCGGTCGACATCACATCGATACCTTTAATATTTGCCCATGCGGCCAAATGCTCAAGATCAAGATTTCGACTGCATGCACGAGAATACTTCGAATGGATATGAAAATCAGCAATATGACGCATAAAGGGATAGAAAATAGTACAAGTATCCTACCGCGAGGAGGGGAGAAGGGCAACTTTTGGAGAAATAAAAAAACACGGATTATTTACCGTGAATTTTAAATCAAATCATATATCTAATTTGTACCCTTGTTGCGACTCAGGAAGACTCTTTTTAAGAAGCTCAGAGAGATGAATCAAAAATATTATCATCATCCCCGCGATGCAAATGATTGTTTCTATAATACCAAGCTTCACCATATCGTATGACGCCTTATTGGCAAGCAATGTTCCAATATCGGCGCTAAGATACATGTTTAATGTACCAAGAAAAGTGAAAAGGACCAATACCACCCAACCAGTAACGCTTTTTAAAAAAACATCACCATATCGAAACTCCTTCGTGGGAAGGGAAAGGAGCAACGGTTCAAATAACATCTTCCTCTCTAAGGCGGCAAATTCAAGAAATGCTGCTATACCTCCCGACATCATGACTAATATTGCGATAGGTCTCTCCATCAGAGTACCATCGTGCATCCAGTTGAGTAAAAAACCAACAAACCCTAAAGCGAATACGATCAAGCCCAATAGTGTAGTCTGTTTCCACATCTTTCCCCCTCTCAAAATATAATTTGTAAAATAACAATACTTCAGGTCTATACTAGCATTTTTAGACCAATTTGTCAATCCGCCTCACTAAACAACCTTTCCCCAATAAGAAAAAACCATCCTTTTCAGGATGGTTCTCTCATAAACTGGCACTGACCTACTTTCCCCAATTGAGTATCATCGGCCCAGGTGAGCTTAACTGCCGTGTTCGAGATGGGAACGGGTGTTTCCTCACCGGTAGTAGCACCAGAGAAGGACCCGCTACCATAAAGGTAACGCGCCATGTCTCTGATGGGGTGTTTTGCAACACCCAGGGTAAAAAACCAATAAACTAATTTTGGTCGAGATAACTTCGTACAATTAGTACCGCTCGGCTCAAATTCTTACGAATCTTACACCTGCGGCCTATCAACCTCATAGTCTCTGAGGTGACTTATAACGAAAATTTATCTTGGGGACAGCTTCACGCTTAGATGCTTTCAGCGTTTATCATAACCGGACTTGGCTACTCAGCAATGCTCTTGGTAGAACAACTGATGCACCATTGGTCCGTCCCTTCCGGTCCTCTCGTACTAGGAAGGGGACCCCTCAATTTTCGAGCGCCCGTGGTAGATAGGAGACCGAACTGTCTCACGACGTTCTGAACCCAGCTCGCGTACCGTTTTAATTGGCGAACAGCCAAACCCTTGGGGCCTTCTTCAGTCCCAGGATAAGTTGAGCCGACATCGAGGTGCCGAACTCCGCCGTCGCTATGGACG
>CAYHKW010000066.1:0-4760 GCA_964357385.1 uncultured Gammaproteobacteria bacterium
GGCCTCACGCAAATAGGTACCGACCTCTTCTCCTTGTACCCCTTCTTTTTCAATCAACGCATTGAGTTCGTCGCGCTGGGTATCATTAAGCGATTCGATAATACGCGCCATTGCTCGTTTCTGTACCAAGTTGGCTGCGTCGTTGAGCAATTGCAACTTTTGTTCATCAGAAAGTGCCTGTAAGCCAAGCTGGCTGATAAGGTTTACATTAAGAATCTCTTGGTCGGTCATACATGGAAGAAGAATGAATATATTCAAAGTATATCAGTACCAAAAAAAAATACCAACATTCTTTTGGATAAAAGAATCATTCACTGTTGACGTCAAGAACTTTTTGATGTATAGTACGAGCTATCGCATCGTCTCAAAACGGTGCCCACTACTCCTATGAATATTACCGAATTAGCGCGAAAGCTAAGAACAACCACCAATGAACTGAGGGAAGCACTCCCGCAGATGGGTTTTGATATCGGACTTCGCGCTATTAAGGTCGATGACGTGATTGCACGAAAGATCATGCACGCATGGCCAGCGTTCAATATGGCGCGCATCAAAAAGAAAGAAAAAGAATCTGATGAAGCAGCCATTATCGAAAATATTGCGACAAAAAAGGAAATCGTGATTCCCACCACCATTACGGTGCGTGATTTTTCCGAACTGCTTGATATTCCGGTTACCAAGCTTCTTGCTGTACTGATGAACAACGGCATCCTTACGGCGCTCAATGAAAAAATTGACTACGAGACCGCATCCATCATTGCCGAAGATTTGGGCTACATCCCGACTCGCATGAACGAAGAACAAGCCGTGATGTCTGCCGGTATGACTGACTTGGTGCGCGATACCCTTGCGACCGAGAAAGAACACTTGCTCCCCCGCCCTCCTATTGTGGTGGTCATGGGACACGTTGATCATGGAAAAACAAAACTCCTTGATACGATCCGATCAACCAATGTCATTGGCGGCGAATCTGGCGGTATCACTCAGCACATCGGTGCCTATCAAATCTACAAAGAATTCAAAGGCAGCAAAGAAAAGCGTGCTATTACTTTTATCGACACTCCTGGTCACGAAGCATTTACTACCATGCGATCCCGTGGTGCAAAAATCGCTGATATCGCGATTCTTGTTGTTGCCGCCGATGACGGAGTAAAGCTTCAGACTATTGAAGCGATAAAAATCATTAAAGCAGCGGGACTTCCTCTCGTTGTTGCGATCAACAAAATTGACAAGCCTGATGCAAATTTAGAAAAAGCAAAGCGTGAATTGTCTGACCACGGCCTTATTCCTGAAGACTGGGGCGGCAATACCATGTGCGTCGGCGTATCTGCAGTCACCAAAGAAGGTATCGATGATCTATTGGAACATGTCCTTCTTATCGCTGAACTCGAAAAAGAAAAAATCGTCGCCAACCCTTCCGGCGATGCCTTGGCTGTCGTTATTGAATCTCACGTCGACCGCCACACCGGACCGGTCGCAACCCTTTTAATACAAAACGGTACCTTGCACACGCAAGACTACTTGGTCGTCGATGATGCATTCTACGGCCGCGTCCGTGCCATGAAATCCTATCTAGGAAAAGAAATCACCTCAGCATCCCCTTCCGACCCTGTTCAAATTATCGGTATGAAAGCAGCGCCGATCATTGGATATGTTGTTCAAAGCTACCGTGAACTTCCCAAACATATCGATAAAAAAGTGAAACCTGCCGGCTCTGCTGCGGTGGTGGTTACCCCAAAGAAATCAAAAGCCAAGGACAACATGCCCAGTGTCAACATTATTCTCAAAGCAGATACCTTGGGTTCTTTGGAAGCAATTGCAAACTCTTTGCTTAAAACCGACCATCCTGAAGTAAAAATCAATATTACCGTCAAAGATATCGGTAACATCACCTCTTCTGACGTGCTCAACGCAGAAGCAACCGGCAGCTATATCGCTGGTTTCCATGTCAGCGCACATCCTTCTGCCAATGAAATGGCAGCAGAAAAAAATGTTGAAATCAAATACTACAAGGTTATTTACGAACTCTTGGATGAAGTAAAGAACCGTATTGAAAAGCTCCTTGCACCGCTTGTCACCAAAGTGGATGTCGGTGATATCAAAATATTGGCGGTGTTCCGTACTGACCCCCGCTCCATGATCGTCGGTGGTGCGGTGATCGAAGGTACCATGACTCCTGGTCTGAAAGTAATCGTGCTTCGTGATGGTGAAGAAATCGGCACCGGAAGCATTACGGGTATACAACTCGGCAAACAAGACGCCACCAAAGCAATTTCCGGGCAAGAATGCGGTATCAAATACCAAGGCGATCCCGTTATTTTACCCGGCGATATTCTCCATGCCTACAAAGAAGAACGCTCCGTTCGCAAACTGGAAGATTAACGTATGGAAAAACGCATTTCAAAAATTAACGAACTGATCCGGTCAGAACTTTCCGCCATTATCGCCCGCACGGTTGAATTTCGCCTGGGGACGCTGGTCACCATCACGTCGGTTGAATGCGACCCCGAAGCAAAAGAAGCAATCGTATACATCACCGTATTTCCTTCTGATCGCGAACAAGAAGTTATTACGTTACTAAAAAAGCTTTCAGGCCCCTTGCAGCACACCCTTAATCGCAAACTTTCCATGCGTTTTGTGCCGCAACTTACCTATAGTATCGATAAAGAACAAGTCGAGGGCTATGCGGTTGAAGCATTGTTAGATAGTATTAAAGAAGATTAATACCATTTCTATGAAAAACTACCACATGATCCCTACGGTGATTGAAAAATCACAAATGGGCGAACGCGCATACGATATCTATTCCCGTCTTTTGAAAGAACGCATTATTTTCCTAGGCGACCCTATCGATGATGATGTTGCCAATACCGTCATCGCCCAGCTTATTTTCCTTGAAAGTGAAGATAAGGAAAAAGATATCAAGCTGTACATCAACTCACCCGGAGGATCGGTCAGCGCGGGTTTGGCAATCTATGACACTATGCAATTCATCAAACCCGACGTTTCAACAATCTGTATTGGTATGGCCGCATCAATGGGAGCAGTGCTTCTCGCTGCAGGTGCAAAGAAAAAGAGATATGTTCTCCCTAATGCTGAGGTCATGATCCACCAAGTCATGGGCGGTGCCGAAGGACAGGCAACTGATATTAAAATCAAAGCAGAACACATCCTTCGTGTTAAAGTCAAACTCAACACCATCCTTTCCAAGCACACCGGCCAACCCGTCAAAAAGATTGACACCGACACTGATCGCGACAATTTCATGAGCGCCGAAGAAGCCGTGAAGTACGGTTTGGTGGATAAGATTATACAGTAAAAGGCTGTTCGGATATTAAAAAAGGCCTCCTCTGTTTTGAGGGGCCTTTTTGTTATTTTTTGGTATATTGGTTACACCATACTACTTCTTCTGGTTTAGATGTTTTTCCGGCAAAGTGGGCTTCAAGCTGTGATGAATGTTCTTCATAGTGACCCGGACCACACCATATGGCCCAACTCCATGCACAAGGATCGGAAAACACCTCTGTCTCCCCTATTCGTTTTAGTTTTTTTCGTAATGCCCTATCCACTTCGCGTAACCGACCCCATACCACAGCACATGGCACAGTTTCATAGACGCGGAGTTTATTGTTAGTAAATGTTGTTACATCCTGCTCCTCCCAATCACCAATCTTCCCATCAAAGTATTCCAATCCAGCCTCCAACCATATCAACATGCAGGGCATGTATTCTCCTACGCGACGCCGTAAAGGACTTGTTTTTACAACGTCATTTAGTCCTTCACGAGGAATGTAGTTATACAGTAATTCAAATCGGTCTCTTTCCAATTCCCATACCTTCATCAAATGGTCAATATTCATGATATACCTGACCTGTTTACCAGAAGTCTTTTCACCCATGTTGCTCGTCCTTTTCCTATAATATTTCAAATAACTGCGATAATAGTACGGGACAATATGCACCTCGTCAACAGATACCTTCCAGCCTTGACAAAACCACCAAAATGTGCTATAGTCGCACCAGAACATTTATAATTTAAAGGAAAAGGTAAAAAAATGGTTGATGATTTAGAAAGACTTTGCATCGAAGCAAAAACCCCCGAAGAAAAGGCGAGTGCCAGCAGTACCTATATTCGTCATCATTACGACGAATTAAAAAGTGCCACGATCGAAACGAATCCAGATTTACTCAGAAACAAGGAAGGATTTCGTAATTTGATTCAGAGCATGGATAAACAATTCTGTATTGCCCTTCTCGCTGGTGTAAATAAAATACAGGTCAAAACACATGTGTTTTCCCGAAACTTATTGTCACACATTCTCGGTGATCCGTTCATCTCTGATGAGATTTTTTTCAATGATCCGAAGTATATAATTTTTGATCGTCCTGTTGGTATTGTATTACCAAAAGATGACCAAGAAGCGTACAAAGCAGGGTTGAGACACCATCTCACCCAAGCACGTATTCTCGGACATGAATTTCTCTTCTATTCATCATTACAAGATGGGTATGTGGCAGGGCAAGCACAAAAAGTTTGTGGGTTACTGGTGCTCCCCGATGACATGAGTGATATTAAGCGTATTAAAACGGAGTATGCAAAATATGAACAATCAGCCAAAAAACCAGGTGTTCCTATTTTTATAGTTCCTTTTGAGGACGTGTCAAAAGTACCATTTCTCATGCAGCAGGTTGCAGATCTATGGACTTCGGGTATTTCGGTCGATGAAAACAAAATTCGTCAGGTAACAAGCGACTCAAGA
>CAYHKW010000067.1:0-4717 GCA_964357385.1 uncultured Gammaproteobacteria bacterium
GTGCTCTCACGGGCTTCTCTTTCTTCTTCGGAATTGCTCGCGTCGTAACACGATCGCCAATAGCTTTGTCAATCGCGTGCACCACGCCCGGAATAAGATTAAACACCACCGCAAAGACAAGGAAGTACACAGCGACTTTCATGTTGATAAAACTCAAATAAATTGTAAACAGCGCGCACGCAACAGGGATGCAAATCCGGATATAGGTAAGCTTAATCTCTTTTTGGGTAACGGTGGATGGATTTTTTATACTGGTCGCATTCAGGGTATAGCGGAACAAATAAAGTAGCATGACACCGATAACAATTATGTGTCCGCTATAGATCCAAATCGCCAGCGGCGTTGTCACATAACTGCCCAACAAATGAGCTGAAAAGGGAATCAATGATACCGCCATAAGAAATGGCATATTCCAAAACATCAAACGTCGATCAATATTTTTTGCATAGACAGAAACGATATAATGATGCGCCATCCAGTATGTTGTAAGGACGGCAAAGCTCAAGAGGTAGCTCGCAAATACCGGCGTGAGTCCCCACAGTGCGGTTGAAAGTTCATGATTACTCACCATACCCATGAGTTGTGGTATTTTCAAATCAATGACAAGGAGTGTCATGACAATTGCAAAAATACCGTCGGCAAGATTGATGAGTCGAAATTTATTCATATTGCAAATATCCCTTTGGGGTAGGTATAGTGTACCATATTTTACCAAAATCGTTTGCATTGCAAACAATACTGTAGTAACCTACTAAGTAAATATATGGGCATACAGCCAACAAGAAAGGGGGTGATAGCATGAAAGCATTACACATCATCGCGTTCATCCTTGTTATTATCGGAGGACTCAATTGGGGTCTCGTCGGGATATTCGATTTTAACCTTGTTGATGCACTCTTGAATTCGATACCGGTATTAGAAAAAATAGTATACATCCTCGTTGGTCTTTCCGCTCTGGTACTACTTTTTACCCACATGAAGGATTGTAAGACGTGCGGAATGAAGTCATAATACGACTCATTCGTTTATACAAAAATACACCCTTTATCTGCCCGTTGGCGGAGGGTGTATTTTTGTAATGAGGTGGGAAGCTTATGCTACCTCTTCTCCTGCTACTACTTCTTCAGCTGCAACCTCTTCGTTCACTTCGCCTTCAGGAGTCTCATCTGAAACTACCTCTTCATTTGCTGCTTCGTTAGCAGGCATTACTACATCTTCTTCTGGCATACATGTCGTACTTAAAGAATTAATAACCAATAAATGATATCACAACTGAGATATATGGCAAGCCCTAGATACCCGCCACTACCCGAACTGCCTGTGCGACTACCTGAGCCACTTCTTTATCGAGACAATCGGGAATAATATGGCCTTCATCGGGATTTTTCACATAGCGAGCCAGGGCGTGTGCTGCTGCCAATTTCATCCCTTCGGTGATAGCCGGCGCACGCATATCAAGCACCCCACGAAATATGCCCGGAAATGCGAGCACATTATTTATTTGATTGGGAAAATCGCTACGACCCGTTGCAACAATACGTGCACCGCCTGTATGAGCCAGTTCAGGCATGATTTCCGGCGTCGGATTTGAAAGAGCAAATACGATTGAATCGGTATCCATGGAACGTATCATATCCTCCGTCACAATGCCTGGCGCACTGACACCAATAAACACATCAGCGCCGTTAATGGCATCTGACACGTTCCCTTCCTTGTTCTCAGGATTCGTATTGTCGGCAATCCATTTCTTTATGTCCGTGAGATCATTACGATGTTTTGAAATAATTCCCTTCGTATCGAGCACGACAATATTGCTTGCCCCTTGCGAAAGAAGAATTTTTGTAATCGCAACCCCCGCAGCTCCTGCACCGCTAATGACAAATCGCGTCGTTTCAAATGTTCGCTTGGTGATTGTTAATGCATTAATAAGTCCTGCCAGCACCACGATCGCGGTGCCATGCTGATCATCATGAAACACCGGAATATCAAGCTCTTGCTTGAGACGCTCTTCAATATAAAAACAGCGAGGTGCGCTGATGTCTTCAAGATTGATGCCGCCAAATGACGGCGCGATCGCCTTTACAATAGCAATAATTTCTTCCGGATCTTTGGTATCCAGGACAATAGGAAAGGCATCGACTCCGGCAAATTCTTTAAACAATACTGCCTTGCCTTCCATAACCGGCAACCCTGCTTCAGGACCAATATCGCCAAGACCCAACACGGCCGTACCATCAGATACGACCGCTACCCAATTTCCTCGAGACGTATATTCCCAGACCTTGCTTACATCTTTTGCTATTTCTTTACATGCAGCCGCAACGCCAGGAGTGTATGCTAACGACAAATCATGACGAGAAGTAATGGGTGTTTTTACCCCAAGAGAAATTTTTCCCTTAAGACGTTTATGTAACTCCAGTGATTCTTCGTAGATGTCCATAGAAATACTTATACTTCTTTAGCTTTTTCAACCAACCAGGAGGAAGACTGCACTTTGCCACCTTGTCCGACATTATAATACAGCTCAATCCCCAGTTCATTACAGAGCTCAACCTCAGGAACAGGATCTCCGTCGGGTTTTCGATCACCGCCGTTGGCAAAAATATCGGGTGCAATTGCGCGAAGCGTACTACACACACTGCGATCAGTATAACCAGGAGCGTGATCCGTCAGCACCACTTCATCTACACCAGCAAGTGATTCGATAATTTCTTTCCGTTCAGCCTCAGGCATAAACGACGCTCCTTTTTTACCGATGAGCCAATTATCATTATTTAAAATTACCACAAGATGGTCGCCTAGTTTTTTTGCTTCATTAATCATGAGAACATGGCCGATATGTATAGGATCAAATCCCCCACTGACCGCAACAACAATTTTTTTAGTACCCTCCATAATCAACAATACGCATCATGAATAGATGCGTATTGTACCAAACAGTCTAGTGGCTTGCAACTTATTATCTCTTAGCTTTGGCGCGTTCCGTTTCATTGAGATATTGCTTGCGCAAACGCACGCTCTTTGGGGTAATTTCCAAGTATTCATCATCTGCCATAACTTCAAGACCGCGTTCAATAGTAAGTTCAAAAGGAGGCGAAAGACTGATTGCATCATCAGCGCCCGATGAACGCATGTTGGTAAGCTGTTTCCCTTTGGTAGGATTGACCGACATTTCTTCACCTTTTGAGGTATTTCCAATAACCATACCTTCATATACTTCCGTAGTAGGACCGATATATAACGTACCACGGTCTTGCAAGCCCCAAAGACTGAAGCCCAGTGCTTTACCGGCGGCCATAGAAATCATGGAACCCACACTACGCTTGGAAATTTCCCCTGCATACGACTTAAACCCAACAACGCGAGAGGACATAATCCCTTCACCCTTGGTATCGACGACAAACTGGTTGCGATACCCCAATAATCCACGTGTAGGACCTTCAAAGGTAAGGCGCACTGTCGTTTCTTTATTTGCGATATCTTTCAACATGATAGCGCGAGCACTCAAGCGTTCGATAATAGAACCTTGAAACTCGGTTGGAGTATCGATAATAACTTCTTCAAATGGTTCATGCTTGTGGCCGTCTACTTCATGGATAATAACCTGCGGCTGTGATACCTGCAGTTCATAGCCTGCGCGGCGCATGTTTTCAAGCAAAATAGCAATGTGAAGTTCACCGCGACCATAGACACGGAAGCTATCCGGTGATTGAAAATCAATCTTTAATCCGACGTTGACTTCGAGTTCGCGTTCAAGATATTCACGAAGCTGTCGTGAAGTAACAAATTTTCCTTCGCGCCCGCCAAATGGTGAGTTATTTACCAAAAACGTAAGCGCGATCGTTGGCTCATCAATAGCAATTGCGGGTAATGGTTCTGCGTTAGGATCAGTAGTAATGGTTTCTCCAATATCAATATCAGGAAGGCCGGCAATAAGGACAATATCTCCCGAAGTTGCTTCATTTGCATCAACGCGTTCTTGGCCTTGGAAGGTAAACATTTTTGTAATTTTTCCACTGCGCATCGTGCCGTCTGGTTTTTTTACAAATACATTTTGTGCTGCCTGAATCGTTCCTTCGTAAATACGACCAACTGCCATACGACCAAGAAAGTTATCGTACGCAAGGTTAAACGGCTGGAACATGAGAGGCTTGGCGGTCAATTCATCAGACGATGCGACGGGTACTTTTTCTAAAATCATTTCAAGAAGCGGAGTGAGGTCAGTTGATTCATCGCTCAAATTCTTTTTCGCAATACCAAGACGTCCAATTGCGTAAATCACGGGAAAATCTGCCTGTTCATCTGACGCACCCAACTCAAGGAATAATTCCAGTACTTGTTCTTCACACCAATCCGGGTCAGATCCGTCTTTGTCGATCTTGTTGATGATAACGATAGGCTTAAGCCCCAGCTCGAGAGATTTTTTCAAAACAAAACGGGTCTGAGGCATCGGACCTTCTTGCGCGTCAACTACCAGCAACACTGAGTCAATCGAGCGGAGTACGCGTTCTACTTCAGAACCAAAATCAGCGTGACCAGGAGTATCTACGATATTAATCTTGGTATCTTTGTAGATAATAGCCGCATTTTTTGCGTAAATCGTAATACCACGCTCAAGTTCAAGCGCGTTTGAGTCCATAGAAGCCCCTTCCTTGACCATCCCTGTTTGGCGCATCAAAGCATCGGTAAGGGTGGTTTTACCGTGGTCAACGTGAGC
>CAYHKW010000068.1:0-4516 GCA_964357385.1 uncultured Gammaproteobacteria bacterium
CCTTGAGATAGGAATCAAAATCATGTTCACCAAGAATGGTAGCGTCAAACTCTGCTGTTGATGCTTTTGCGCGTAAATCAATCTTTGCTTTCGCCCTTACCAAGTCTAATCGAAGTCGTTCTTGTTCTACTTGGGTTATAGAAGAATACCCCACAAGGTCAATATGTTTATCGGGCTTTCCTTGAACAGAATATCGATCAGAAAGCTGAATGCGAGCCTCGATCTCTGCTAATTCATCTACTGCTGTCTGGAATGCTTCGGAGGTAAGCTCTTTTGACTCTTTTTTCCCGTCGGGCGAGAACTGATACAGAGACTGCTCGACCGTATCAGCAAGTAAATTTGCTTCTCGCGTCTCATAACGAAATTTTTCCATTTCAGTACGACGCTCTGATGTTTCAGGTTGGAATACTTTCCCCTGTGCACTCATTCTGATATGCTCCGCGCGTTCCCTTTCAAGCATTCTGCTTTCCCGTGCGGCGCTCACCACACCGCCAACCAAAGCACTTCCCCCAAACGTAAGCCATGAAGCTGCTTTACTTCTCGCAAATCGTGTTACTAGTCCTGTGGTAAGCGTCGTACCAATCGCCACGGCACTGGATAACGTTGTTTCGTTTACCAATCTTCCCACGCTTGTTTGCTGTATTCTATCTACCAAATTATCTACCGTGGTAAATTGCGCCTCAGTACGAACCCCTGTTTTTGCTTGACCTTGAACAAACTGCAACTCATTATCAATGCGCGCAAGTGCCTCGGAATGCTCAAAAGAATCTTTCAAATTCTTCGCGATGTCAGAAAGGTTGTTGGTATATTTTAAACGCGATTCATCACGATCCATCCCTTGATGTTCCATAAACAACCGGTGCTGCTCTTCTTCCATCCCCGCATCATCAATTTCGCCTCGAACATACGCCCGCAAAAGATCTTTAATACTGCTAACAAAACCCGCGCTCTCTGGAGTATCGAGACGATCCTTTGTCTCACCCGCAGCAGTGTGAATAGTATCTTCATCTTCGATAAGGAAGCGATTAAGGATAGCTTCTTTTGCTTGTTGCGTCGCATGGAGATCTTCAATTTCACCATCATAAATATTTCCTGACTGTTCGATCCGGTCTCGTGCTGCCTCTAACTCTTTTCTTCGATAATAATCAAACCAAAGGCCATATTTCCAAACCTTTTTTGCAATCCCTTTAATGCCTGTCAATTCGCTTTTGTCAGCATTCATTGCTGCATCAGCCGCATCTTGAGCACGCGTTTCTATCGCATCAGAAATATCAACATAGGCAATCACCAAAGGCTCAGGAGTTTTTACTTCTGGTGTTGGTGGTGCCATTTCGCCAAAACCTCCTCCCATTCGTTCAGACATAGAGAGTGTTATAGACCCAAATAGGCGTTACGAAATCGTACCAATGCCTGAGCAATTACCTCGTCCAAATCAAGAATATTAGCACGAAGGAAGGCTTGAACATTTTCATCAGACTCTGAAGAGAGAAACTGTTCAAAATCCGTTAATTTTTCACTGGGGATATTAGCTAAAATCGTAGCATTGATTTGATCTTCGAGACGCGCAGCAAGATCTTTTTTCATTTCTTCTAAAAGATCAGGATCAATAGTGGCCAGCCCTTTTGCGGCGATCAGCTCATCAATATAACTCGCTAGGTCAGGTGCGTTGTTGTTTGTCATAGATATATGATTAAGTAGTCTTCTCCACCGCATCCCCGTGATGTCGTTGATAAAAATCTCGGAAAAACGCCTCTGACTCTTCGCGACTGTCGTGATCTTTGGCAACAAGTCCTTCAAGTCGATGCCGCAATGCGGTGCGCCCTGATTCAGAAAGCAGATCGATTTTCTTTTCGTAGTAGTTCAAGAAAATATCATTGAAATCTTTGATGTATTCCATGAATGCCTCTTCATTGTCATCATGAACGATTTTCCACAATACATATTCCGGTGTTCCCTTTGTAAAGCCTTCGAACTCGTCCATCTCGAGAAAACCTGGCTCTCTGCCTGATGTGTTGGCATACCAAATCTGCCCCTTTGCATCGACGTACAGCCGATCTCCTTCATTGCCCAAGCGTAGCCATTGGCGAGGGTTTTCTGGTACTGACCCAAATCCCATCTGCTCATAGACTTGGCGTAGGGTCATATATACTTTTTGTTCCCCCTCTTCTTGGTCAGGAAACAAATCACCATGCGCCCAGACAATACGGCGCAAACCGCCCAACAATGTTTCTGCGCGACCCAATTCAATATACGTCATACCGGCTTGTTCCGTACCACCCTTATCATGCCACCCATCCCAAATATGTTGTGCATGTTCGCCCATCGCCGTTCCTTTCCAGCGACTCAAGGCAAATACACGAGAGAGTTCATGAAGGTTGTAGGGGGAGGAATGATGTCCCGCTTCCTCCAAAAATTTCATGGCCTCAAGCTTGATGCCGGCATATTCTTTCAATGTTTTTCCTTGACGCAACAAATGTTCAACCAGTGCAATGGACGCTTTCTCCCCACCAAGCGCTTTGGCCAAACTAACCGTCCCTTCGGGGTTTTCCACCACGCTGGAATATTTTTGGTAGAGCTGGGTGTACAAATCACAATATGTCGTATGATGGCGTTCAACCGAGAGGATTTCCCCGCGCAGTCGCGCATGAAATTCAAGCATCGTAACCATATCACGCATATGGGAGAGGTCTGCCATTTCATCAAGAGTACGACGCTGCGAAAATGACATTTCTGGCACACGACATGCTTCAATGCCAAAACTTTCCCGCAAACCCTCACGCAACGTTTCCAAATTGGCACTGGCGGCAGCGGCAATGCGGACGGTCTGATTAGGATCATGGTCTGTTTTTACCCCCAAGGTAGCGCCCACCAATGCAGCAAGGGTAAACCCTTCCAACGTAATCATGTTCAACAGTGTGCGGAACTCAAGCTGCATATCAATATTATCGCTTCCTCGACGTAACCACTGCTCATACTGTTCATATCGCTGCTCTGAAATCAGATGCCCTAACCGTGTTTTTGAAAAATCAGCTTGACCTTGGAATACCCAATATGACAGCGACAAGAAGCGGCGCTGGACAGCGACATCAAGATGAATGGCTCCCAGCATCGCCGCAATCTGGCGTGTTACGGTAAACACGGCATATTCAAGGCGTGCTTTGTCGTACCGCTCTTTTGTCTCGCGATAGAGTTTTACTTGTTTGAGATAGTCCTCATGTTGGAACTCTTTGCGGAATGATCCGAGAATCCCCTCAAATGGTTTGAGCACCTTTGCTGCGGCGAGATATGCTTGTTTTGCTTGTACATATTCCGTCGGTGCGCCAGAACTCACCACCTCATTGTTGGTTATCGGACGAACAGGTTTGGCAGCAATCGTAACGCGAGGACGCGGGACAACGGGGATCTCTTTGATTTCTTTTGATACTTCAATCACCGGCGCAATCACCCCCTCACCGCCCTCAATAGTCACGACAGGGGTATGCGGTACTTCAAGAAGCAGTGGTTTTTCTTCTTCTTTGACTACCTCAACAGGGGTAGCAACGATCGGCTGCTGCACTATGGGTTGTGGTGCAGTGACCATGACAACAGGCGCAGTGACTGCCTCTTTCTTTGCCCCGTTATGACCATGCATCGCAACGCTATGTGCTCGCTGTGCTTCTTTTCGTTCAGCATCAGTACCAAATTTTTGAACGAGTTCATAGGAAATCACATCATCCAAAAATTGATCGCGCACCGCCTCTCTCCATTTTTTATATGCCTTATTGCTAAAATTCTGATGTTTCACTGCCATGTGAAAGCTCTCTTGCTCTTCTGCGCTTTCAAACGCATGGACCGACACATCAACACGTGATGGATGAATGTAAAAATGAGTTGTCGGTGCACCGTCAATCGAATACGAAAAATATACGTGATCAGGGCTGTCTTTTTGGAGATGCAATTTGTAATTATCCCTATGTCCCAACTCATGGCGTATACGGCTCGCATATCCCATCACATCATCTCGCATCGCCGTGTCAGACAGTTGTTCTTCCAATGAGGAAGGAATCCGGATATGAGTTGTCAAAGTCTTGGTGGCGTGCTCCTTGCCTCGATGCTGCTCATACTCTTGAGATACTGAAAATCCGCTCGCATCATTATTCAATGTGTAGCCCAAAAAATGATTGGTCGCGATGACATTCTCGGAAGCCGTCTGTGTTGCAACACTAGACTTTGATGGGCGACCGCGACGGCGCTTGAGAGCAATGTCGTTGGCGATGGGTGCGGACAGCATGGTAGTGGATGGCATGGGACAAGCAAATCAAAACACTAGGGAGTAATCTCGCTGGCTTTTTCTATAAGTTCGCGCTTTACCGCGATCAACTCTTCTTTGTATATGTCATCAAGAGACGCGACGGCCTCACGCAAATATGTACAGACCTCTTCACCTTGTACCCCTTCATATTCAATCAAAGCATTCAGATAGTCGAGCTGGGTATCATTAAGCGATAAGATAATACGCGCCATTGCTCGTTACTGT
>CAYHKW010000069.1:0-4452 GCA_964357385.1 uncultured Gammaproteobacteria bacterium
CCATCCCTCCGCCGAAAGGCGAAAAGAGGAAAGGAAGTTTTTGGTTTGCGTTGCCAAGTTCATACACTTGTAATATATCACACTATTGTTATACACCACAACATTTTGCTACACTATAAACACGGATATGACCCCGACATCCAAACTTGGCAAAAACATAAAGCGCATACGCGAGCGCAAAGACATGTCGCAGGGCGACATCTGTCGCGCGGTCGGGCTTGACCGCGCCCAAATGAGCAATATTGAAGCTGGAAAGGGCAATCCAACACTTGCTACAATAGAGAAGATCGCACAGGCATTGGGTGTGTCGAGCAACGAACTTTTGAAATAATTATGACTCAACAGCAGACAATCACAAAAATTGCGGACACGTTCGACATAAACACAATTTATGCCCGACACCTTTTTCATATCGCAGACAAGGACAATATGTTCGA
Organism: uncultured Gammaproteobacteria bacterium; assembly: GCA_964357385.1. GTDB lineage: Bacteria > Patescibacteriota > Patescibacteriia > JACQRZ01 > JACQRZ01 > JAHFJA01. The sequence continues at coordinate 438 of CAYHKW010000069.1, forward strand.
TAGTATTGCAAAAATTATTGATGAAAAACCAAAGCCGTTCGTAAAGTGGGTTGGAGGGAAAAGACAGCTTCTCCGCCAATTCCGCAATCTGGGGCTATACCCACCAGAGGATTTTGATCCGATAACAAATACTTACCATGAGCCTTTTGTGGGAGGAGGCGCTGTCTTTTTCGATTTACTCCCTGAAAAAGCAGAACTTTCAGATCTCAATAATGAGCTGGTCACAACATACAATGTAATCAGAGATGACGTTGATGCGCTCATTAAATCGCTCAAAAAGCATAAGTACGAAAAGGAATACTACCTAAAAATCCGGGCGCAAAATCCGAAAGAGTTGTTGGACGTTGAGATTGCTTCGCGGTTCATTTATCTAAATCGAACAGGATTCAACGGCATGTATCGTGTAAATAGTCGCGGTGGGTTCAACGTACCATTCGGAAAGTATACAAACCCAATCATTTGCGACGAGGAAAACTTGCGCCGCGCGTCTAAAGCGTTGCAAAAAGTCACCATCAAACAACAGGACTATAAAAACGTTCTCAAAAAGGCAAAGAAAGGTGATTTTGTGTACTTTGATCCCCCATACTATCCCGTAAGCAAAACTGCTTCGTTCACTTCATATACTGCAGAAGCGTTTTTGGATGCCGAGCAAACCGAACTTCGTGACACTTTCGTCGAACTGCACAAGCGAGGTTGTTTCGTTATGCTTTCAAACTCCGATACACCTTTCATCAATAAGATCTATTCGGGAATCACGGGCGTTAAAATTTCAAAAGTTGCAGCCGGTCGTGCTATTAACTCAAAAGCGTCAGGGCGCGGAAAAATAACTGAAGTATTAGTAACTAACTACTGAACGATATGAACAAAACCTTTTCTGATTTGATAGACGGCTTCAAGAGTTCCATCAAAACCTGGGACTATTTCGTAAATTGGAAAAAGGTTTTTACGAACGGTTCAGACCTTGAAATAATCCTCAATAAGCTTAATTACTTGCTCGGCAAGGAGAATCTGAAAGATGAGTTTAAGAAGCTCTACGCTTCGAACCCGGATATCGTGAAAGCGTTACCGGTATTGCTCGCGGTTCGGGAAAAGTCGTTAGAAGTTTTTGATAAAGCGACCAAGGAATCAGAGTTTTTTGATTTTTCTGGATCAGAAAATGACCCCGATAAGTACTTTGAATTTTTGGAAAAATCGGGACTTGCTCGTTTGTTCCAGAAGGACGGCATCAAAAATCTTGTCGATTATGTTACGGGTGTTGAAGTTGGACTGGACAGCAACGGACGCAAAAACCGCGGCGGTACGTTGATGGAAGAAATTGTGGAAGCATACATCAAAGATTTTTCGGCAAAGCGTGGTTTTGAATATTTGGCACAAGCTCGCGCAACTGACATAAAAGCAAAGTGGGGCTACGAGATTGAAGTAGACAAATCAGAACGCAGTTTTGACTTTGCTGTCTACAATCCGCAAACGAAGAAAATCAAACTTTTTGAAACGAACTTCTACAATGGTGGTGGATCAAAACTAAAAGCGGTATGTGGTGAATTTCGCAGCTTGTACGACGAGCTGACGAAGCAAGGGATTGATTTTGTTTGGATTACGGACGGGCTTGGTTGGAAGACAGCAAAACGACCACTTGAAGAGACGTTCAATCACAACAAAGGACAGGTCTTTAATCTCAACATGCTGGAAGACGGCGTTCTTGAAGAACTAACATGGTAAAAAGTCATGGCAACGATGAGGCTACACCCCGATGACTTTGAACTAGAATGCACGACGGTGTGGGCTTTCCCGCGACGCGGGAATTGGGCAACCCATAAATCAGATTGGCGCGGCAATTGGTCGCCAGAAGTTGCCCGCAACCTCATTCTTCGATACTCAAACGAGGGTGATATTTTGCTTGATCCGATGATTGGTGGAGGAACGACTGCTATTGAGGCAAAAATCCTCAATCGCAATATTATTTGTTCTGACGTAAACGACGAAGCGTTGGAACGTACGCGAGAGAGTTTGAAATTTCCAGTAGAACACAAGGCGTGGCAAAAAGTCGTGAAGCGCGACGCGCGCGACCTCGGCAAAGCGGAAAACGAGAGTATTGATTTTATTCTCACGCACCCACCCTACGCCGACATCATCAAATACAGTGAGGGGCAAATTGCTGAAGACCTTTCAAATATCCATAGCATTGAGAAATTTGCCGACGAAATGGAAAAGGTCGCACGAGAACTCCATCGCGTACTAAAGCACGGAAAGTTTTGCGCGATTCTTATCGGCGACACACGCCGTCAAAAAATGTATCAGCCGCTCGCGTATTGCGTTATGGATCGTTTTCTAAATGCAGGGTTTCAGCTCAAGGAAGACATCATCAAGCGTCAATACAACTGCAAAGCAACCGGCTTTTGGGTCGAGAAGTCCAAAGCAAATAATTTTTTGCTCATCATGCACGAGCATTTGTTCGTGTTTCAGAAGTAGGAGCGGGCTGCGCTTCCATATATCTTTTGTAATGCAACAGCGCTTTACGTTGGTTCTTGGCGACCTTGTCGCGTCGGCCGCTCTCTTTCCATCGGAGCGTGGCGCTTTCGAGCTTCTTTCTGGGCTTTGACCCGAGAGCTATAGAATTCCGATTCATTTGTGCGCCAAGATGTTCGAAGCGCCACTTTCCAAGATAGTTACCGTTCTCATCAAAAGTTTCGCCAGTATGATAAATGATCTTGGTTTTGTCGTTATTAAGCGGCAAGGGTTGGTTGCGATCTTGAACGAGAACTGTCTTTATCTTTTCATATAGCTTCAACATATCCTCTTTCGAAGCTCTGCTTGCAGTAATGCCCACATCATCAACATAAATCGCGATGCGCGGGTCTTTGCCACGCAATTCCTTTCTCACTAGTCGCTCTAAACGAATAAAAGTATCGAGATTGCACCAAACGGCTAGGCGCGGTGAGGTGGCAAACCCGCGTGCAATCGTTTTATATGACCCCGGTGTTTCCTTTGGGCCATGCGAGACACAACACATATTAGCGAGTAGGCGCGCGCCCTTATCGCTACACTTACACTTGTCGCGGAGAAAGTGATAAACCCGCTCGTATCGTATTTGCTCAAAAAACTTGGTGATGTCTAGTTTGAGCAATATACGTTTTCGTTTCTTGCCGAGTAAATGGAGTACAGCCGCTTTGTGGTTGAGGCCGCTTATACCGCCAAAAATGAAATTCGGGAGAAATTCGTCATTCGGTTTCAAGACTTTCTCACTGATTAGTTCAAGCAATTTACCGAGGTTCGTTCCGGCGGCGTTCCGGACCCATTTCCCGGGCTTTGATTGTGTCGGGTGGTCAGACCAGTATTGGTCAAAATGTTTTTGTACGTCGTTGATAAGCGAAAGCGCTTTTGACTGCGAGAAACGAGAGCTACTGATATGTTTCGCAAACTCGTTCTTGCTTTGGATGTGAATTTTTGGATAGCGTCTACGCCGCATATTTTTTCAAGAGCTTCGCTCGGTCTTTTATCAAATGATCTTGTAGCTGTTCGCCCCACTGTATAAATCGTTTTTCCACTGGTGAGAGATTTCCCTTAAGCTTTTCGTCTGCAAAAAGAAAAGGAGTTATCGAGGACGGGTGAACATCTAACCGTTCGGCAATGCGTCGGAGTAGGTTTTTTGACACTTCTTTTTGACCTGTTTCCACCATAGTTATAAGCACGGTAGAAACGTCGAGTGCTTTTGCAAACTCGACCTGTGTCATGTCGGCTGACTCTCTTATTTTTCTGATTAGCTCGGGAAATGAATACATAAATAGACTACGAGCCGATTACCGCCAAAGGTCGAGCAGAATGCGGATTATCTGAAAGATAAGCCGCAAGAGCTTCAAGTACCTCATCGAAGGCGATGACCGGCTCGCGATACGGATGCCACAATTCAGTTGAGTTGAGATTGTCTGTCATATGCCACATTCGTTAACTAACGAGACGGTACTGTTAATGTTTGTGGGACATATCCTACTCTCGCGGTTACCAATTTCGATCGGGC
>CAYHKW010000070.1:0-1437 GCA_964357385.1 uncultured Gammaproteobacteria bacterium
GCCGAGATGTTTGTAGGAATTTTTCATTTCAGAAAAATTACTTTGCAACGCGACGTTTTTGTTTTGGTGAGCGCGAAAAAGAAACTGTTTTGTCGGTTCGAGCCACGAATGTCCTTCTTGCTCAAAATCTTTCAATCTTTCAATAAGTGTTATCTTTTTGTTGATGAGCTTTTGCTTTTTAATGGAGTACTCCTCACGATTAAGCACGCCCTCAAGGTGGGCATCAAGGAGTGTATCAATCTTTTCGCCACACGTTTCAATCTCTTTTTTAAGATTTTGAGCACCCTGTTTGCGAGTGAGAATGTCATCCTCTTTTTCACGATCTAATTTGGCAATCATGCCTTCCATCCATTCTTTTGGAATGGATACTTTTTGAAGCGTTTCTGACATCTGTTTTGCCAGCTCTTTCTCGCGTACATACTTTTGCGAGCATGTACCTTTCTTTTTGGTACAACGATAGTAAACATGCCCCTTCTGTTTTTCAGAGGTTATGGAGCATTCGCACTCTCCGCACGCGAATAGACCCCTAAAAACGTCCTCAATCGTTTGACGCTTCGTTGGTCGTGATTTATCCTCCATAACCTTCTGACACGCTTCAAAAAGCTTTTTTGAGATCATGGGCTCATGTGTACCCTCGTATACTTCACCGTTATATCTGAATATGCCGTAATAGAACGGATTAGAAAGAATTCTTTGGACGCTTGAGATAGAAAGCATCTTCTTATTCCTGCTATACAGTCCAGCAGAAGTGATGCGTTCGCGGATATCATATAATGAAAAGTCGCCTGATGCGTAGAGTTCAAATATTTTCTTGGTCATGTGAAAGCGTTCAGGGTCGGGGATCATGGCATGTGTGCGTAGATCGTTTAGATATCCGAGCGGTGCCAATGCTGGGAGCTCTCCACGACGCAATTTTTGTCGTAAACCTCGTTTTACATTTTCTGATAAGTTGTCTACAAAATATTTTGATTGCCCAAAAGCGATATTGAGCATGAATTTACCTTGAGGGGTCGGCTCAAACCAGAAGGTGGGGGATTTGAGAGACTGGATTTTGTTGATGTCGATAAGGTAGATAATCTTTCCGCCGTCGATACTGTTTCTCGCCAGACGGTCGGGGTGCCAACAAAGAACGCCTTGCGCTTCATCATGCTCAATACGTTCAAGCATGGCGTTGAACACAGGACGACCTGGTGCTTTCGCTGTTTGCGATTCGCGAAATATTTCCAGAATATTTAATCGTTCGCGTATGGTAAACTCTCGAAGTTCTGCTTCTTGCGCTTCCAGCGAAAGTACTTGTCGATCATCTTCGTCGGTAGATTTACGGATATAGAGGAAGTAATTCATATCGCTTTTGGTTATGAGTCGCGTTGCAATTTCCGCCAACGGCGGAAACAAAATCTCGGCTGTGAATGTTATATACACCACGCTGAAAGCGTG
>CAYHKW010000070.1:1447-4206 GCA_964357385.1 uncultured Gammaproteobacteria bacterium
CGAACCGTCTCCTCGCACAGCGAACGGTGACGGTAGGGTTTGAAAATGAATGGAAGATTCTTTTTGAATTCAATACTTCTTTGGATTCAGGCCAGGGAATTCATAAAAACATAAGCGCCCCTTGTGGGGGCGCGAATGCGTTATGTACTGTGTGGCTCGGGAGCTGGGGCTCGAACCCAGGACCAATTGGTTACACGTAATCTGTATATTTCTATACGGCGTGGACTATATCTTCATCCGCGTGGGATGCGAGGCGCTTCCATCTTCTTGCGAAGATGTACTCCATAAAGGATAGTCTCTGAACCTTCCCTTCGTCGTGAGGGGCTTGGCTGCGGATTACCATAAGCATGCGCTGCTCTTAGGCTTCCCGCAATTCACCTCGAGATCATTCCGATGTTGCCACCGGAAGCTGCGTTTATTGTTCACAGCCAACTGCTCTACCACTGAGCTACTCCCGAATATATCAAAAGAACGTGCCAACAAATAATAGCATATTTTTGGCAAGCTGCAAGGGCTGCGTGGAGCCAAGGGGTATTGAACCCCTCTACCCGAGTGACAACCGCAGGCTCCTCACCATGAGGTGGCCCCAATGACTCCACACAGGCATTGTATCATTTTTTTCTAGAAAAAAAGAAAAACCCGAGAAATTAATCTCGAGCTTTCAGAGTCCTATAGAACCTGCAGTTGTCATCTCTAAATATACCACCTATTTATTTTCTTGTCAAGAAGACAAAAAAATTGTCATTTTACACGTAATCCCTCAACTTATCGATCCCCACGAGTTTCTCGATTTTTTCGAGTGCCTTTGCCTCAATCTGACGAATACGCTCACGGGTAACACCGAACTCTTCACCAACTTCTTCAAGAGTATGAGAAACACCATCCAGAAGCCCGAAACGCATTTCGAGAATCTTCTGCTCACGAGGATGCAAAGTACTGATGATATCGCGCATGCGCTCTTTCAAGAGCTGTAACGCAGCTGCTCGATCCGGAGTGACGGTGCGCTGGTCTTCAATAAAATCTTCCAGCGTGCTGTTTTCATCTTCATCACCGATTGAGGTATCAATAGAAATCGTATCCTGGTTAATCTTGATGATGTGGCGAACTTTTTCAACACTCTCCCCCATTTCTGCAGCGACTTCTTCTGGTAATGGTTCACGACCAAGATCTTGAATCAGCTGACGCTGGATCTGCTGAAACTTGTTGATCGTCTCCACCATGTGTACAGGAATACGGATCGTACGCGATTGATCTGCCAATGCACGGGTGATTGCCTGACGAATCCACCATGTTGCATAGGTTGAAAACTTATATCCTTTGCGGTAATCGAACTTTTCAACGGCACGGAACAATCCGATGTTTCCTTCTTGAATCAAGTCGAGAAGTGACAGGCTCTTGTCAACGAATTTTTTTGCAATAGACACCACCAAGCGAAGGTTTGCTTCGATAAGTCGCTGTTCCGCTTCTTTATCACCCCGCTCTTTGCGTTTTGCCAACGAAACTTCTTCTTCAGAATTCAGAAGCGGCACTTTACCAATTTCACGCAAATACATTTGGATGGAATCAGCTGAAATATCGGAAAGATCGATGACCGTACGCTTTTTCTCTTTGCCAGGTGCCACTTTTTCCGTATCTCCTCCGGCGATAGATGAGGATGTTCCCCCTAGAATTCCTCCTTTGCGTTCAAAAATCTGGATGCTGTTCGTATCAACGTCATCAAGGAAGTCTTCGTACTCCTCAAGAAAGTTTTCGACATCCGAAAAATACAAAACAATCTCATCTTCGGTGAGAAATCCGCGATATCGTCCTTTTTGCAGTAAACTGTCGAGTCGCTCTCTGGTAGGAAACACGGGCTTTGGTACCTCCGGTCTTGCCGCAGGTTTATCAGCCACTGGTTTCTTCTTTACACTGACGGTGGGTTTTGAGGCACTCGGTCCCGCTTTTTTCGCGACCGGTTTCCCCTTCTTACCCGTTGTTTGCTTGGAAGGTTTTTTCGTCATGAGAAAAAATTAAACAATCCCTTCGCTAAAGCTTTGGATTAGTAGAGTTAAGTATATCACATTGTCTGGATCGTCTGAAATTCTGCCATATATTGCTTGACAGCCGCATGATCCTGATTGCTTTCCGCTTTTGCCATAAGATTGGCAAGTTCACGAATCCGACGCTCTTTATACCGCGAACGGATACGGCTGCAAAGCTCTTCTACAGTAGTTCCTTCTGAAACTTCAAATGCAGCGGCAGCCTCGAGTTTTTCAAGAATGCCTCCTTGAGAAACGGTTACTGCCATTGAAGACAACGACGGAATCGAAGTAGTCTCACTATAGTCCTTACAGAGAAGATTGTAAAGAGTAGCCAAATCCTTATGCTGTATCATTTCTGACCCCACTGCAGTGGCAGCCTTCTTAATATCAGCCGGATACTGCAAAAGTGAGACAATAAAGGAAAATTCGATGGGGTCAACCACGGTTGTGGACGCTTTTGTCGGTGCTGCCTGAATGGCGGTTGGACTTTTAAAAGGGGCTTTTGTGCGTTTTTTTGCCGCTTCCAGCTCTTCCCAAAGAATGGTTTCTGAAACACTCATTTCCTTTGCTAAATACGTTACCCAGTGATCCTGCATCACTCGATCAGGAATGCGCCCAATAAAAGACAAAATTTTGTGTACTGATTGTGTTTTTGTATATGAATCCTGCAACACCCCCTTGTGTATCTCATGCTGGGTCACAAATTCAATAAATGGCATCGCATCCTTAATTGCCATG
>CAYHKW010000070.1:4216-4447 GCA_964357385.1 uncultured Gammaproteobacteria bacterium
TTCCACCCTTCTGGATCTTTACGGATACACTCGTCAGGGTCTTTATACAGCGGTTTGCCATCTGCTCCTTGGGGAAGGCGAACAATACGGGCGTCTATTCCTTCTTGCAGTGCAACATCAATTCCTCGTTCCGTTGCCTGCACCCCGGCAACATCGGCGTCAAAACAGAAAAGAAACTGCTGAGTAAATCTTTTGATCAGCTTTACTTGCTCGCTGGTGAGTGCCGTACCG
>CAYHKW010000071.1:0-4444 GCA_964357385.1 uncultured Gammaproteobacteria bacterium
GTCGAATTATGCGTGCATTAGAAAATACAGCACTTTCTCTTGTTTAGACATTAGTATGATACACTATCGCAATCTCAAAAAAAGTCTCGGATATGCATTTTTTGGATTGTGTGGTATTTGGCGCGAAGAACAAAATTTTCGCATTGAAGCAATTGTGGGTGTAATAGCAATACTTATTGCACTACTGCTGCGTTTTTCATGCGTTGAATTATCAATCCTGTTTATACTTATTGGATCCATATTGGCAGCAGAATGTGCTAATAGCGCCCTCGAGCGTATTGTTGATATTGTAAAACCTCGCGTATCAGAATATGCACGTGTGGTGAAAGATATCGTTGCCGGCATGATGATTATTTGGGTGATTATCTCGCTTTTGATCGCTCTATTATTATATATACCAAAGATAGCTGCCGTCATGGCTATTGTCTTTTGAGCTATTTTCCATTAAGGTGAAAGCACATATCCATCTATTATGAGTGATACCTTTATTACAGGACTTGATATAGGAGCAACCTCGGTTCGCGTTGCCGTTGCTCAAACACGTAATGACGGTGAAAATACCGGCATTGAGATCGTACATGTATTTGAGCAACCAACAGAAGGATTTTCACGTGATACGGTATCGAGTATAGAGGATGCTGTTGGGTCTATCAGTCTCTGCCTGGAAAAAGCTGAACGAGCAGTGGGGGTGCCCATTCAATCAGCTTGGGTGGGGATTTCAGGTACGCACATACAGACACGCGCAAGTCGAGGGGTGGTGGCTGTAGGAAAAATGAATGGTGAAATCTCACCACAAGATTTTGAACGGGCTATTGAGGCAGCAAAAGCAATTTCAACGCCACCAAACTATGAAATTTTGCATGTTATTCCTCGATCATGTGTTATCGATGGTCAACAGGGGATAAAAGATCCTATTGGTATGTCGGGGGTGCGTCTCGAAGTCGACACCCGTATTGTTCAAGGTCTTTCAAGTCAAATAAAGAATTTTACAAAATGTATTTATAAAGCAGGGATTGAAATTGATGATTTAGTGTTCTCCTTGCTTGCCGCTGCGGAAGCTACCTTGACCAGTCGACAAAAAGAATTAGGGGTGGTTCTCATTGATATTGGTGGAGCGACTACCGGTGTTGCTATTTATGAAGAGGGAGAGATACTCCACTCGTTCGTACTTCCATTGGGCTCTGATCATATTACTTCCGACATAGCAATTGGGCTTCGTGTTTCCCTTGATGTCGCTGAAAAAATAAAAATCGAGTACGGTACTCTTCTTACAAAACAAATTCAAAAAAAGGATGAGATTGATCTATCGCTCATCGATCCTTCCGAGAAGGGATTTATTGCTCATAAGTATATCGCTGAGATTCTAGAGGCGCGCGTTGAGGAAATTTTTGATCGCGTTGAATCAGAATTAAAACGTATCGGACGAAGTGGGTTGCTTCCCGCAGGAGCAGTGTTGAGCGGTGGGGGAGCCAAACTTCCTGGGATTGTTGAGTGTTCAAAAAAACGACTCAGATTGTCATCAACGCTTGCTCACCTGAAGCCAGGCATTATCGGAGGTGAATCATTGCGTGATCCCCGCTATGTTACTGTCGCAGGTCTTTGTTTTTGGGGATGGCATGCAGAGCAGCGCAAGGAGAAGAGAATGTCGTTTTCATCGATAAATCCGACCACAACAGCAGATGTGAAGGGGCGAGTAAAAAAATGGCTCAAGGCACTCTTGCCATAGCGGGTTTACGGTGTTAAGATTGTGGTTATGAATCAGATACTTATTCACACCATAATTTTTTGCCCCTATCCGTATGGAAATTAGACCAGAAATTGAAACCTTCGCAAAGATCAAAGTGATCGGTGTGGGGGGAAGCGGAGGCTCCGCAGTTAACAGAATGATTACGACCAAAATTCGTGGTGTAGAATTTCTCGTCGCAAATACTGATATTCAGGCGCTGCATATTTCGCAGGCACCGATCAAGCTGCATATCGGTAAAAGTGTGACAAAAGGTTTGGGTGCAGGGATGAATCCTGACATTGGCAAAAAAGCAGCAGAGGAAAGCCAGAATGAAATTCGAGATGCACTTGCTGGCGCTGACATGGTATTTATCACATGTGGTTTGGGTGGTGGTACAGGAACCGGTGCCGCACCGGTTGTTGCCGAACTTGCTCGGGACATCGGAGCATTGACGATTGCTGTTGTTACCAAGCCATTTTCATTTGAAGGTCCTGAGCGCAAACGGCTTGCAGAGGAAGGATGGAAAGAACTCGCTGCAAAAGTAGACTCCATCATTACCATCCCAAATGACAAGGTGTTGCAAATTGTTGATAAGAAAACAACTCTCCAGGAGGCATTTGTCATGGCAGATGAAATATTACAGCAAGGTGTTCGCGGTATCTCAGAACTTATTACGATTCCTGGTTTGGTAAACGTTGACTTTGCTGACGTCAAGGCAATCATGAAAAATACCGGCTCAGCATTGATGGGTATTGGAAATGGTACTGGTGATAATCGTGCGGTTGAAGCTGCAAAAGCGGCTATCTCGAGTCCATTGCTTGAATTATCGATCGACGGTGCTGATGGTATCTTGTTTACGGTGACCGGGGGACCAGAATTGGGGATGCTTGAGGTAAATGAGGCAGCGAAGATTATTACTAGTTCTGCCGCAGCAGATGCCCGAGTGATCTTCGGTGCAGTCATTGATGAAAATATGGGCGATGATATTCGTATCACCGTTATTGCAACGGGATTTCCTAATAAAGATAAAGACAAACTAACATCGAAAGCAGCAGAGCCTGCTGTTCATACTGACCGTAAAACAATGGGTGGGTCATCATCTCATCAAAGTATTTATAATGCCCCCATACCTCGTATTATGCGCCCTCCCATTCGTATGGAGGAGTACAGTGTCGAGGACGATGAGGAAATGACACCGCCACCCGCACGCGATGTTACTCAAGATGATGATGAACTCGAAATCCCAGCGTTTATAAGAAAAAAAATGATGTAAAAGAGGAAAAACAACGCACGCGTCTCGTGCGTTTTTTCTTGCGTGCTCATCTTGATTTTGATATCATTACCATAGTAAAAAAAGCTCTATGGCACTTTTGCGGTTAATAGAAAACATACTGTTTGCAGCGGAAACTCCCTGTACAATTTCAAAATTGTGCAAGCTTACTGATGCTTCTTCGGATGATGTCCACAGTGCTCTTACTCAACTCAAGGAGGAATTTAGCCAAAGCCGAGGAGGTCTCATGGTGATCGAACATGAAGGAACATATACGTTTGGGACAAACCCCGACTGTGTGAACACCATTGCACAACTTCGCAAAGAAGAACCGATAGGGGAATTATCGCGCCCTGCTTTGGAAACACTGTCAGTCATTGCCTATCGAGGGCCGGTTACAAAACCGGAAATAGAACAAATTCGCGGGGTGAATTGCTCTGTTTCGCTCCGCAATCTCCTCATTGCGGGATTGATTGAAGAAGGAGATGCTTCGACCAGTGGAGACCGAATGTATGCCGTGAGTATAGATTTTTTACGTCACCTAGGAGTCGATGGACTTACTCACTTGCCTGAATACGAACGTTTGAACACTTTGTTGGTTACAGGAAAACAAGCTGAAGAATCAGTGCCAACACCATTAAATTTATAATTGAGCGGTAATGTCATTATCTTTTTGTATCGCCAACTGGAAAGCGCAACGTACTCCTGATGATGAAAGTACGCTATCGTACGATATCGTGTCCGCTTTGAATCGTACCCCCGCTCCCAATGTTGAGGTTATATTAAGTCCATCTTTTTTGTCGTTATCAGAAATCGCCAGAACCGCTGATTACCCCTTATCCCTGGCCGCACAAGATTGTTATTGGCAGCAACCAGCCGCTGCTACGGGTGAGATAACCCCCCTGGCACTCGCTCATGCTGGTTGTCGATACGTTATTGTCGGACACTCAGAACGCCGCCGTCTGCTAGGAGAGACAGATGAAATGATTGCAAAAAAATGCGCACTTTTGTTTGAAACACAAAAAAAGCTTGGTCTCATACCTATTATATGCGTTGGCGAAACAGCACAAGAGCGCAAGGCAGGAAAAACGCAGTCGATAGTATCAAAACAACTTTCAGCTATTTTTGATGTAGTATCATTAAAAAATTACCACTCACTTATTGTTGCCTATGAACCAGTGTGGGCGATAAGTACCAGTTCAGAAAAAGGCATTGCAGAAAGCTGTAGTCCTGGAGATTGTGACGCAGCCCGAGGGTATATACAAACGCTATTTAATACCTATTATCCTGCACCAAAAACAGCACCTACATTTCACATGATTTATGGCGGAAGTGTGGATGAAAAAAATGCAGCATCCTATGTCCAGCAGGGGGGTATGCAAGGAGTCTTGGTGGGGAGCGCTAGTTTGCATGCAAAACAATTTTGCGCTATTGTGCACGCACTAAAT
>CAYHKW010000072.1:0-4316 GCA_964357385.1 uncultured Gammaproteobacteria bacterium
TGTATTCCAAACATTGGGGGCGAATCGATTCCAGCTTATTACCAGAGTTATTTTCCCTTACGCCCTGCCGAGTATATGGAATGCGATGCGCCTTATGTTGGGAGCTGCATGGACGTTTGTGGTTATCGCTGAAATAGTAGGAGCATCTTCGGGTTTAGGACATCGCATGATTGAAGCAGAGCGCTATTTACGAACAGATCAAATTTTTGCTGTTATTATTGTGATTGGTTGTCTTGGTTTTGTAACTGATTATCTTTTTAAATGGGGACATACTCGCTTGTTCCCTTGGGCAACAAAATCAGATGTTTAAACTTGATAGGGTAACAAAAGAATACGTCTCACGTACAGGAATTACTACTGCGGTTTCTGATATTTCTTTTACGATCAAAAAAGGTGAAATCATTGCGATTGTCGGAGCGAGCGGATCAGGTAAGACGACATTGTTGCGCATGATGGCGGGACTTGAACAGTCTTCGAGTGGGACGATTAGTCTTGGGAAAGAATTACTAAAAGAGCCTACGAAATCAGTTGGTATTGTTCTCCAACATGCAACACTATTTCCGTGGTTGACTGTCGAGGGGAATATAGAATCAGGACTTCGTTTATCCAATACAAAAGAACCAATCATTAAAAAACTTACTACTCGATATCTTAACCTTGTTGGTCTTTCCTCTGTTGCTCAGAGTTATCCATGGCAGTTATCCGGAGGAATGCAGCAACGCGTCTCGATTGCGCGTACTCTGGTGAATAATCCAAGTATTGTATTGTTGGATGAACCGTTTGGCGCTCTCGATGTGCAGACAAGGTTTTTAATGGAGGAATTTTTAGCTCAATTATGGGAAGAGGAGCAAAAAACAATGGTGCTTGTTACTCATGACATTGAAGAGGCACTCTATGTTGCTGATCGTATTGTAGTGCTCGGGACAAAGCCAGGACGCATCAAGGATATCTTGTCAGTTAATTTACCACGCCCTCGTCGCTCGGAAATGCGTTATTCGGAAGAGTTCACTCGCATGAAGAAATATATTTCATACATGATTCGTTCTGAATATATTAAAGCCGCAGTAAACAGAGAAACTGTCCAAAGTCGAAAGGAAACATTAGTGATCGGTACTAATATTTGGCCGGGTATTGCTCCGTTATATTTTGGAAAAGAGCGTGGTATATTTACATCTCACAATCTTGACGTGGAGGTGGTCGGGTATGAATGGAGCGATGACCGCCTAAAACCTCTTCGAGACGGCACAGTAGACGCTATGGGGATGACGTTGGATACAGCGATTCTTGCATGTCATAATGAGCCGACTCTTCGAATTCTCATGCCTTTGGACTATTCAAACGGTGGTGATGCACTCCTTGCACAAGAATCAATTACTTCGATTAAAGAACTGCGTGGAAAAAAAGTAGGTCTTGAGGTGGGAGGTATTAGCCATTTTTTTCTCTACTTTCTGCTGCATCAAGCAGGACTTTCAGGCAAGGATGTACAAACGGTGGACGTGAAAGGGAGTGCTTTGGGTGATTTTCTTATCTCAAAAAAAATTGATGCAGGAATTCTGTGGGAACCCTGGCTTTCAAAAGCACGAGAGTATGCCAAGGTACTACAATTGGCAAGTTCAAAAGAATATCCACCTTTATTGTATGCAGTGTTAGTGGTGTCAAACGAGGTTTTGGAACAAAAAAGAGATTCTCTGAATAGTTTTAAAAATGCATGGAAAGATATTATGAAACAAGTTGCGCAAGAGGGAAGGAGTGCTAATAAAGTTATGGCTCCATATCTAGGCATTTCTGAACGAGAGCTTGAAGATCAGTTGAAAGAACTTGTTTTTGTCGACAGTACTCATTTGGTAGCTTCCGCTATTAAAATTATACAAGAGGTTTTATTTCAGGAGGGTCTTATTCAAAAAAAATTATCACCAAAAGATATTCTTTTTTAAACCACTCTAAATAAAAATTCGAGATTTATTCTTATTAGAAATTATTTACTTCACTGTCACTCTGATGCGTGCACTCCCAACAACTGATCCATTGCCGTCGGTCATTTTTACTAAGAGAGTATATCGTCCTGAGAGAGAAGGAGTCCATGAGGCAGAAAGTGACGTTGACGTGGGGCTCAAATCAGAACTAATCAATGAATAGCTTTCTTGGTTCCATGGGCTTACATACCATGAGACATTTTTTATTGCCGATAGTGATGAGCCATCAGCAACGGTGATTATATTTTTCAATGGAACAGGGGTATTTACCGAAACGCTGGCACCCGAAGCAGGTGCAATCCATTTTATACTTGAACGTTTGGCATTGGTCATGAAGTTTAAGGTCATTGAGACTGCTTGCGTATTGCCAAGATCGTCGAGACTTTTTACCATCAACGTATGGGTACCATTTTCTTCACCCGACAAAGCATAGTTGAGGGTAAACGGATCAGAGGTGACTACATCAATGAGTCGATCATCAAGATAATACTCAACGCGCGCAACGCCGCGTGCGGCACTTGTCTGTACATATACGTTTAATGTATCTCCGCTAATATAGTCATTGTCGTGAGGTGATGTGATGGTCAGTGATGGCGTTAGATCTGAACGATGGGTGTCATCAATGTCGGTCGGGGCTTTTTCAGCAACAAGATTATTCCTCTTTGCCCAGTCTTGCACGCCTGCCTCCCAATTGGCATATTGCGCATCATCATAGGGGTTGCCGGGAGCAGGACCGCGAGGATTATCTTTGTCGACATAATACAGGATGTCGTGGATTTCGGAGAACGTTTTTTCGATAATTAAATCACTAGGGGTTGCGTCGGTGGCAAGTTTGCCACTTGAAATATCAATTTTTACCGTTTCTTCCTTGCCTTGCTTGCCATCGAGAACATCTTTACCGGTCCATACCGCCTTGGGGGCTTTAAACTGTTCAACAGGAGTACCGACTAATGTTTTTGCCATATAGTCATGCCAGATCGGTGCTGACAACATTGAAGCAGATCCGTTTTTTTTCATCGAAGTATTGTCATTGTTTCCCACCCACACACCCGTCACGACTGATGGGGTGTATCCAATAGTCCAGGCATCACGTACGTCGTTAGTGGTACCCGTTTTTGCTGCGACAGGACGGCCCGACAACGTGAGAAGATTATTTGCACCAAAAATATATGAGCGTGCATTATTGTCTGATAACATGTCATTCATCTGGCGGGCAATTTCTTCGTCAAATACTCTATTTACTTTTGGATCTTTAAATTCTTGCAGTACTTTGCCATGTCGATCTTCAATCTTGAGAATCGCAATAGGCTCAGCACGCTCACCTTCTCGCGCAAATGCAGTGTACGCGCTTGCGTGTTCAAGAAGGGTAACTTCGCCACCGCCCAGCACCAATGTTAATCCATATCGCTGGGGATCATTGAGCGAAGTATATCCAAGATCTTTGGCAAGTGTTGAAACGGTATCTATGCCCGTTAAATACAATACTTTGACGGCGGTGATATTCAATGACCCGGCGAGTGCTTTTTTTAATGTTACTGGTCCGTATTCTTTGTTAGTAAAGTTCTTTGGGATATATGCTTCACCTGAAGCAGAGAAGTTGGTGATGACGTCATAGATGGTGGTTTGGGGGGTAAAGCCTTTCATGAGTGCCGCGGCATATACAATCGGTTTGAAAGAGGAACCAGGCTGTCGTTTGCGCAAGACCACATTAACGTTTCCATCGATGTCTTTATCGAAGTAATCTTTTGATCCTACCATCGCCAATATTTCTCCCGTTTTTGCATCCAACGAAATCATCGCAGCATTGGTGGCTCCTTGGTTAAGGTTTTCTTTTGCTCGTTTGTCTACGACCTCTTCAGCAATGGTTTGTTTATCAAAATCAAGTGAAGTGATTACCTTTAACCCGCCTTGTTCAATTGTTTTTTCATCATACTCCTTTGCGAGGAGCTCTTTTACATACATGACAAAGTGAGGCGCATCAATGTTGGTACCCGGATCCTTGAAAGTGAGCGTTTCTTTTTTGGCATTTTCTGCTTGTTCCTTTGTAATGTAATGCTGTTCAACCATCGCATTGAGAATCGTGTGTTGGCGTGCAATAAGAGCATCTTTATGATTTCCCCATGGTGAATAATATGTCGGTGCTTGCGGAAGTGCTGCCAAGATCGCTGCTTCACCAAGGGTTACATCCTGAACGTCTTTTCCAAAATACACCCTTGATGCTGATTCAACACCGTATGCGGTTGAACCGTAGGGGATCTCGTTAAAGTATAGCTGAAGGATTTGCTCTTTGCTGAAGTTTTTTTCAATCTGATACGAAAGCACCAGTTCTTTTATTTTTCGCGT
>CAYHKW010000073.1:0-3490 GCA_964357385.1 uncultured Gammaproteobacteria bacterium
TAATTCTATCACAGCACCGTACTGGGGCACCACCGCATTGATGCCCATTTCGTCGCGAACAATTTGCGCGATCGCGTTTGATGCAGCAGGTTCTCCCATTGCAACAAAAATTGTTTTAACCGGCTTTTGCAATTTTTCCAGAAACGACCGAAGCTGATTTTGATCAGCATGCGAAGAATATCCGGTGATATGACGAATGGTCGCATTGACGGTGGTGGGATGATCCATAACACGCACCTCCTTTTCTCCTTCGACCAGTTTTCTACCAATACTTCCCGGTTGCTGATACCCCACAAACAGTACGGTGTTGGCAGGGTCAGAGAGATATCGTAAAAAATGATGCGCGATACGACTGCCGTATCCATGAGGATTTCCGGTAATGATAATTTTTGGTGACGGCACATCGTTGATTAATTTTGACTCATCCCGCGTTACGGTAAATTTCAAACCCGGCACATTAAAAAGATCATCGCCGCCGCGAATAATCGCCTGCGCCTCGGGACTAAAAAATGAAATATGTTTTTTGTATACTTCAGTCGTATGAAACGCAAGAGGGCTATCGATAAAGATAGGCATAGCAGGTACGCGATGGTGTTCAACCAATTCATTCAGTTCGGCAAGCAATTCTTGTGTGCGCTCCAATGCAAATGCGGGGATAATAAGCACTCCTTTTTTTGTATACGTATCTTCAATCAATCGCTCAAGCTGCAATTTACGATTTTCTCCTGGCTCATGAACACGATCGCCATAGACTGATTCCATTACCAAATAATCCGTATGTTCGAGTGGATAAGGATTGGCCAAAAGAGGAGTAGGAGGATTTCCCAAATCACCGGTAAACACAATGCGATTATCGTCTGCATTGATTTCCACCATGCAGGACCCCAGTATATGAGCCGAGTCGCGCAAATACACACTTACACTCCCAGGAAGTTCGATAAGCTGATTATAATTTTCAGTTTGGAATAATTTCATTGTTGCCGCCACATCCTCATGAGTATACAGCGGTTGCGTGCCATGATCCTGCGCTTCGTAGGACATAACCTTTGCCGAGTCAGCAAGCATGACTTCTACCAAGTCACGGGTTGGTGCGGTAGCGATAATCACGCCCTTGAATCCGTCGTTCACTAGCTTTGGAAGACGTCCTATGTGATCAGCATGCGCATGAGTCAAAAACACATAATCAATCGCACGGGGATCAAACAAAAATTTTTCGCTGTTACGATTTTCTGCAAAATGCTCGCCTTGAAACAACCCGCAATCAACAAGAATGCTGAGAGTATTAATTTCAAGATGATAACACGCGCCGGTAACGGTTTGCGCGCCGCCGCAAAATTGCAATTTCATAATCAAAAAAGTATACAGACAGTATACCAGTTTTTGAATGATAAAAAAATAAGGACACCGTGGATTCAGGCGTCCTTGAAATTTATATTATTTAATGGCTTAGACTTGCGGCATGGTCATAGTACCCATGACGAGTTAGGACATCAGATACTCGTTCGTGCATTTCACTGCAATGAGGAAAATTTTCCTTAATCAGTTTTACCAACACCTGGAGATGGCTATCGTGTTTCACAATAGCAAGATGATGTACTGTCTCATGGATGAGATCGTGCATCTGCTCGTGACAATAATCTTTGGCGTCTTCTATTTCGCCATCTTCTTCTGGTTCATTTTCTATTTCGTCTATAACAGCTTGCAGCCATTCCATCGTCTACGTCTCCTATTTTAAATACTATAATTCTACTCCACATATGATACCACACTGAGTCTATATTGTCAATACATATTCTGACAAATATCTAAAAAGTGTTATATTTTAAAGCAAAAGCGGGAATCAACAAAGCCTGAATCCCTCTTGACAAAAGCAGACAATTATGCTATGATGCAAACGATTTTTAGCACATTTATAATTGAATAAACGAAAGGAGTGTACACAAGTGGCAAAATCGAGATCATACCTAAAACTTCCCAATGCAACGGGAAATATTTTTGAAGTTGAGATAGGAACACAATACTTCACTGAATCAAATTTTGTGGTCTATGATCGTTCAAAAGAGTTTGGAACCCAACGCTCTCCAAACCAACTTCCCTTCCTCCATAAGCTTGACTTAACAACGCTGAAGGATGAATGGAGTGAACGATTGGAGCAAACAGAAAGCACGTTATTTCTGGCAGGACAATCTGAGCATGAATACAAGATGGCAGAAAAAGGAAAGAACGCGTTTCTGACTCCCCTTATGCGGATCAACGAAGTCTTTGAACACCTGGAATTCAAAGATACCAATTCAGCACTACGAGTATTATCTGAAATTGGATATGATCTTATGGGATCAATTCAACAAGCAGTACAAGACAGTGTTGAAGTGCAAGGAGCACACGCACGCTACGAAGCAGTATCGCAATCACACGTAACACTCAATGAAGATATCCCAAAATGGATCGAAAGCATTTACCGGGTATCTCAGTTGTCAAAAGAATTCCAAGGATGGAAAGATGTGTTTATCACCACAAAGAAACAAGCAGAAGCTGACTTTGAAAAAGCATCAAAATTTGTATCACCTGATGTCAACGATGATATCAAGTACGCTTACGAATACTTTGACGGCAATGAACAGACCATATCGTTTTGTGTCCGTGCTAATGATGCATTGCATGCCGATAAAAAAGATATGGCTCTCATCGCCCAACTCTGTAGTGAAGGTAGTTACTATATGGAGATGATCAACGAATCTGAAGAAAAAGCGCGATGCCTATGGGAGGCAAAACGAGATGACTATGATGCCCAAATCAGCGAAATCGGAAACGAATTCGAAAAAGTATGGGGGACCTATGAAGCAGCAATAAGCAAAATTATACATTACATCAATATGTATAAAATTGAACGGCTCCCTTTAGACTTAGATAAGCATGGGTTTGAATGTGAAAAAGAAATCTTTGAAAAAGCAATGAGCATTGTCAAAAATGTCTCAGCAATCAAAGATGAGAAGTATTACATGAATGACCTGTCGTTAACGACTCACTCGTATCTAGCAAAGAATGTTCAAATCCCTGATGATCTCGCATCGTGTCTGTCTGAAAGCAAATCGTACATCGACCAACTAAAGAATGTAGGGGATTCCAAACAAACTCCGCACTCTGCGCCAATGACATCGACAAGACCCACTGCAACAAAGAAAGAAGACACTACCCCAAAGACCCCGGTGAAAACAACTATCCCTATCACTACAGTACAAAAAACGGAGGTGAAGCAAACGAACAAGATAAAGTCAGCTAAACCCGTTGTGTATGAAAGGCCTGTTGAAAATCAGCGCGACAAAGATCGTTTGGAAGAACTATATGAAATAGTGCTCTGTATTGGATATGACCTGACGTGCAACAGGAATCTCACAAAAAAAACCAGTATTGGTTCTTTTCTAAGAAATGTTCCTTCTCTTGGTCTTTGTACCAATGCTGAAGTAGAACTCTATCTCAAAAGCATGGAAGC
>CAYHKW010000074.1:0-3300 GCA_964357385.1 uncultured Gammaproteobacteria bacterium
TTATAAAAAAGCTTTACAAGACATTCCCTGATGCCGAGGTGTACCTTGTCGGGGGGGCAGTACGCGACAGTCTGCTTGCTCGTGAGACAAAAGACTATGACTTTCTCATTCGTAATGTTTCGACAAACAAACTAGAAAAATTCCTCAAGCCACTTGGCAAGGTAAATCTTGTTGGGCGAAAATTTGGCGTATTAAAATTTGTCCCAACCACACACAAAGCGAGTGAAGCATTTGAGCCGTTTGATATCGCGTTGCCACGTGAAGAATACAGTGTCGACAATACTGGACACTATCGCGATTTTGAAATCAAAACTGATCCGGCATTGGGCATTGATGTTGATCTTGCGCGCCGTGATTTCACGATCAATGCAATGGCATGGGAAGTGAAAACACAAACACTCCATGATCCGTACGACGGATATACTGATCTGCAAAACAACATGATCCGTGCCGTAGGAAATGCGCAGCGTCGTTTTGAAGAAGATTATTCCCGCATGGTGCGCGCATTGCGGTTTGCCTGTGCGCTGAATTTTGACATCGAACTTCGTACCGCAAAAGCATTGAAAAAAAATGCCGTGCATCTCAATGATCTTTTGACTGCCACAAAAGAAATCAGTGTGAATCATGCCGAAGAAGAAATCCGCGTCGTGCCTCATGAAGTGATTGCAAAAGAACTGCTGGGTGCATTCAAGCACGATCCTGTCCGTGCATTTGATCTTTATGACAACTACGGCATCATCGGCATTTTAATTCCCGAATTATTGGCCATGAAAAAATGTCCGCAACCAAAAAACTGGCATGCGGAAGGTGACGTATGGAAGCATACACGACTTTCACTCCAAATATTGCAATCAGCAACATTCAAAAAAGAATTTGGTGAAACGGCGGATATTGAACTGATCATCGCAACACTCTTTCACGACATCGGAAAACCGTACACCCTCAAAACACCGAAAGAACATGGTGTTGATCGCATCCGATTCGACGGACATGATCGCGTCGGTGCACAGATGACCTATCAAATCTGTGAACGCCTTCGTCTTTCCAGCGCGTCGCGATATCAGGTAAATATCGAAAACATTCGCTGGCTCGTGAATTATCATCTTCTCCTTCTCAACAGCGTAATTGATGACATGAATAATACCACCATCGAAAAGTATTTTTTCAAAAACCCTGAACTCGGCAAAAAACTAATGATGATTTGTTATGCCGATGCAAAAGGATGCAAGCGCTTGGATGGAGGAAGCACCACGGTCGCATATACTGCGATGAAAAAACGGTTAGCGTTATTTCAAAAGACCGCAGGCGTTAAAAAAACACTTCCGCCACCAATTCTCAATGGCGATGAGATCATGAAGATGCTCAAGATTGCCCCGAGTGCGAAAGTAGGGGAGATCCTCACATTACTTCGCGAAGAACAGCTTTCAGGACGTGTCCGAACAAAAGCACAAGCACAGAAATTTATCCGTAACCGTCGCGTCTAAAAGGACACTACGCGACATGATTTTGCCAAATCATATGAAAAAAGAAATTATTGTTGATGCAGCGCTTGTCGGTGAACGGTTTGATAAAGTAATGACTCAATTACTTGATTCGCATACTCGTTCGCAATTGCAGATGCTCATCAAACAAGGACAAATCACGATCAACGAAAAAATTCACACACCGCACTACGCACTAAAAGAAGGGGATCGTATTCAAATACACGACGAACCTATTGTGCCTGATGAAATACATGACATGCCACCACTGGAAATCCTTGCAGAAACGCCTGACTATATTGTAGTCAACAAACCATCAGGAGTAATCGTCCATCCTTCAAAAATTCACCCCCAACATGACACCCTTATTGATGCGGTCATCGCGCAATATCCAGAAGTGAAAAAAGTAGGGGACGACCCGTCTCGGCCAGGTATTATCCATCGCCTTGATAAAGATGCGTCCGGAGTGATGGTCATTGCACGCACGCAAGATAGTTTTGAAGATCTCAAGCGCCAATTCAAAACGCGAACCGTGTATAAAGAATATCTTATCGTTGCATACGGCGATGTTCAGCCAGAAGAAGGTACTATCAATGCTCCCATTGCCCGGTCAGTGCGCCACCACACCAAATTTGCTGCCAAGAGTAACGACAGTGGCAAGGAGGCAATCACTGAATATTGGACAATTGCATCATCTCCTCAATTTTCATTCATCCGAGTGCACCCTCTGACAGGCCGAACTCACCAGATTCGCGTCCATTTCCACTCAAAAGGCAATTCTTTGGTCGGTGATGCTATCTATCGCCTCAAAAAAGGGAAATTGGTCGCCTCTGCCCGTCTCATGCTCCATGCCCGCCAGCTTTCATTTACTGACCTAAATGGCGAAAAACAGGACTATACGTGCCTGCCTGATGCCCTATTTTTGTCGATATTATACGGTCTTTTACCCCAAACAAAGGCTCTTGACATTGGAAGCTCCTTGAGCTAGTATATCTCTATTATACGTCGTAATATTTTTTGTATGGTCGTTACTGACTTAGTAAACAAATTTGAAGGGGTACGCGTCGGCATGACCGTCCGCGTGCACCAGCGCATCAAAGACGTCAACCAAAAAGGCGAAGAAAAGGAGCGTATCCAGATCTTCGAAGGTATGGTTATCAAGCAAAAAGGCGGAACTGCCCACAATGCTACGTTGACGGTACGCAAAATTTCCAATGGTATTGGCGTGGAAAAGATCTATCCGATCCACCTCCCTTCCATTGAAAAGGTTGAACCGGTGAAGCAATTGGAAGTAAAGCGTGCAAAACTCTATTATTTGCGCACTTCCAAGAAGAAATTGAAAGAAACACCGATCAAAAAGTAATTTGTGTATCCGTAAAAGGCGCTTTCGAGCGCCTTTTGACATCTGATCCTTCATGCACGATTGTTGCCTCTTGAATATCCTCACGCATTTGTATATACTACTGATGTTGTCTCAAGGGTTGAAAAACGATATGCGCGGGTGGTGAAATTGGTAGACACGTCAGCTTGAGGGGCTGATCCTAGCAATAGGGTGGAGGTTCGAGTCCTCTCTCGCGCACCAAAGGTGCCACCTAGTGGCACCAAGCATCCATGCACGATTAGCTCAGCTGGTTAGAGCACCTCGTTTACACCGAGGGGGTCGCAGGTTCGAATCCTGCATCGTGCACCAGAGTTCATTTGTACAACACATCATGGGCCCTTAGCTCATTTGGTAGAGCGCTGCGTTTGCATCGCAGAGGCGGCCGGTTCGAGCCCGGCAGGCTCCACCAGAAAAAATCTAATCAACTCAAAGAGGTTT
>CAYHKW010000075.1:0-3233 GCA_964357385.1 uncultured Gammaproteobacteria bacterium
TATTAAAAAAAACAATAGAATTATCAGGGTAATATTTTACAAAAAGAAAGCAGTCAATGCTTTCTTTTATATTACGTGTCGAAAGAGTCTTTTTATTTACCTGCATCCTATACACCCTCCTTTCTCCCTGCTATCATATATACATTGTCATTCTTCAAGTTACCAAAAACATTACGATATGAAACGAACAAAAATTGTGTGCACCATCGGTCCTTCTTCCAACACCCCCGCGATGCTAAAAAAAATGGTGAAGGCGGGCATGAATGTTGCTCGGTTGAATTTTTCACACGGAACTCATGAGTCTCACGGCGCTATCATCAAGATGATCCGCCAAGTCGAAAAAGAAATGCATACTACCATTGGCATGATTCAAGATCTCCAAGGTCCGCGTATTCGCATTGGCGATCTCACTCGTGAAATACCGGTAAAGAAAGGTCAAAAGATCATGGTGGTACCGGAATCTGATTTTAACGATGAGATGAAAAACACTATCCCGTGCCAGTACGAGGAGCTTTATAAAGATGTAAAAAAAGGACACCATATCCTTATTGCTGATGCGACGATTGATTTGAAAATAACAGGAATCAAAGGGAACACGGTATTGACCGTTGTTGAGGTGGGAGGAACTATCAAAACTCACAAAGGAATCAATGTGCCGGGTGCATCATTGAGGGCGCCTTCAATTACTCAAAAAGATAAAAAAGATGCGTTGTTTGGTATTGCACAAAAAGTGCCGTACATTGCCATGTCATTTGTAAAAAATGGACAAGAGGTGAGAGAGTTTCGTCAGTACATGTTGAAATATACAAAGACACCGCCTGCCATTGTTGCAAAGATTGAACGTCCAGAGGCGATTAAAAATATCAAAGGCATTATTGAAGAAGTTGATGTCATAATGGTTGCCCGCGGTGATCTCGGTACTGAGTGTGATGCGCAGCAAGTACCTATTCTCCAAAAAGATTTGATTGCCGCTTGTATTGCCGCAGAAAAGCCAGTCATTGTCGCAACCCAAATGTTGGAAAGTATGATTACTAATCGTCGTCCGACCCGTGCTGAGGTGTCGGATGTTGCCAATGCAGTGTTTGACCATACTGACGCAACAATGCTATCGGGTGAAAGTGCGAGTGGTGCGTATCCGATTGAAGCAGTATCTATGATGAGTACGACCATCCAGGCAGCAGAGGATTCAAAATATGATGTGGCTGGCTGTCCTCCTAATGCTCCGCGTATGGACGGTGAAGAATTATGTTCGATTATCAATAGTCGTAATATCGGAGCAGTCGTTTGCAACAATGTGCCTGTTGAAACCATTGCATCACTGTGTGCTTTGCGCCAGCGATTGCCGATTTTTGTGCTGGCAAAAAATGGTCTTATTCGTGAAAAACTTTCATTATATAGGGGGGTATATGCATTTGAGACGATACCTCAATTATTGAAGCAAGTATCTGGTCTTTCAGGGAAAAATAACAAGAATTCCATACTATTATATACGAAAAAAGCTTATTCTATTGAGAAAATGTCAGCTATTCACTTGACTAAACTCTTAAAATAGTATAGTCTATTGTATAAGGTATAACACAAAAGCAGTAATGCGGTTGTATTGTACTTTAACAATATTTATATACTACATAAGGAGAAGTATCAATGGATCCAAAGAAAGTGCGTCATGGTCTTAGTGATCTTGTCGAAAAGATGAAAAAAGTAATGGCAGATACGTTCAAAATGCTCTTGAAAATCGAGGATGAAGTTAAACTGATCATCCAAGATAAAAAAGAAAAAGCATATGGAAAAGTTTTGTTTTATGAACACTTTTTAGTCGGTTCAATTACTGAAATTGGCGACATGCTTACCAAGATTGGCAATTCAATTCAGTTAGCATCTGAAATGGAGAGGAAGAAGACTCATGTCGTCCTTAGCTTCACTCTTGATCTTTTAATGGTCTTGAAAGAGAAACGGGAGAATCTACAAAAAGTTCACCCTGTCTATAGCATTTGAATCGATTGTAACGATTTAATGATATACTACCTACTAGTAAGCGTAATCGCTTTTTAGTAGGTTTTTTTATTTTAAGTATGTCTTTTTGGAATTACATTCCCCCTGAAATATTATTTCAATTCGGTTCATTCACTATTTATACCTACAGCGTGCTTCTTGGTGTTGCGGTGATTGTCGGATATCTGATGACGGTGTATTTGGCGCATAAGTATGAGATGGTGCTGAGGCGGCAGTTGGTGGTTCATGTTGATTATCTGTTTTTCTGGCTACTTTTGTTTGGGGTGATTGCATCACGGTTGTTGTATGTGTTGTATCACCTCGATTTTTTTATCCCTCGCCCATGGGAAATTATTGCATTGTGGCATGGTGGCTGGGTATGGCATGGTGCATTTTTGGCTGGTCTTTTGGTCACCTTCGTGTACACATGGCGCCATAAATTACCGTTTTGGCTTATGGTCGATATCATGACACCAGGGTTGGTGTTGGGGCAAGCAATCGGCCGATGGGGTAATTATTTTAACCAAGAGGCATACGGTCTTCCAACATCCCTTATTTGGGGTATCCCTATCGAATTTGCGCAAAGGGTAACAGGATACGAAGGGTTTTCGCATTTCCAGCCGACATTTCTCTACGAATCACTCTTTGCATTGGCATTATTTATAGGTCTGTTTATTGCTTCTCGAATTCTGTTGTTTCGGTTTGTTCATCGATCAAATAGGGAGGTTCGATTTATGCATTTTGGCGTGATTTTCTTGAGTTACGCCCTGCTGTACTCCTTTGGACGGTTTTTGATTGAGTTTCTCCGTATTGATATTGTTCCGGTTATTGCTGGCTTGCGTATGCCCCAATGGATATCCCTTGCAGTGATGGCCGTGGCTATGATTCTTTTGATACGGCACCTCTTGCGCGATCAGGAAGAATCTGATAGACTATCGTTATAGTTTAGCCTCTAAAAGGACGTGGATCGGTAGTTCAATTGGTTAGAGCACTGCCCTGTCACGGCAGAAGTTGCGGGTTCGAGTCCCGTCCGGTCCGCCACCGTTATCTATAAAACCCAGCAAGTATGAATAAGAAACGAAAAGTTGCCCAGCGAAAGCAGCGCAAAACCAGTGGCAAGACCATTGCGAGTTTACGATATCGATAATACTATTTCAGTTATTAATTTTTTAAATTATGGCACATACCCCTTCCGCAATTAAACATTTGCGACAGACCAAGAAACGGACTGAACGCAATGT
>CAYHKW010000076.1:0-3212 GCA_964357385.1 uncultured Gammaproteobacteria bacterium
CCGATCTCCTCTCGGGCTGTGCGGAATCGGACCGCAACTACATGCACCCCATGCATGCGTACTACCACTATACTACAGCCCGTATCCACAGAGTGTATCGTATACTGACCACCGGGTAAATAGTTTTCATACAAAAAAGACCGCTCGCTTCGAGGGTCTTTTTTGACTATTTAGCTCCCACCGGAAGCAGCTCTTTTGTTTTTGCGGTTTTAATACACTTGGTGCACAAAGCAACGCGCATACCAGCGATCCACTTGGATTGCATGTTAAGATGTTGCTTACGAAGGGTCTTTATATTAGAATGACTCCTACTTGCGCCGTTGAGAGAAGTGCGTCCGCATACCATACAGCCACGGGGCATACCTTTTTTCTTTAATAGATAAACAAAAACGTGGTTTCACTCTAACATATTCTTATGGAACAAGCAATAGTACAGTATTTACCGTATATTTTGAGCGCTGTGGTCGTGATTATTTCTCTATCAGTCCATGAATTTTCCCATGGATTTGCTGCGTATCTTTTGGGGGACGATACTGCTAAAGATGCGGGGCGTCTCACCCTCAACCCCATCCGACACCTCGACTTGTACGGAAGTATTATCGTACCGGCGGTTTTGCTCATTTTTAAGTCTCCTTTCGTGTTTGCCTGGGCAAAACCCGTGCCAGTAAATCCCTATGCAATGCGTAATCCAAAGTGGGGAGGCCTTCTTTCGGCGTTGGCGGGCCCTGGTTCAAACCTTGTTTTGGCCATCGTTGCTGCTATTATCTTAAAAATTGCCTACCCATTTTATCCGCCTAATAACCTTCTGTTGGTCTTTTTGTTCGAGTGCGTGGTTATAAACTTCATGTTGGCGTTGTTTAACCTCGTGCCGGTGCCACCGCTTGATGGATCCCGGATTTGGTCATCGTTTTTGTCTCCGCGAGCCCAGCATATGATTGAGCAGTACGCCCCGTTGATCGTCCTTGGTGTCCTTCTGCTGGCCTATAATCAGATATCATCCGTGATTTCATGGATTTTGGTGAGTATTATGGTTATTTTTGGGATCCCGTTTGTGCAGCTGTCGTAGAAAGGCCATCTTTGCTTTAAATATAAGGGTTTTAAGGTCGTTCTTCTTGACAAAAAGGGTAAAATATGCTATGGTTTGATTCGTCGTTAGTTTAAAATATTACAAATTTAGGTAAGAGAAACGGAGGTTTCACATGGGAAAGTTAAATGTATTGTCTATTGGTGTCGACAGTTTAGACTTGAAAGTGGTCTGTGATCCGACTGCAGAAGGTGAAAAAAAGTTCGTAGGGGAGTTTCTTGCAGAAGCGTCCCTATCTGCTTCTTTCATAGAAAATGAAGATCAATTCAAAGAAGTAATAGGGGGTAGATTTTCCTATCCCCCCGTTCTGCTGTTGCAAATGAGCAGTCTGGAGTACTGGGGAAAGTATGTACTTGAACATATAGGACAAGTAAAAGGTCCAATAATGTTGTTAATGGATTGCAAGGTTGCAAGTATCCCAGATGAATTAGGACATCTTCCTGTTATAGATATGTCTGATTTTTTTCCGGGAAGTATATTCAATGATATGCTTTGTCCAAGTTATAGAATTTTGGATTTGCTTTCCAAGGAAACATCTGTGTTAAAAATATTCGCTCCCTATCTATCCAAAAATGATATAGAGCGACACACTTTTTTGAAACATCTCGATCCAGAAATGTTTCAACGGTATGTTGAACAGGTAAATGGGAAAAGAATGAAGACAACGTTAAAATCAATGTTTCATCCAGAATGCTTTGCAGATATCGCTGGCAGGAATAAGGAAATTTTCAGGTTACGAGTACAAGGACGTACATACAAGGCACTTTCAGAACAATTTGGGATATCTTCTTTTTGGATAAGAAGAATTCTTAAAACCCTTAGGTTGAGGGAAGCTAAACTATTGAAGGCAATAAAGAAAGCTTAAATATAAAAAAGCAGAGAACAAGACTACCTAGGTGGTCTTTTATTTTTTTACCAATCCTTGCCACAACCCCCATTTTCCCTTACTATATTGACATATTTCCAAAACATCCCTAGAATAGTATTACTTATCGATAAAGGATCTAAAAACCTTTCAATAAAGGCTTTTTTATTTAGTATTCAGTACACATGCCTACCATTAATCAGTTGATTCGTTCACCACGAACGAAATTGGCCACAAAATCCAAGTCTCCCGCAATGCAGATGACCCTGAATAGTCTTCGTCGTACCAAGAGTCAGAATTCAAGCCCCTTTAAGCGTGGCGTGTGTACGAAGGTAACCACGACGACCCCAAAGAAGCCTAACTCCGCTCTTCGTAAGATCGCTCGTGTGCGTCTTTCAAACAGTATGGAAGTTACGGCATATATCCCTGGTATTGGTCACAACCTCCAGGAGCACTCCGTAGTTCTCATCCGTGGCGGTCGTGTAAAAGACCTTCCTGGTGTTCGTTATCACATTGTTCGTGGTGTTTATGATACTTCTGGCGTTGCAACTCGCCGCCAAGCCCGCTCACTGTACGGTGCTAAACGTCCTAAAAAGGCAGCTTAATCTATGCGTGGAAAACAAGCCCCAAAACGAGTATTTGCCCCAGACCCAAAGTATCGCAACGCGATTTTGAGTCGTTTTATCAATTACGTCATGTATGACGGCAAAAAGTCAGTAGCTCAGAAAGTAGTCTACGATGCATTTGATATTATCAAAGAAAAGACTAAGCAAGATCCTCTCGAGGTATTCGATGAAGCGCTCAAGAACGTGATGCCTGCTATCGAAGTTCGCGGTCGCCGCGTTGGTGGTGCAAACTATCAGGTACCATTTCCTGTTCGCGGAGAACGAAAGTATGCGCTTGCATTCCGCTGGATTCTTGACTCAGCCCGTGCTCGCAAAGGAAAGCCTATGTACGAAAAATTGGCTGAAGAATTGATGCTTGCTCTTAACAAAGAAGGCAATGCAATGAAGAAGAAGATGGACGTACATCGTATGGCAGAAGCAAACCGCGCGTTTGCACACTTTGCCCGTTTTGCATCTCGACGCCGCGCATAAGCGTGGGCGTTTTGCTTTTTATTATTTTCTGACCTATGCGTGAATATTCTTTAGAAAAAACCCGTAACTTTGGTATTATCGCTCATATTGACGCCGGTAAAACAACCACCACCGAGCGCATTTTGTTTTATACCGGTAAGAAACACAAAATTGGTGAAGTACACGA
>CAYHKW010000077.1:0-3182 GCA_964357385.1 uncultured Gammaproteobacteria bacterium
CGTGAGTCATTAGCGGTAGCGATTGGCACGTCTCGGGGGTATTTGAAAAGACTTTCTGAAACAGATAATAGCGCTAACCCTACAACAATAAAAATGATTAAACGGATTAAAGATTTTCTTGAAAAACAGAAGCATGTCATCAATAACAAAGAGTCCATCCCCATAGACAAAGCGGATGGCCCACCACCAGTCAAGACGGAGGAACTATCAGAAACGAAAACCGTTGATCCTCATGTGGTGATACCGTCAGAAACAACGTTGCCCGTCCAAAAAACATCGCCGATACAAACGTATGTAAGCGAGTTTAAGGAATTATTGCATATTGTTTCTCTCAATATTGAAGTGCTGAGCAACATGCCATCACGGTTTGATCGCTCAATACGCATTATCATTACCCCGCTGGTGGAAGATTTGTATCTTTCTCTTCGTTTGTTTGAATCAAGTTCACCTCGCGATGAGACCGTTATACAGACGGAACAGAAGCAAGGGTTTGTAGCAGCGAATATTACCATTCAAGATGGTGAAACATTGTTGCAGACAGTCGATGATATGGCGAGTTGGGTCGAGCGGGCAATTAGTACGCTTCAGGTGCTCGCAGCGAACAATGAAATCCGTCAAAAGATTCTTCAGGTATCGCCGGGTGCACGTTCTCTGCTGTTGGGTGCCATTGCAAAATTTGCGCAATGTCATTCACAAAAACTTGCCTATTTGTTAGGCGAGAAAAAATCGTTTAAAGCAAGTAATACTATTGTAAATCAAGGGAGGTAAAAAGGTGAAAAAAATACTAATAAAAGGTAATGGTTTAAAGGGTGAAATCGGTGATAAATTTTTCCCTAGTGTATTTGGAGGATATTCTTTTCCCCACTGTATAAAAGAGTTGGTAAAGAATAGCAGGGATTGGTTTGCTACCACCATCAATTTAACAACGAGTGATTTGGCTTACCTCACTATTGTTGATAATGGGATCGGTATGAACGAAGAGCGGTGTCATGCTGCTGTTTCGGTCAATAAATCCCCTGCAGAAATAACTCAAATGGGTAAGTTTGGTACCGGATTAAAGCATGTACTGTATTCAATAGGAAAAAGAATGCAAATACGTTCTGCCCCAAAGGAATCACCCAATCATGTCTACGTCATTGAAATGGATGTAGAAACCTATGAGCGGAAAATCATGTTTGGTGAAGATATCAGCGATGGTATACCGGTCAAGAAAACAAAGGAGACATGGCCGTATGACCATCCCTTCGGAACAGAAATGAAATTTCTTCTTGCTGAGCCCAACGGGAGACATTTTTTTAGAGGAGAAAAGCTAGCTGAGGAGTTAGCGTCAATGCTTCCCTTGAAATATAGCACCATTTTAACGGTTGATGGGGTATACATCCCTCAACGTAAAGTTATAGGGAAAATATATACTCATGTTGTAGAACATGCCGAACTTGGTACGGTCTCAATTGAATTATATAACCCTCAAAAACGTCGTGCCGGTGATACGTTAATCTTTGCTCCCAATGAGCTGGGTGAAGTATCATTAGCAAACTTTTTGAAGGCTATTGGTGATAAGGCGAAGGATTTCCCGATCCTCTATACCTTGCAGGATGTATGCGGGACTATATCTGCTACATTTTTGCGGGACTACGCGAATGAAGACAGAACAACCTTCAAAGGTTCTTTGGCAAATCAGCCACGAGTTGATCGCTTGATTAAACTCTTGAAGAAACTCGAGTCTGACGTCAAAGCAGCTCTTGAAATCCAACTCGATTCCGTTAGCGATACTGATGATCGATCACAAATTCAAAACATCGTTGCGCACTTTAATGCTCGCTATGACAATGAAGATACGATGCCATCAGGACAAGGATCGGGGGGAACAGCAAGAAAACCAAGAGTAAAGAAGGTCGTAGAACAGCAGCCGATGGCGCTGGACTACAAAGATGAAATTGAAAAGGATGAAATGATCGAGATTACTCTTAAGCTTGATGACGCCTATCTGAAAAAACTTGCGCCAACGAAATTTCTTTGGAACACCGCAATGTCACGGGTCTCAAACGGCATTACAGAAGGCCTGACATTCAAAGGGAATGCGACCGAAGAAGGCCCAGGCGAAGTGATTGTCGAAGTCCCCGGTACCCCCTACAGCGCTAAGGCATCGTATACGGTAACATCAGAACGTCGCATGAGCCTTTCCCCTGCGCAAGCACAAATAGAAGTAGGGGTCGCTATGTTTTTAACGGTTAAAAATAGCGATAAAAAGAAGGGCGAATTAGTATGGAAACTGGAAACAGGGGTTGGTCAGTTGGATGCACAGGGTGCACGAGCATACTTCACCCCTTTGGAGGAAGGATCAGCGACAATAGTAGTGTATGATACGGCAAATCCTCAACAGATAATGGAATGTTCTCTTACGGTTATAGACAGGCGGACTGATGTAATTAGTATTAATTACGAACAGTTCCAATATGAGATGGTGACAACTGAGACCAGCCAGGTATTCCAAATGCCAATCACATTTCACAAGGCGGGGGAAGGAAGGCCAAAGATTGTTATCAATATTGAAAGCCACGGATATAAACTTGCAAAGGAAAAGGGTATACTACAGAAGTTTCTTATGCAAGAACTTGTGTGTGCATATTCTCTCTATGCAAGTGAACGAGAGGTTCTCAAGGATGAAACCATTCAAACCAAAGCAGCGGCAATGGAGAGAATGAGCAAAGAAGCATCTAAACTCACCACAAAGTTATACTTTGAAGTGAATTCATAGCAGCATATATAATAAGAAAGCCTCATACGAATTGTATGAGGCTTTTACATTGGTGTTATGATTGCTTTTTTTCTTGCTGTTCTTGGCGCCGTGTTTCCCGTGCTTGCACCACTGCTTCGTCAGAGAGTTTGTATTTTGCCATCAAAGAGGGAATATTGATACCGCCGTTTCGAGAAAGCTTAAAGCGGTATATATCTTCACCTGTTTTTTCATTTTTACGCCCCGTATTTATACGTACCCATGTTGATGATGATGCTCTCCATCGTTCATGGCGTTGTGCGAGATCTGCAACAGTTTCAGTATTATGCCGAGCTTTTGCTTCCATGCTTTTGAGATAGAGTTCTACTTCAGCATTGGTACAAAGACCAAGATAAGGAACATTTCTTAGAAAAGAACCAATACTGGTTTTTTTTGTGAGATTCAT
>CAYHKW010000078.1:0-3177 GCA_964357385.1 uncultured Gammaproteobacteria bacterium
TTTCTAACATGGATTACCATGTTGAAAAATTGGTCACGTTCGGAGCGAAGCAATCTAGAGTTCTGCCACATGCCCCTGGATCGCTTCGCAAAGCTCGCGAAGACGAATACTGGGAATTGCTGAATCCTTACAGAAGCCCTTTATATTCAGGGTAGTTATCCTTGATGATGGATTTCCACCTTGCCGTCTCATTGGTGCCGCCAATATCGCTTTTTGAGTAGACAAGGAGCACATGCACAATCGCGGTGCTTTTCTGCACCGCGATAATGCACCTATTCCCCGAAGCGTGCCGAGAAACTTCCGTACCAAGAATCTTGAACTCTGTCTTACAGATCCGCACATCGTTATCTGCGGAAACGCAAATGGTTTCAGCGATGCTTTTATCAAAAAGGAGGTCCGCGAAAGTAAATTCGACGACGAGAGCCCTGCGCGTTTTATCCCACGCACCTTTGTATTTCTTCGCGAATGTTCGTGTGTAGTGCCGATCGGTAAACGGGGCAAAAACAACCGTATATCTCATAGTTAATAAATATCATCGGGATCTTCTTGCCCGAAGACTTCATATGATACGAGATCATTATCCTCCGCAAAGAGGTACGGCATTTGCTTGTGGGTAAACTTTACCATTTCGTCGGTGCGCTTACCTTTCCATTTTCGGTTGATGTCGCGCATGAGCGCGTATTCATTTTCTGAAATGAGGGAAAGACGCTCCTTTGCGCCCGCTCGCGTCCCCGACACGAGCATTGCGCCGTTCTCCGTATTTGTAATTGATATCTCGCCTCCATCAAACATCTCGTCAATCAGGCGAAAATACGCGTCGGCAACAGGTCCATATTGAATTTTACGATACTGCATGCCACTCATGCTTGTGAGATGCTTGTAGTACCATCCAAAATCCGCAAAATACAGCAATTTTGCGAGTTTAGTTTTGGGAATACTGGTGTTCAGGCGCAAGAAAGCATGGATCATTTGCCGATATTTCTCGTAGTGGGGTATTTCACCGTACTCAAGGTCCCTGAATGACATCCCGAGAAGTTCCGAGAGTTTTTCAAACTCCCCGAGAGTGAGCTCGCGCTTGCTTTGTTCCACGGCAATGTACGAAGCGCGCGAAAGCCCGATTTTATCGGCCACCGCTGATTGAGAAATGCCCCTTTGCGTGCGAAGGGACTTTATAAATGACGCGTATTTAGTGCTCATGCAAGCATTGTACACGATCTATGTATAAAATGCAAACATATAGTGTTGATATTCTTGACATAAGGATTCATGAAATCGAATAAGATTCATCCAGTGAATTGTGGACAACTGCTTTTACGCTTTATCCACAGGTGTTTCTGGTCGCTTATTTACCTGTACGCACAGATTTCCGCCGTTTTGGCCGTGGATAGTATTTTCCAGTAGCAAAATGGAACCGAAATCAATTTAACATTTTTGCCGGATATGCATTTTCGTTTCGGAATGGTATACTGCGTATGTATGAAAATACTAATCGTCAGCCTGTTGGCGATCAATGCGCTTGCGCTCGTCACTTTGAACATCTTGGACGCGCAACTCCTTGCGCGTTACAACGAATCAAACGCGATGGTACGCGATTACGCAATGCGCTCTGCACTAGGTTTTTAGCGCCGCGAGGAAAACGAAAACGGGGACAGGTACAGTTTTGTCAGTATTGGCGAGATGTGGGGGGAACGTACAATTTAGATTCAGGAGCCGGAAACCAGCGTCATGTCGGTTACAATACGGGTATGCGATATATGTGAATGGGCACCATTCACATGTGGGAGAATAGGAGAGACATGGGCATGATAGAATAAACGCATTATAAAAAGCGTAATGAGGGAACTGTTGGTATTACAGAGGGAACTGTTGTTTTTCCGGAAACGTCCGAAGTGTAGTATCCTAGTCGTATGACGACGATGACTCAAGAGAGAGAACCCAGAATCGCATTCAAGATGGAAAATCCGCTTGACGGTTTTTTAAACAAAATTGTATGCGGGAATACGATTGATCTCATGCGGCAAATACCCGACGGGGCAGTGGATTTAATCGTTACGTCACCGCCGTACAATCTCAAAAATTCTACCGGCAATGGCATGAAAGACGGTCGCGGTGGTAAGTGGGCGAATGCCGCTTTACAGAAAGGATATTCTCATCACAATGATTGCATGCCGCATGGAGAGTATGTGGCATGGCAGAGGGATTGTCTCGGGGAGATGATGCGTCTCATTCCCGATGATGGTGCGATATTTTATAATCACAAATGGCGCGTGCAAGGTGGTTTGTTGCAAGATCGGCATGATATCGTCGACGGTTTCCCTGTCCGTCAGATAATTATTTGGCGCAGAAAAGGCGGATTCAATTTTAATCCAGGTTATTTTGTACCCACCTATGAAGTCATATACTTGATCGCAAAAAAAAATTTCAAACTTGCCCTGAAAGCGAACGGACATGGAGATGTGTGGGAGTTTACGCAGGAAATGAACAACCCACACCCCGCAGCGTTCCCCATGGACTTAATAGACAGAATCGTCTCGGCGACCCATGCACGGACCATCTTGGATCCCTTTATGGGTTCTGGCACGACCGCACTCTCGGCAATAAATTTCGGACGAAATTATATAGGGATCGACATTTCGCCGGAATATTGCGAGATGGCCGAAAATCGCATAAAACGACATCAATCTCAATCTAAGCTTTTTCAAGTCGCTTATGAAAAATACGCCTAAAACTTATACAAAACCTGAATTGATAGCCAAGCTGAAGGAAATATCAGAAATGGGCTTTGTTCCTAATGCACGGCGAGGGAATCACGGAGGCATCGGCAATACACTTGAGGATTTGCTCGGTATCAAAGAAAACAATTTGCCGATACCAAACGCCGCAGAGTGGGAATTGAAAACGCAGCGCCTTGCCTCAACTTCGCTTACGACACTTTTCCATATTGAACCCTCGCCACGCGCTATTCGCTTTGTACCGCAAGTGTTATTACCAAAGTACGGCTGGGCACATCAAGAGGACGGCAAGAAATACCCGACAGGTGAAATGAGCTTCCGACAAACAATCCATGGACTTACGAGAAGCGACAGGGGTTTTATGGTCAAAATTGATCGTGCAGAAAAGAAGGTTTTGATTTCTTTTGACTCAAAGAGCGTAGACATTCGGCATAAGAATTGGCTT
>CAYHKW010000079.1:0-3172 GCA_964357385.1 uncultured Gammaproteobacteria bacterium
CGACTCACACAGATTGAACCTGAAATCAAACCATAATCTATGTCACTTGAAGCGTTAAAAGATTCATATCGTCCAGTGGTACTTCTCATCCTGGACGGTTTTGGTATTGGAACGCCATCGCGCGCAAATGCGATTTCCCAGGCTACTAAGCCGGTATTTGATCGTCTTATCGCTACCTACCCCACCATGACACTGCAAGCCTCTGGTGAAGCAACGGGGTTGCCATGGGCAGAAGTAGGCAACTCAGAAGTGGGGCATATGAATATTGGAGCAGGTCGGATCGTATATCAGGAGCTTACCCGTATCACCAATGATATTTTGAGTGGCGGATTTGAAAAAAATGAAATGATGCTTGCTGCAATGAGCCATGTGAAAACATACGACTCTGCACTGCATTTGATTGGTATGACGAGTTCAGGCGGAGTGCATAGCCACATTGATCATTTATTTGCATTGTTGGAAACAGCAAAAAGCAATGACATAAAAAATGTCTATATACATGTGATTCTTGATGGTCGTGATACCCCTCGTGCAAGCGGTATTGAATTTATTAAAAAGATTATTGATAAAACAGAAAACTTAGGGGTGGGAACCATCGCATCGATCTCAGGACGGTTTTATGCAATGGATCGGGATAATCACTGGGATCGCATCGAGAACGCCTATCGTGCAATGGTTGAGGGAGTGGGAAAACAAGCCACTGATCCAATTTCAGCAGTGCAGGCATCCCATGACGCAGGAATATACGATGAGGAGTTTGAATCAGTAGTGCTGGTTTCTAAAAAAGGCGTACCGCTCGCGTCACTGAATGACAATGACGCAGTAATTATGTATAATTTTCGCGCCGACCGAATGCGGGAACTCTCTCGTGCAATAGTCGATCCGGCATTTGATCGTTTTACCAAATCAAACAAACAAAATATTTTTGCATTAACTATGACACAGTATGAGGAAGGGTTACCGGTACAAGTAGCGTACCCCCCTCAGCATGTTCAAGGGTGCCTTTCAAAAATAATCAGTGATGCAGGACTTACGCAGCTTCATATTGCTGAAACGGAAAAATATGCGCACGTTACCTATTTTCTTAATGGTGGCATTGAACAGGCATTTGTCGGTGAAGAGCGAATACTCATTCCTTCGCCACGCATCACATCATATGCTGAAAAACCAGAAATGAGTGCACGGGGAATCACCGATGCAGTGAATCGAGCCATTAAGGATGGAAAGCATGATTTTATCGCGGTGAATTTTGCGAATGCTGATATGGTGGGTCATACTGGCGATTTTGAAAAAACAAAGCAGGCAATTGAAATTATCGACGGACTTATGGGAAATATTGCTGATACGGTGCTTTCCCGAAATGGTGCGATGATTATTACCGCTGATCATGGGAATGCTGAACACATGTTTGACGTCCAAACGGGTCAAGTTGATAAAGGGCATACCAATAATCCCGTTCCTTGTATCGTAATTGCATCGGAATTAGAAGGAAGTAATGTGAGCACTATTGACGTGGCGGGTAATGACCTTAGTATAGTAATACCAAGCGGTTTGGTTTCTGATATTGCACCGACCATTCTCCATCTACTCGGAATCCTAACTCCTACAAATATGACCGGTCATAATCTTTTGGAAATGTAACTTTATTCTGATATGAAACAATCAACTCAATTACGCACCACGCAAAAATTTGCCCCAAAAGATGAGGTAAGTAAAAACGCCCAACTTCTTATTCGTGCTGGCTATGTTCACAAAGAAATGGCGGGTGTGTACTCGTATTTACCCCTCGGTGCTCGTGTCATGGCAAAGATCGAGGCTATTATTCGACAAGAAATGGATGCAATTGGCGGGCAAGAGTTGCGCATGGCGACACTTCATCCATCCGAGCCATGGAAGCAAACCGGTGCATGGGAAAACGTTGATGTGCTGTTTAAAATTCAGAGCAGAACAGAGAAAGAATATGCATTGGGTCAAAGTGAGGAAGAGATAGCAATTCCGATTGCTCAAAAATTTGTACATTCATACAAGGACATGCCGGTTGCGCTGTACCAGATTGGTCAAAAATATCGTGATGAGTTGCGCGCAAAATCAGGCATCATGCGCGGCCGTGAATTTGGCATGAAAGACATGTACAGTTTTCATGAAACGCAAGAAGATTTTGATACGTTTTTTGAACAAGTCAAAGCGGCATACTTTAGAATCTATACCCGCTGTGGGTTGACCGCAAAAGCAACCGAAGCATCCGGAGGAAGTTTTAGTGATAAGATTTCATATGAGTTCATGATTTTGACTGATGCCGGTGAAGATGATGTCGTGTATTGTGACCAATGTGAGTATTGCGCTAATGTGGAGGTGGCAAAAAACAAAGAAGGGGATACTTGTCCAAAGTGTGGCAAGGGTACTCTTGCCGCAGCCAAAGCAGTAGAGGCAGGAAATGTTTTTGATCTTGGTCAAAAATATCCAAAAGCGTTTGGCTTTACCTATCAAGACAAAGAAGGGATGGAACAATATCCAATCGTAGGGTGCTATGGCATGGGGACGTCTCGATTGATGGGGACGATTGTGGAAGTCTTTGCTGATGACGCGGGGATTATTTGGCCTGAACAAGTAGCACCCTATGACCTTCATTTGGTAGTGCTTGGTAATAAAGATAAGGAAAAAGAAGCAATCGTAAGGCAAAAAGCAGACGAAATCTATGCAGCTTTACAGCAGGAAGGCCTTGAGGTACTGTATGATGATCGTATGGAGCTATCGACAGGGGTTAGACTCGCTGAAAGTGAGCTTTTGGGGATGCCCTACCGTCTCATTGTCAGCGAAAAAACCCTTGAAAAAGGTGCATTTGAATTGACCAACCGTGCTTCTAAAGAGACCGAATATGTTCAGACTGTTCAACTCATTGCTGGGAAAATTTTCAAAGGATCTCGGAATTGACCTTGGCACGGCCAATACATTGGTATACGTAAAAGAAAAAGGGGTTACGATCAATGAACCTTCTGTTGTTGCGGTAAATATCCGTACTGATCAAATTTTGGCGGTTGGTGCTGAAGCAAGCATGATGGTGGGAAGAACTCCGTCTCACATTATTGCAACAAAACCACTTGTTGATGGCGTGATTTCAGATTTTGAGGTGACGGAAAAAATGTTGAAATACTTCATCGACAAAATTCACGAT
>CAYHKW010000080.1:0-2898 GCA_964357385.1 uncultured Gammaproteobacteria bacterium
AATGAAGTAGGTTGGCTGAGTCGCAAGTCCCATGCCCATTGGAATTACCAACAACATAAGTTATTAGGTAGCAAGTGAATATGTCCTCGCTACGAGCGGTTTATCATTTTCAAACTGCGCACTCATGGTCGCATAGACTGCTGCTGCTAATGCAGCAGGAATAAACTGTAATGCCAGTACGATCTTATTTGCTGCCGAATACCATCCCGCGTGCGCATCACCTGCGATGCGCTGCAACATAACGGCATCAACATAGGTATAAATACGTGAAGCGATAGCTGCCACCGCAAATGGCGCTGCCCATATCAAAATCTGCCCCATAAGGCTCCGGTCAAATTTCAATTTCACAAACACCTGAGCTTTTCGCCTCAAGAGCATGAACGCATAAAAACAACTCACCACACTGGAAATCAAAATACCAACAATTAACAAATATAAAGGACCGTGCAACAGTGCCACCGTACTTCCCATGCCGACCATGATAGCCGTTACCATTAATACGCTTGTCGACTCGTATTGCAGCCGTTGCAATCCTCGAAATACAGCCCAGCACGGAGTTGATATCATATCAAACCATGTTGCAATACCTGCTAAGGCAACAAGCAAAATCATTTGATCAGAATACCCTCTCCCCCAAACAAACAACATGGTAACAGCAAAAATAAGTATTCCCATCAGCATACGAAACAACAACGCCTGACTCAAGAGCGCAGAAGCTCGCTCTGGCTTGCGTGCCACCTCACGAGTAAGAACAAAGGAAAGGCCAAGATCAGTCAACACGGCAAACAGCGCTGCCAAAGCAAGTGATGCACTATATTGTCCTTGTCCGACTGGGCCATAGACGCGTGCAACAATAACAAAATACACGAGCGTAAGCATCTTTTGGATGATATACGCCATCGTGAGATATGAAGTATTTTTTGTGAGACGTGAAGGTGCAGCCATACAAAGGCCAAAGCCTCCCGCATAAGGAGGCCTGGAAATAATCCCGATGGATTAACGTTTTGAAAACTGTGGGGCGCGGCGTGCTCGTCGCAAACCCGGCTTCTTTCGCTCTTTGACACGAGGATCGCGAGTAAGGAATCCTTCTGAGCGAAGGGTCTTTCTGAAATCAGGATTGTATTCAAGAAGTGCTCGAGAAATACCATGACGAACCGCTTCTGCTTGACCACGAATACCACCGCCAAGAACTTTTACCGCCACCGCCATCATTTCTTTGGTGCTCGTAAGATCAAGAGGGGCATTAACGTAGAGCTGTAATTCAAATGTTGGGAAATAGGTAGCTAATGCCTTGCCGTTTACAAGAATATCAGTATTATCTCCTCCACGCTGAAGACGAACACGAGCAACTGCTTGCTTGCGGCGTCCTACTGCCGTGTACACATCACCTTTCATTGTTGCGATCGGTGAAGACGCCTCAGAGGTGGTTGCTTTTACTACTTTTTTCTTCGTTTCTGCCATAGTATGCGAATTATGCCTCAAGAGTGAGACGCTTTAACATTGGAGAGCGCAACTTTGTGCGAGGCAACATACGTGCCACTGCTACTTGCAAAATTGACGTAGGGTCTTTCTTTACCATTTCAGACATCTTTTGTGTTTTAAGTCCTCCTGGATGCCATGTGTGATGGTGATAGAGTTTGTCTTCCATCTTTTTCCCCGTTACCTTAATTTTGCTTACGTTGGTAATAGTAACAAAATCACCTTCATCAAGATGCATTTCAAAACTTGGCTTGTGCTTACCACGCAACAATACCGCAATGCGCGTTGCAAGTCGACCAAGGACTTCCCCTTCTGCATCAATGACGTGTACTGCTCGGATTGTATTTTTTCGTGAAGGAATCATATTATACAAGTTCAATTTGTGCCATTGAAGCACCGTCACCCTGACGCACGCCCAATTTGGTAATACGAGTGTATCCGCCGGGACGGCCGATATAGCGAGGGCCAATGACTTCCAAAAGTTTCTTCGTAGCATTGGGCATATTCATACGGCGCATCAAAAGACGACGCGTCGCAATATCATTAGTTCGTGATTTGGTGATTAATGGTTCAACATACGTACGAAGCACCTTTGCTTTTGCTTGAGTAGTTCTAATTTTTTCATGCAAAACAAACTGAGCTGCCAACGTCTTCATCATAGCAGTACGAGGAGCCTTCTTCCGATCCAAGATTTTAGTTTTATTGCGGTGTCTCATAGTATTGACGATAATAGCACAGAATATGCAATGTGTCTAGATCTTACTCATCCTCATGCTTTTTAGGGCGTCCTCGCTTCTTTTTGCTCTCATCCCCGTCATCTTCTCCTTCTTCTGCTTCAGGAGTTTCTGCTTTAAAAGTAGCTTCTACCTCTTCTGCAGCAGCCTGATTGTCTTCTGGAAGCTCTTCACGGCTCACACCAGGAGTAAGGATCATCTTAAATTGGTCGATAAGAATCTGAGCGCTCTGTTCAACCGCTTCTTTAGCGGTAATACTGCCATCGGTTTCAATAGTCAAAATAACGCGGTTAAAGTTGGTCATCTGTCCAACACGAGCATTTTCTACATGCAAGGCTACATTGCGAACAGGGGTAAAGGTCGCATCAACAAGGATGGTACCCACCTCAGGCTTATCCCCTTCATGCATTTCAGTAGAAAAATATCCACGACCGCGACGTACCGTCAATTCCATTTCAACCTGCGCATTCTTGTTAGTCATCGTACAGATGTGTGCGTTCGGGGTAGAAACGTCTACTTCGTGAGTTCCTTCGATATCAGCACCCGTCACTGCCTTCTCGCCTTTTGCGCGAAGCATGACTTTCACTGGCTCATCCGTATGGATGTTAAATTTCAACTGTTTGAGGTTGAGAATAATATCAACAACATCTTCCTCAACGTATGGCAATGTAGAAAATTCGTGATC
>CAYHKW010000081.1:0-2888 GCA_964357385.1 uncultured Gammaproteobacteria bacterium
CCCTTATCAAGTTGCTTGTTAAACATTTCAATACCGGTAACAACGGTCTTTTGAGTGTCCTTGAGACCAACAATTTCAACGTCTTCGTTGATGTTGATGATACCGCGCTCGATACGACCGGTAACAACGGTACCACGACCTTCAATTGAGAATACATCTTCGATAGGAAGCAGGAATGGCTTATCAGTATCACGTACTGGCTCAGGAATCCATGCATCAAGTGCTGCGATAAGATCCAAGATAGGCCGTGAAGCTGCCTCGTCAGATGGATTCTCAAGAGCCTTAAGGGCAGAACCACGAATAATTGGTGTTTCAGCACCAGGGAAATCATATTTATTCAAAAGATCACGTACTTCTTCTTCAACAAGATCGATAAGTTCCTGATCAGAAACCATATCTACTTTGTTAAGGAAAACAACGATACGAGGAACACCTACCTGACGAGCAAGCAAGATGTGCTCACGAGTCTGAGGCATTGGACCGTCAGTTGCTGATACTACCAAAATTGCACCATCCATTTGAGCAGCACCAGTGATCATGTTCTTGATATAGTCTGCGTGACCTGGACAGTCAACGTGAGCATAGTGACGAGTTGCACTTTCGTACTCAACGTGAGCAGTATTAATCGTAATACCACGTGCTTTTTCTTCAGGAGCAGCATCGATCTGGTCAACGCTCTTGTTCTGAGCGATCATACCATGAGCGGCGAGCACCTTCAAAATAGACGCCGTAGTGGTAGTCTTTCCGTGGTCAACGTGTCCAATGGTTCCCACGTTCACGTGGGTCTTGGTGCGTTCAAACTTGTCTGCCATATTTCATTGAAATAAAAATTAGAACATTTGCACGCTGCCCTCACGCGAAAGGCCTCGTGAATTAGATAAGGATATACTATCACATCCTTAGGTACTGTCAATATCCTTCTCAACACCCCTTATTTCTTTGCCACAAGGGTCTCTACGACGTTTCGCGGCACCTCTGAATAGTTCTCAAACTCCATGCTATAACTCGCTCTTCCTTGGCTCATAGAGCGAATTTGGGTGGCATAGCCAAACATTTCAGCCAATGGAACCAAAGCATCGATGACTTTTACCCCTCCGCGCTCGCTCATTTCCTTAATTTGACCGCGTTTTGCGTTCAAATCACCGATAACATCACCCATAAACTGCTCTGGGGTTACCACTTCCACCTTCATAATCGGCTCAAGAAGGATAATTCCCGCCTTTTTACAGGCATCTTGTACTGCCATAGACCCTGCGATTTTAAAGGCTGCTTCGTTGGAGTCAACATCGTGATAGCTTCCATCGAATACTGCCACCTTCACGTCAATAACCTGATAGCCTGCCAGCACACCGCGAGTAAGTGCTTCCTTGGCACCTTTTTCGATAGGGTTGATAAACTCCTTGGGGATAACTCCACCTTTAGTTTCATCAACGAATTCAAAGCCCTTACCTTTTTCATTTGGTTCAACACGAAGCCAGCAATGACCATATTGACCGCGACCACCGGACTGCTTCACATACTTTCCTTCTGCTTCAGCAGACTTGGTGATGGTTTCACGATACGCAACCTGTGGCTTACCGGTATTTGCTTCTACCTTAAACTCACGGCGCATACGGTCGATAATAATGTCGAGGTGAAGTTCTCCCATACCGGAAATAATCGTCTGAAGGGTTTCTTCGTCAGTACGGACACGGAAGGTAGGATCTTCTTCCGCCAACTTTGAAAGAGCAAGACCCATTTTTTCCTGGTCAGCTTTTGTCTTTGGTTCAACGGCAACAGAGATAACCGGTTCGGGGAAACTAATTTCTTCAAGAACGACTGCATTGTCGGGATCACAAATCGTGTGTCCGGTAAATGTTGCTTTGAATCCTACTGCTGCAGCAATGTCTCCTGCATATACCTCATCAACTTCTTCGCGGTCGTTAGCGTACATACGAACAATACGTCCAATACGTTCACGTTCGCCCGTGGTTGAGTTCAATACATAGG
This sequence comes from uncultured Gammaproteobacteria bacterium, assembly GCA_964357385.1. Classification (GTDB taxonomy): domain Bacteria; phylum Patescibacteriota; class Patescibacteriia; order JACQRZ01; family JACQRZ01; genus JAHFJA01. The sequence continues at coordinate 1,990 of CAYHKW010000081.1, forward strand.
AACCTGCTTTGAGTGTTCCTGAATACACGCGGAAGAAACACAATTTACCAACAAACGGATCGGTTGCGATTTTGAATGCAAGTCCAGAAAATGGCTCCTTGTCATCGGCATGACGAGTGATTTCCTTTTCAGGATCTTCAGGATCAAATCCAACAACCGGTGGAATATCAAGTGGTGAAGGGAGGTAATCGTTTACTGCATCAAGCAAGAACTGTACTCCTTTGTTTTTCAATGCAGATCCCAAAAATACCGGAATAATATCGCGCGCAATAACTGCTTTACGCAAAATAGCTTTGAGCTGATCAACAGGAATTTCTTCACCTGCCAAATAGCTGTTCATGAGCGCTTCATCGTTTTCAATAATGGCTTCAATGACTTCTTTTCGGTACTTATCTGCCTTTTCTTTCATGTCAGCAGGGATCTCAACTTCAGAAATCTTCGTTCCGAGATCATCCTCAAACATGTATGCTTTTTGGGTCAAAAGGTCGATAATACCTTTGAAATTTTCTTCAATACCAATCGGAAGCTGTAATGGATAGGCACGCTTGGTAAGACGTTCGTGAATCGAATCTAAATCTTTGTAAAAATCAGCACCGGTACGATCGAGTTTGTTTACAAAACAAATACGAGGAACCTGGTACTTATCAGCCTGGCGCCATACGGTTTCGGATTGTGGCTCTACGCCTGCAACGCCGTCAAATACCACCACTCCCCCGTCCAAAACGCGCAATGAGCGCTGTACTTCTACCGTAAAGTCAATGTGTCCTGGGGTGTCGATAATGTTGTAGCGATGGTCTTTCCAGAAACAGGTCGTCGCAGCGGCGGTAATAGTAATACCGCGTTCTTGTTCCTGTACCATCCAGTCCATAGTTGCTTCTCCTTCGTGTACTTCACCAATT
>CAYHKW010000082.1:0-2635 GCA_964357385.1 uncultured Gammaproteobacteria bacterium
CTGCCCCTTTTCTATTGACCGCGCGATTTTTTCAAAATAACGGGCAAACGCACGTTCGAATGTTGAAAGCTGTGCCCAGAAACGGATACTGTTCGCCTCTCTAATTTCGTCATAAATTTGCTTAATCCCTTTCTCTCCTTCAAGGATGGTGATGCTGGGCTTGCCGTGGGCGGACTCCTGTAGTCGCTGGAGATCGGGGAGTGCGTCTTGTAATAGAGAAAGCTGTTGGGTCGCTCGTTGTTCTAATCGGGAAGGATCTACTGCGCTGTAATATTCTTTTTTCCCGATAGGGATTTTATTAAGTAATCCTTGGGAAAGTAATTCATCAACATGAAGATAAGTAGTGGGGCGTTTAAGTCCTGATTTTTGTGCCAAATCTTGTATTGAAGCAGTACCTAATGAAAGAGCGGTAATATATATAGTCGCCGCTTTTTCTGATATGCCGAGTTGTTTAAATAAAGAGATATCCATATCAGCATGGTATCATGAAATTGCAGATTTGTCAACTTTTCTGACAAAAATAACTTATTATAAAATAATAATGCCTTAAAATATATTAAATTTTAATATAATGGTTGACTTTATGTCATTATAACCGTTGACATAAATGACATTTTATGGTATAGTATATGCATGATGATAATTGATGTGATTGATGAAAAGGAGAAGAGAAATGCGAATAATACAATTAGGACCGAAATGTGATACAGAACAAAATGTTTTAGACGAAATTACAGTAAAAGGTTATAGGCCTGCTACAAAAGATGAATTAAGGGAATATATATCAAATAATGTTATAAGCGAAGTGCGGTGTGATATTGTCGCGTTGGGAACATTTTTGGATCCAGAGTATAGTTGTCGTAAATACCCTGTTTTTACAAAAAATCAATTTGATACTACTAAAATAGTAGATATTTCTTTGGATTTTGATTGGAGATCAAACCCCGACCGTCATTTTTATAGATTTTTAGTGGTAGAAATTAAATAAAGTAATGGAGGTTTCATTAAAACTGAAGCCTTTTTATTTCAGAGCGCGATTCATATATTCGTTTTCTGAAATGAAGAGATAAGTGGTATTATATACATAACTTTTATCATTATTTGGAACCTATGCAGAAGCAATTAAAAATGAATACATGGATAATTCTTGTGGTGGCTGCGGTTATCGTTGTTGTGGGTGCTATGATATGGAACTCAAGTAAAAAAAGTGAACAAACAACCCAAACGCCACAAGAACAAACAACTACTCCTCTGAAAATTGGTCTCAATCCTTGGATTGGTAATGGACTCTACTACGTTGCAAAAGAAAAAGGGTTTTTTGCAAAAGAGGGAGTCAATGTTGAACTTGTTGATTTTGGAGACAGCGCAACAGGTCGTCAGCTTCTTAATTCAAAAAATGTTGATGCTGTTGGAGGTCTTACTCCAGAAAGTGTCGTGTTGCTGGCAAGTGCAGGAGCCGATATAAAAGTAATCGCTGCAACTGATACCAGTGAGGGTGCTGACGGTGTCATTGCGACCGCGTCTATAAAAACCTTGAAAGATTTGAAAGGAAAGAAGGTGGCTATGGAAGTTGGATCGCCTTCTCATCTATTTTTGGCATATCTGTTAGAAAAAGAGGGGCTGACCACTAAAGATCTTGTCATTGTGGATCAGCCTGCGCCTGATGCAGCAACATCATTTTTTGCAGGAAAAGTAGATGCAGCAGTAACATGGGAGCCATGGCTTTCACAAGTAAAAAATCGTGCAGGCGGTCATGTGATTGCAAATTCAAAAGACTCACCAATTCTGCCGGCACTTTTGATGGTGCGCGGAGAGATAAAAAATAGTCGCTCGGCGGATTTAGCTAAGGCATTACGAGCCTTATACGATGCACGCGATTATATTTCAGCGAATCAAGCAGCATCTGTGTCAATTATTGCCAAAGGATTTAAGATTACCGATAAGGATGTAACAGATCAACTCCCTACTTTTCGCTGGCTCTCTCTTGAAGATAACTATAAAACAGGAGCATATAGTACAAAAGAACTTTTGAAGGCAACCGCAACCTTGTGGTACAAGCTTGGCATTACTCCAACGAACATTAATACTGATGCAATCGTTGACTACTCTATCTTGGACAGTCTTCGCAACAAATAGAAAGCAATGAATCAAAATAACACAATGAACCGGCTCAGCTATGTCATGCTTGCTGTTGCTGGTTTTTTGTTTGTGTTGGTGATTTGGTCACTGCTTACATATACAGGCATTGTTTCACCATTATTTTTACCTACACCAACACAAGTTTTATATTCACTCTCCTTACTATTTTTTGATGAAAATCTGATTAACGATGTCGGTGCAAGTATCGTGCGAATTCTATTAGGGTTTCTCATTTCGGTGATTATATCGTTGCCTCTAGGGTTCGCGATTGCCCTATATAGAAATTTCGAGGCATTTGCTGAGCCGCTTATTGATTTTATTCGGCATATACCACCATCGGCCTTTATACCTCTCTCACTGATTTGGTTTGGGATTGATCAGACACAAAAAGTCAGTATTTTGGTGATTGGAATCGCCCCTTATCTGACATTGTTGGTTGCTAATGCCGTTGCACGAGTACCTCGTTCATATACTGATGTATTCCAAACATTGGGGG